>DASSFS010000107.1:0-35533 GCA_035694165.1 Solirubrobacterales bacterium | reverse complement strand
GCTGTTGCGACGGCGAGTCATCCCCGGACTCCCCCCCTGCAACCCCCTCCTTCTTCGCCTGCTTCTCTTCCGCAACCCCCTCCTTCTTCGCCTGCTTCCCTTCCCGCTTCCGCCGCTTCTCCTCCCGTTCGCGCCGCCGCTCCTCGCGCTCCCGGGCAGCCGGATCCTCGGGATTGGCGAAGGGGTCGCCGCCCAGCCAGTCGTCACTCATCGCCCGGCTCCGCCACCTTTGGGGTCGCTTCTTCGACCGCTGCCGCGCCGGCCAGATAGGCCTCCAGCAGATGCGCGGCCGCAAGCGAGTCGGGCGCGGCGCTCGCCCCCGCCCGCCGGCTCATCTCCGCCATCCGCGTGGTCAGGCGCTCGTCATAGGTCTCGACCGGGATCGAGAGCATCGCTTCCAGTTCAGTGCAGAAGCCCCGCGCGAGCGCCGCCTGGCTCCCTTCCTCACCGCTCAGGTGCAGCGGCAGGCCGACGACGACCCGCTCGACCCCGTGCTCGGCGACGATCTCCGCGACCAGCTTCGCCTCCGGCGGCTCGACCACCGGCAGCGGCGTCGCCAGGGTGCCGGTCGGGTCGGAGATCGCACAGCCGATGCGAGCGGTCCCATGATCAAGGGCGAGCACGCGCACGGTCTAACCGAGCTCCCGCTCGATCGCGCTGCGGGCGGCGGCGAGCGCGTCGTCGAGCTTGGCCGGGTCCTTGCCGCCGGCCTGGGCCATGTCGTCGCGACCGCCACCGCCACCGCCGACCACCGCGGCGGCCTCGCGGACGAGCGTCGCGGCGGAGAGGCCGCGACTGACGGCATCCGCGGAGACCAGCGAGACCAGCGCGACTTTGTCGCCGTCGCCGCCGCCCAGGACCAGCGCCGAGGCGCCGCCCAGCGTCGACTGGATCCGGTTTCCCACGTCGAGCAGCTCCCTCTGGCCGGGCAGATCAGCGACGGAGACGACGACCTTGACGCCGTCGACCTCATCAGCCCTGCCAACCAGGCGCTTAGCCTCCTCGCCGAGCAATTGGCGCTGCGCCTGCTCGGCACCGGCCCCTGCCTCCTTCAGCTTCTCGGCGGCGCGCCGGGCACCACCGAGAGGATCCTGCGGGCTGCCGAGCAGCTCCCCCGCCTCGCGCAGCTGCGACTCGCGCTCGCGGAAGAAGTCGATGGCGGCGGGGCCGGTGATCGCCTCGACGCGGCGCACGTTGGCCGCGCTGGAGCCCTCAGAGGAGATTTTGAAGATGCCGACCTCTCCCGTGCTGGCGACATGGGTGCCGCCGCAGAGCTCGCGCGAGACCCCGTCGACCTCGACCATCCGCACCCACTCGCCGTATTTCTCGCCGAACAGGGCCATCGCGCCGAGCCGCTCCGCCTCGGCCCGCTCCATGTTGAGCCAGCGCACCGGCCGGCTCGCTTTGATCCACTCGTTGACGCGATCCTCGACGTCGCGCAGCTCGTCGGGGCTGAGCGCCTGCCCGTGGGTGAAGTCGAAGCGCAGCTTGTCCGGGCGGACGGCCGAACCCGCCTGACGCACGTGGGTCCCGAGCCTCTCTCGCAGCGCCGCGTGCAGGAGGTGCGTCGCGGTGTGGTTGCGCATCGTCGCGTGACGGGCGTCGTGGTCGACCACGGCTTCGACCGGCACACCGGGCTCGAACTCCTCGCCGCCGGAATCGACCTCCAGCGCCTGGTCATCGCCCACCCGGTAGACGTCGAGGACCTTCGCCTCTTCGTCTCCCCAGCGCAGCACGCCGGAGTCGGCGACCTGGCCGCCGCCCTCCGCGTAGAAGGGACTCTCCTCGAGCTTGACCAGGGCGCGGCCGTTCTCGGCGTCGAGAGCGGCGAGGCCGGTCGTCGCCCGCAGCGTCTCGTAGCCGACGAAGCGGGTGGCCGGCGCCGCCGCCGCGAATGCGGCCACGCGCTCGTGCGTGTTCTCGGAGCCGTGGGCGGTGGCGGCGCCGGTGCGGGCGCGCTGGCGCTGCTCCTCCATCAGCTCCTGGAAGCCGGAATCGTCGACCGAGAGGCCCTGCTCGGCCAGCAGCTCCTTGGTCAGGTCGTAGGGGAAGCCGTAGGTGTCGTGCAATTTGAAGGCGTCGGCGGCGTCGATCCAGGAGGTCTCCGATTCCTTCGCCTCGACGACCAGGCGCTCCAGCAGCTCGCTGCCGCGCTCAAGGGTGCGACCGAAGCTCTCCTCCTCGTCGCCGACCCAGCGGGCAATCGTCTCGCGCTCCTGTTCCAGCTCCGGATAGTCGTCACCCATCAGCTCGATCGTGCGCTCGGCGAAGCGGCCCAGCCAGGGGGACTCGAGGCCGAGCGAGCGACCCTGCTGGATCGCGCGGCGCATGATCCGCCGCAGGATGTAGCCGCGGTCCTCGTTGGACGGGACGACGCCGTCGGCGATCAGGAAGGCGGCTCCGCGCGAGTGGTCGGCGACGATCCGCATCGCCCTGGTCACCGCGCCGCCCTCGTCGTAGCGGCGGCCGGAGAGCTCCTCGATCAGCTCGACCAGTGGCCGCACATGGTCGGTCTCATAGACCGACGGCACGTTCTGGAGGATCGCGGCCATCCGGTCCAGCCCCATGCCGGTGTCGATGTTGCGCATCGGCAACTCGGTCAGCGAGCCGTCCTCGGCCAGGTCGTAGCTCATGAAGACGTGGTTCCAGAACTCGAGGAAGCGGTCGGTGTCGTCGCCAGGGCGCTCGCCCTCGGCGCCGAACTCGATGCCGCGGTCGAGGTAGAGCTCCGAGCAGGGCCCACACGGCCCCGTCGGTCCCGCCTGCCAGAAGTTGTCCTCGCGGCCGAGCTGGACGATGCGCTCGTCGGGAACCCCGACGCGGCGCCAGATCTCGATCGCCTCCTCGTCCCGGCCGAGCCCGATCTCCTCGTCGCCGCCGAAGACAGTGACCCAGATCCGCTCCGGGTCCATCCCGAACCCCTCGGTCGAGAGCTCCCATCCCCAGGGGATCGACTCCGCCTTGAAGTAGTCGCCAAAACTCCAGTTGCCGAGCATCTCGAAGAAGGTGAGATGGCGGGCGGTATTGCCGACCTCCTCGATGTCGGTCGTGCGGAAGCATTTCTGGACGTCGGCCAGGCGCGGTCCTGGCGGCTTGGCGCGGCCGAGGAAGTAGGGCTTGAAGGGCTGCATGCCGGCGGTGGTGAGCAGCACCGAGGGATCATGGGCGGAGGGCACCAGCGACGCCGAGGGCACGATTTTGTGCTCCCGCTCCGCGAAGAACGAGAGGTAGGTGTCGCGGATCTCCTGTGCCTTCATGTGAGCAAGCCTAAATATCTGGGCCGAGAAACGGAGTGCGTGCCCAGCTGGGCGCCGCTGCGCTCAGGCCGCGGCGGCGATCGTGCCGTGGCCGACGATCGTCTCGCCCTCCAGCAGCACCGCGGTTTGACCAGGAGAGGCCCCGACGAACTCCTCTCCCAGCTCGACTTCAAGCGCCTCGTGCCGGCCGGCACTGGCGCTGCCGATCGAGGCCGGCAGAGCGCGCGAGTGATAGCGCAGGCGGACCGCGTCGACGCGGGCGCCGTCACGGTGCAGGACCGCGTCGCGGACACGGACCTGGCGGGTTTCCAGCTCGGCGCGGGTGCCGACGGTGACCGTGTTGGCGACCGCGTCGGTGGCGACCACGTAGAGCGGCTCGGGAGCCGAGACGCCGATGCCGCGGCGCTGGCCGACGGTGAAGTTGTGGTGGCCGCGGTGACGTCCCACGGTGCGCCCGGACCGATCGAGCACGGCTCCATCGCTGTCGCTCAAGCCGCCGTGGCGACGCAGGAAGCCGCGCTTGCCCTGCCCGGCGAGAAAGCAGAGGTCCTGACTCTCGGCCTTGCGGGCGACGGGAAGTCCGTGGCGCTCGGCCATGGCACGCACCTCGGGCTTGGTCATCTCCGTCAGCGGAAAGGAGAGCCGGCCGAGCAGCGTCGGTGGCAGCGCGGCCAGCATGTAGCTCTGGTCCTTGGCCGCGTCGGCGGCCGCGGCCAGCAGCGGCCCGTCTTCGTCCTCGACGATGCGGGCGTAGTGGCCGGTGATGAGGCGGTCCGCCCCGACCCGCTCGGCGAGGTCGACCATCGCCGCGATCCGCACCTCGCCATTGCAGAGGACGCATGGGTTGGGCGTGTTGCCGGCGGCATAGCCGTCGATGAACCGGCCGACGACACGGCGGCGGAATTCCTCCTCGAGGTCGAGGGTGAAGTGCGGAATCCCAAGCGAGTGCGCAAGCGCGCGAGCCCCGAGCACCGCCTCCGGCGAGCAGCAGGCCTTGGCGCCGTCGGTGTCGGGATCGGCCCAGAGCTTGACCGTGACGCCGACCACCTCCGCCCCACGCTCACGCTCCAGGAGCGCCGCGACGGCGCTGTCGACGCCGCCGGACATGGCGACGGCGACGCGCTCCCGCCCTGCCTTCGGAGCGTTTGCGAGAGGAAGACGCGATGCGGCAGCGCTCGCCAGGGCCCTGTGCAGCGCATCGGCAGCAAGAACCGCCGCGTGACGCTTCGGCGGGGTAAGGCCGCCGATTGCGCCATCGACCGCATTGACGTCAATTGCTGCGGCCTCAAGCACCGGCGCGCCGTCGATCATCTCTGCCACTGCAGCGGTCGCCGCCTTCGTGGCCCCACACCCCTCCGCGTCGAAGCTGACCGAGGCGATCCGCTCTTTCTCAACCAAGAACGAAATCCGGGAGAGATCGCCGCAGGCGGCGCCGCCTGCCGCTCCGGTGAAGGCGCCATCGGCCGGCGCCCCGCGCCGGCTCTCGTCGCTCAGATAATGCTCGAAGAACTCTCGGTCCACCGCTCAAGGGTAGAGCGCGGCCCGCAGGTCGGCGGCAACAGCCGTCGGTTCGTCCCGCAGCTGCTTCCAGGTGACCCGCGTCGACCGCCATCCCTCGGCCAGGAGAATCCGGTCGCGCTGCCTGTCGCTCTCGAACGCCCGCTCCGTCCCATGCACCTCCCGCCCATCGAGCTCGACGATCAGTCGCTCCCGCCGCCACATGCAATCTGGCTCCAGCAGGCGGCCCCGAACTGCCAGCGTCCCGTTCAATCGAGGCCGCGGCAACCCATGCGAGTCGAGCAAAGCCACGAACCGCTCCTCCAGCTCGTTGCGCGTGATCCCGACCGGTTGCCGGCTGCGAAGAATCTCCCGCACCGTTTTCGCTCCCCGCCTGCCCGGATGGCGCTCCAGCAGCTGCGGCAGCGAGACGCGATCGGTCAATTGCCGAACCTCCGTCTCGTGGAAGGCCCGTTCCACCTCGCGACTCGAGCTCACCGCGGCCAGATCGAAGATCGTCCTGAAGACGGAGGTGACGGGGATCCCATCGATTTCCGTCACTTCATCCGGGAGCAGCCGCGCATGGCGCAGAAGGATCCCGCGGTGCTTGGTACGGCCCGCAGTAGGCCGGCTCACTTCAAAGCGACCGGGGTCGTAAGGAAAGACGCACCAGAGTCGCGCTGCCGAGCGGTGGCTGAGCACCGCTCTCGGGCCACAGGCCAGGACCGCCGCCATCCAACGACCTTCTGCCGTCAGGGGCGAGCCGCCGAGGGCATAAACCCCACGATGAACGGGGCGCAAAAGACCTCGCCTCGTTCTCCCCTTGATCCCTTTGCTGCTCATTCCTATGTCGAGCAGCTGAACGCGCGTCACGACCCCATGCTGTCGCCGCGCCGTCTGCACCATCTGACGGTCCCTTTCAATTCGAGCTGATCCTTTTGGTCCCACCAGGACCCAAAGGCTCAGCTCGTCCGAAACTCTCCCCCCTGCTGGCGCTCCGCGCAGCAAAAAGAGGCTCCAGCCCGCCGTTGCCGCCTCTGGCTTTGATCCCTTCAAGTGAAGGTGGGTGCCCGCTCCCTGCCCCAAGAGGCCTGAAGACTTTCGGCTCCCGCGCCGTTTGTGTTGGGTCAAACGGTGAGACGGCTCTCGTACGGGCTCGAGCCTCGGCTCAACCGTACCACCGTCGAGGCGTGCTCAAACGTCATCCACGTCGAGGTTGGACAGATGCATCTCGGCCTCGCTCCAACGGTCGGCCGGAACCCGCAGCGCGATGTCGCCGTGACCGAAGCGATCCAGCGGCCAATCGGCGGTCAGAACCGCGGTGATGTCGGCCTCGACCAGGGCCTGGTGCCAGGCTCGCGCCGTCCGCAGGTCGCCGAAATCGCGCACCACCTCCCAGCTGTCGAAGCTGGGATCATCGACGAAAACCGGCGTCTGGCCGGGTCCGGGAGCCGGGCGCCACCTGCGTGGAAGCCAGTCCCGGAGGCCCATCTCAGTGCCCGGCGAGTTTTCGCTGGTGGAGGGAGATGCCGAGGTCCCGCAGCTGCAGGTCCTCGACTGGGGCCGGGGCGCCGGTCAACAGATCGAAGCCGGACGCGGTCTTGGGGAAGGCGATCACGTCGCGGATCGTCTCGGCGCCGCTGAGGCGTTGGACGATGCGATCGACGCCGTAGGCGATGCCGCCGTGTGGCGGCGCCCCGTAGCGCAGCGCCTCGAGCAGGAAGCCGAAGCGCGCCTCAGCGGTCTCGGCGTCGATCCCCAGCGCGGCGAAGACCTTCTGCTGGACGTCGGCGTTATTGATACGGATCGAGCCGCCGCCGAGCTCCTGACCGTTCCAGACGACGTCGTAAGCGACCGCCCGCGCGGCGCCGGGGTCGTCGGGGTCGAAGTCGCCCTTCGGAGCCGTGAACGGGTGGTGCAGCGAGTCCCAACGCTTCTCCTCGGGATTCCACTCCATCAGGGGCCAGTCGACGACCCAGACCAGCTTGTGCTCGTTCTCGTCAACCAGCCCGAAGCGCTCCGCCAGGTCGATCCGCATCTGCCCGAGGACCGCGTCGGTGACCCGGCGCTCGTCGGCGACCAGCAGCAGCAGGTCCCCCTCCTCGGCGCCAAGGCGCTCGTTCAGGTCAGCCAGCTCGGCCTCGCTGAGGAACTTGGCGGTCGGCGAGCGCCAGCCGTCGCCCTCGCGGAAGGCCCAGACCAATCCCTTCGCCCCCAACTCTTGGGCACGGGAGATCAGCCCGTCGAGCTCGGAGCGCGGCATCTCCCACCGGCCGGCGTTGATGCCGCGGATCGAGCCGCCCCCGTCGAGCACCGAGCGGAAGACCTTGAACTCGGTCTCACGCAGGGCGTCGCCGAGGTCGACCAGCTCCAGCCCGAAGCGCAGGTCGGGCCGGTCGGTCCCGAACCGCCCCATCGCCTCCTCGTAACAGATGCGCTGCATCGGAAGCTCGATCTCGGGACCGCCGGCGGCCTTGAAGACGTGCGCCAGCAGCCGTTCGTTGACGTCGATGATGTCCTCGCCGTCGACGAAGGACATCTCGATGTCGAGCTGGGTGAACTCGGCCTGGCGATCGGCCCGCGTCGCCTCGTCGCGGAAGCAGCGGGCCACCTGGTAGTAGCGCTCGAACCCGGCCACCATCAGCAGCTGCTTGAACAGCTGCGGCGACTGCGGCAGCGCGTAGAAGGAGCCCTGCTGCTGGCGGCTGGGGACGAGGAAGTCGCGGGCGCCCTCGGGGGTGGAACGGGTCAGCACCGGCGTCTCGACGTCGACGAAGCCCTCGGCGTCGAGGAACTCGCGCATCGCCGCCGTCACCTTGTGGCGCAGCATCATCGCCTCGCGCATCTGCTCCCGGCGCAGGTCGAGATAGCGGTAGCGCAGGCGGGCGTCCTCGCCGACCTCGCCGGAGAAGCCCTCGATCTGAAACGGCGGCGTCTCGGCGTCCGCGAGCAGCTCGACACTCTCCACCTTCAGCTCGACCTCGCCGGTCGGCAGGTCCGAGTTGACGGTCTCGGGCGCGCGGCGCACGACGCTCCCAGCCGCCGTCAGCACATCCTCCGCCCGCAGCTTGTGGGCCAACTCGAACGACTCGCCCGAGGTGTCCGGGTGGAAGACGAGCTGGACGATGCCGCTGCGGTCGCGCAGGTCGATGAAGATCAGGCCGCCGTGGTCGCGGCGGCGGTGGACCCAACCGGCGACCTGCGCCTCGGACTCGACCCGGTCGGTCAGAACCTCCCCGCACCAGGTGTCCCGGTAGCCATTCGGCCTCAGTGGCGCCTCGCTCACGACTCTCCTCCAGTCATCTCGTCGACAAGGTTGCCGGGGTCGGCCGCGCGCTGCTCTCCGCTCTCCATATCCCGCAGCTGGGCGGAGCCGTCGGCCTCGAGGATGAGGACGCGCCGTGCGCCGACCCGGTTGGCGTGTTTGAGCTGGCCCTTGAGCCCGCGCCCGGCAAGGTCGATCTCGGCCGAGAGGCCGGCGTGGCGGAGCTCGACCGCGAGCGCCATCGCCCGCTGCCGCTGGCCGTCATCGGCGGTCGCGACGAAGGCGTCACGCCCGGCCGCCTCATCCTCCTCGTCGAGGGCCAGCATGATCCGCTCGATCCCCGCGGCCCAGCCGACTGCCGGCGTCGCCGGGCCGCCGAGCTGCTCGATCAGGCCGTCGTAGCGGCCGCCGCCGCCGACCTCCGACTGCGCTCCGAGCTGGCTGCAGACGAAGGAGAAGATCGTGCGCGTGTAGTAGTCGAGGCCGCGGACCAGGGTCGGGTCGACCGTGTAGGCGATCCCGGCCGAGTCGAGCAGCATCCGCACCTCGGCGAAGTGCTCGGCGTCCTCACCCTCCAGCCCGCCGACGATCGTCGGCGCGCTCGCCATCACGCCCTGCGTCCCCTCGTCATCGGAGTCGAAGGCGCGCAGCGGGTTGACGTCGATCCGCTCGCGCACGTCTTTCGAGAGCTCCCCCTCGTGGGCGTGCAGATGCGCCTTCAGCTCCTCCAGGTAGGTGCGCCGCGCGTCGAGCGAGCCGAGGCTGCCCAGCCGCAGCTCCACCCCCGGCACTCCGAGCTCGCCGAGCAGGTCGGAGAGCAGCATGATCGCCTCGGCGTCGGCCAGCGGCGAGTCGGTGCCGATGCACTCAGCCCCGAGCTGGTGGAACTGGCGGTAGCGCCCCGCCTGCGGGCGCTCGTGGCGGAAGAACGGCCCCACGTAGGAGAGCTTCACCGGCTGCGCCAGTTTGTGCATCCCGTGCTCGAGATAGGCGCGGCAGATCGGCGCCGTGCCCTCGGGCCGCAGGGTGAGGCTGCGGCCGCCCTTGTCCTCGAAGGTGAACATCTCCTTGCGGACGATGTCGGTCGACTTGCCGACGCCCCGTTCGAACAGCTCGGTGTCCTCGAAGGCGGGCGTGGCGATCGGCTCATAGCCGGCGCGGGCGAAGATTGCCGCCGCAGCGCGCTCGATCCGCGCCCGGCGGCGCGCCTGCTCGGGCAGCACGTCGAAGGTCCCGCGCGGTGCCTGGTACTTGCTGGCCATGGTGCTGGCGACCTTAGTCGCAGAGGGCGCCGGCCGCCTACCGGGCCAGCGAGGCGAGGAAGGGGTTGGAGGAGCGCTCCGCCCCCAGCGTCGTGATCCCCATGTGGCCTGGGTGGACGACGGTCTCGTCGGGATGGGAGTCGAGCAGGCCGCGGATCGACTCCATCAGCGTCGGCCCGTCGCCGCCCGGCAGGTCGACGCGGCCGACCGAGCCCTGGAAGAGGACGTCGCCGGAGAAGATCGCGTCCTCACCGCGGACCGAGTAGGTGACGTGGCCGGGGCTGTGGCCCGGGGTGAAGATGACGTCGAGCTCGAGTCCGGCCAGCTCCAGCGTCTCGCCACCGGCGACGGTCTCCTCGGCGTCGTGGCTCTCGTAGGGGCCGAACCCCTCCCAGGGGACGAAGGCCATGATGTCGGCGAGCAGCGGCACCTCGATCCTGGGGCAGTAGACGGGCGCCCCGGTCGCGGCGGCAACTGGCGCCACGGCGCCGATGTGGTCGAAGTGGCAGTGGGTGAGCAGGATCGCCTCGACCTCGCCCATCTCCCCAGCGGCGGCGAGGATCCGCTCCGCCTCCTCACCGGGGTCGACGACCAGGACACGGTCGGATCCCTGTCGCCGCAGCAGGAAGCAGTTCTCTTCGATCGCGCCAACCGTGAGCATCTCGACGTCGAGGCTCACCGGCCGCTCACCTAGTCCCCCTGTGAGCGCATGCGCGCGCGCTCTCGGCGGCGCCACATGGTCATGTCGATGAAGTAGCCGGCCGGAACGTAGAAGGCCAGCATGAACGCGCCGAGCGCGAGCGAGACGCCGAGCGGGCGTTTAAAGATCAGCAACAGCAGCACGGCAAAGATGACGGCGGCGACGAGGCCCCGGACGATCGATCCGCGCCAGGTCGGCGGCATGTCGCCGCGCTGGGCGGGTTTGCGTTTCGCACCGGCGCGGGCTTTCGCCTCGGCGCGAGTGCGCGGGCGGGAACGGCGTGGGTTGTTGTCGATGCGCCCACCCTGGGTGCCGCGACGCTTGCGCTGGCGCTTCTTCTTGGTCTGGGCCATTGGCTGAATTTAATCGGTCGGAGCCGCCAGGCGCCGCTCGATCACATGCTGCTCGGGGTCAAAGCCCCGCATCGGCACGTCCGCCGGGTAGTCCGCCAAGGCGCCGGCGGGGATCAGACCGACCAGCTCGGCCTCGAGCGGCCGCGCGCCGAGCGGCGCCGCCAGCTCCCTGGCCCGCTCGACGACCGCGCCCAGCGGCACCGTGAGCGGATCGTGGACGTTGGTCGAGATCTGGGCGCGACCGCTGGAGAGCAGCAGCCCCATCGCCCGCACTCCGTGCAGCCCGCCACCCGACTCGCGCAAGCCGGCGGCGACCGAACGGGCGACCTCGATGTCGCCGCTGTCGAGCTCGATGTTGAAGGCAGCGAGCGGCGGGCGGGCGGTGACGAGCGTGGCACCGCCGCGCCGATGCGGTAGGCCCGGTCCGAAATCGGGATGCAACTCCCCCGCCTCCATCCGCAGCCATAACTCGGCCAGACCCCCGTTGCGAAAGTAGGCGCGCTCGGCCCGGGTCGGGTCACGCGCCATCTCCCCGTAGAGGAAGACCGGGACGCCCAGACCGCTGATCTGCTCAGCCGCGGCAATCGCCTCGGTGCGGGCGGCGTCGCGATCGGCCGAGTCGATCCAGACAAACGGGCAGACGTCGACGGCGCCGACCGCCGGGTGCACCCCGCGGTAGGTGGACATGTCGATCGTCTCCAGCGCCTCCTCGGTACCGCCGACAAGCGCCTCGGTCAGCGGCCCCGCCGCACCGGCGAGGGTGAAGACGGTGCGGTCGTGGTCGCCGTCGGAGTGCCGGTCCAGCACCGAGACGCCGCGTCCAAACGCGGTCGCCAGGGCTGCCAGGCGCTCCGGGTCGCGCCCCTCCGAGACGTTGGGGACGGCGAGCAGAGGCGGCATTGGTTGAGGCTAGCCGCCGACCGCGGCGCGCGCCCGCTCAGACCAGCAGGTCGCCACCGCGGACGATCGTCTCGCCGTCCACTTCGACGGTCGGTTCGAGCACCACGCAGTCGAGGTGGACCGGGACTTGAACCGTGCCACCGATCGCAGCCGAGGCACCAAAGGCGACGTGGCAGGTGCCGAGGATCTTCTCGTCCTCGAGGATGTTGCCGGTCAGCAGCGCCTCTTCGTTGGTTCCGATCCCGAGCTCGGCGACGTTGGTGCCGTCGGGGCCGTGGGCACTCAGCAGCTCCATCAGGGTGGCGCCGTCGGTGCCCGTGGTGTCGGTCAAGTGGCCTTCCCGCACCGTCAGCGAGACCGGCGTGTCGAGCAGCCCGACGCCGGCGATCGAACCGTCGACGACGAGCGTGCCCTCCGCCGTCCCCTCGACCGGCGCGATGAAGGTCTCGCCGCAGGGCAGATTGCCGAAGGCGCCGCGGTTGCCGAGTTCGCCCGCGTCGACGATCGAGAGCCGCTCCTCCAGGCCCAGGCGCAGGTCGCTGCCGTGGCGGCAGGTGATCCGTGCCTCGGAGCCGCCGTTGAGGACGTTGCTGAGCGCCCAGCCGCGCCGCCGCACCTCGGAGAGGTCGCTGACCATCAGTCGGGTGAGCATGTCCTCGGTGACGCCGGGCAGGCTGCCGATCCGCACGCCCTCTTCGCTCGCCTTGCGGCGCGCGGCAGTGTGGGAGAGCGACTGGATCGTCGGCGCGAGCACGACATCGGCCTCGGCCATCGCGGCGGCAACCACGTCCGGGGGCTCGGCGGCGGCCGATTCGCGCTCCGACATCACCGCCAGCGTCGCGCTGGCGCCGTCGCCCTGAGCCTCGATCCGCATCAGCGCCCCGATCTCTTCCGTCACTGGGTTGCAGACGATCAGCACCTCCTCGCCAGGGGAGATGCTCATGCACTCGCGAACCACCGTCCGCACCGCCCTATCCAGCTCCTCGGTGCTCACGCCCGCAACCCTAGCTTCCGCACCCGCCGAAGGTAACCCGCCCATCGGTACCATGCCCGTCCCCGCCGGAGTAGCTCAGCTGGTTAGAGCAGCGGAATCATAATCCGCGTGTCGGGGGTTCGAGTCCCTCCTCCGGCATCGCTTGTAGAGCCAAAAGCACCCGCTCTGCAGGCACTTCGCGGTCAGGGTGTCAGCGTAAGTGTCAGCACGCGGGGCCAGGTACGCTCTCGCACGTGCCCGCGCTGACCGTGCCTGAGTGCTTCCCGCCCGATGATCGCCTGGCCCTGTTCGTGGTGGCAGCGGCGATGGCCGCCAACGATGTGGAGGACTCCATGTGGCAGGCCGCCGCAGCGAACCCGGACGGCGCCAGCGATGAGGACCGTCAGCGCGCCCGGTTCACCTTCAAGGTCCGGGTCGCCAACGGGTTCCTCTTCGAGGGCATCGCGACGCTGCGTGCCTGGCAAGACCATGAGCCTGAGGTCAGGCAGCTGCTCGACGGCCTCTCGGCCGAGGGTCGGAAGAAGCTCCGCCAGGTCCGCGGCCTCGAGCAGCAGATTGGATCGAAAACGCTCGAACACGTACGCCAGCACACGTTCCACTACCCACGCCCGGACCCTTCGAAGGCACCAGACTCGACCGGGGAACTGGCCGAGGTTGTCGCCGAGCTAACCGACCTTCCGGCCGGCATCAACGTCGCTCGCAACTCGCAGCACACCTTCCGATTCGCCGACGGGGTGGCGCTGGCGCTGGCCCTGCGCCGCCACGACGATCCCGAGACCCAGATAGAGCGGATCAGGGATGGAGGGGTCGCCTTCGTCCACCTGGCGAAACACATTTATCTCGCCTACTGCGAAAAGCGCGGGATCGAATTCGAGGTCGTCGACTAAAGGGCTTGCGTCCGATATACGGGCCATGACCCAAAATTCATCGTCACCGCCTAACGACCGGCGCGGGGTCGTTGTGCTGGAGCCGTCGCCGGCCTGCTCATCATCCTCGTGTTCGCGGTCGAGCTTGACCCCGCGGTCTCGCTCTAGGCCTGCCACCCGACGACAGAGTTCCATCCGCTCGGGCGTCACTTGACGTTGTGACATGTCGGGTGACGATTGACCTAGTCGTTGGCGCGACTCCCTTGCGGGTCCCCCCGATTCCACTCTTGCGGGAGTCGGGGGGGCAAGCCCGCATCGTCCGCCAGCGTCGCAAGAATCCCGATTGAAGTTTGGAGCGCGCCAATGATTGACGAACCACATGTAGACGAAATCCCGCTTCTCCCCGCCGAGGACTGTCGAAATTTCAAGACGCCTCCCGGCCAGCCGACGAAAGGCGAAGCTGAAGCCGCCGAGCGAGCCGTCCTTGACGGCACGGCGAGCACTGCCCAGCGGGCGATCTACAACGACTACTGCAATTCCGATGAGGCTCGCGCCAGTCGCCGGGCTGGGGAAGCAATGGCGGCCTCACAGGAGCGGTTTCTGCGGGAGGCCGAGAAGCTAGAGCTTGAGGATCCCGAGCTATACAAGCGCGTCGAGTGCCTGCCGTCGCAAGTTGTTTTCCTACCTCGGACTGAGCTGCGTCAGATTCTCGCTCTGCGGGCCCCCCAGAGCATCCGCCGGACCGCTCCGCGCAACCGATCCTCACGCAGTACCAATCCACGCAGTCGGGGCAGCCGACGCAGCTCCGGTGGCGGCGGTGATTCCGGCGACTCTGACGGCGATGGTGACGAAGAACCAGCACTAGACGACACCCGCGTAGCGGCCCCCGCCAAACGTGGGGAATGCGAGTCCTGCCAGCGCTCGCGGTGCAAGACGGGTGAGAAGACCTGCGCCGCTTGTCGCAAGCGCCAGCAGCGCGAGCGCGATCGACGAGGGCAGCTCGATAGAGAGGAGAGGAACCCCCGCTTCTCTCGCCGTTGCGAGTGCGGACCGGGGGCTGTCGCCCTCAAGGATGAGGACGGCGAGTTCATCTGCGTCTCCTGTGGCGCGTCGGTCTCCTCGACGTCCCAGCGCATCAATGGATTTGACCAGCACGTCTGGCTCATGGAGACGGCGGCGGACGGGTTGCCGTATCGGTGCCCTCGGCGGCACTTGGCGCGCGATTCGGGCATTTCGGAGCTGGTCGCGTGACTGCCTCCACCACCCACGTCCCGCCTCAGAACATCGAGGCGGAGGAATCCGTCCTGGGGGCAATGCTGGTCGCTGAGCTGGCGCTCTCGCGGGTGATCGACGAGGTCAAGCTCAACGCGGCCGACTTCTATCTCGACCGCCACCGGGCGATCTTCGAGTGCGCCCGGTGTCTCCACGAGGAGTCTAAGCCGGTCGACGAGCTCAGCGTCGAGGCGGCGCTTACGGCCCCACAGCGCAAGGCCTTTGAACAAGGCGGAGTCTCGCCCAAGCACTACGTCTCCGAATTGGCGGCGAAGGTCCCAGCCGCCGGCAACGCTAAGCACTATGCCGAAATCGTTAGGAAGGCATCTCGCCTGCGCGGTGTCATCGACAACGCGCAGCGTGCCACCAGCGCAGCCTACGAAGGCACCCTCAACGGGGAGGCGCTAGAGCTGACCGAAGCGCTGCGTCGGCTGACCGCTCAGACCTGCAGCCTCCCCGTCCGCGGTGCTGACATCAGCCGCGCTCGGCCGGTTCGCTGGGCGTGGGAACGACGACTCCCGCTCGGTTATCTCTCGCTACTTCTCGGCGCCGAGGGCGTCGGCAAGGGCACCCTCTCGGCTTGGCTTATCGCAAGGGTCACCAACGGAGACCTCCCTGGCGATCTCCATGGCGAGTCGGCTCGCGTGCTCTTGGTCGGAGACGAGGACAGCTTCGACTCGGTCGTCGTTCCACGGCTCTACGCCGCCGGGGCAGACCTCGAATTCATCGACACGCTCTCCGAGGAGGACGGCGCCGACTTCCTCGACATCCGCCGCGACTCCGAGGCCCTGCGCGTCCTAATCTCGGAACGGGGCTATCGCCTCGTGCTCCTCGACGCGCTGCTGGACACGCTCGGCGTCGACGTCGATGACTGGCGCTCGAAGGCCGTCCGTGACGCACTACGGCCGCTTCGTCGAGTCGCCCGGGATACGGAAGTGGCGATGCTCGGCTCGCTGCACCCGAACAAGGGCCAGCGCACCAGCTATCGCGACCTGGTCAGCGGCAGCCATGCCTTCAATGCTTCCAGTCGATCGAGCCTGCTACTTGCTGAGCACCCCGACGACGAGAACCGTCGGGTGCTGGTACGCGGGAAGGGAAATCTCTCAGCCGCCCCGCCGGCGTTCGACTTCGCGATCGAGGGACGCGACCTGGACATCAACGGCCACGGCTACAGCCTCCCAGTCGTCGCTGATGCACACGAGAGCGATGTCAGTGTCGATGACGTCCTCAAGCCCCAGCGGGAGGCGCCGGTGCGCGAGTCGCTCGCCGACGAGATCAACGCTGTCGGAACGGGGAAGGTCCAGGCCCGTGCCGACATTGCACGGGCCCTTGGCCGCGACCCCACGGACCGTAGCGTTGGTCGCGCGCTCGACCAGCTTGAGGACCAGGGACGGTGGGAGAAGGTAGGTAGGGGAAAGTGGCGGGCGATTGGCATTGGCACCTCTAGCGAGGCGCCAATGTCCAAAGCGCCCGAGGAGGCGATGTTGTGATGGCGCGGCTCCCGGGGATCAACACGGAGTTGGCTGCCGCTGTACGGGCGATCAACGCCGCCTACAACCGACTGTCGCCAGCAGCCCAAGGGCGCGTTGAGATTGCGTACGACGCGATGGAAGCCGAGGTCGATGCCGCGATCCTCGCTGGCGATCGCACCCGTGCCCTAGCCGCGATCCGGGCCTGGCGCGGTCACTGGCTCAGCGAGTTCGAGAGGGCGGGATCATGACCGCCGCACCCGCCGCACCCGCTCAGACCTCTGCTCGGTCCCCGAACGCAAAACACCCGAACCCGGGGCTAGCCCTCGCGGTGCCGACCGAGCTGGTCGAGACGATCGCCCAACGCGCCGCCGAACTGCTCGCCGAGCGCCAGGCTGAAGTCGAGTCCACGCCTTGGCTCAGGGTCGAGGAGGCGGCCGACCACCTTCGCTGCAAGCCCAAGCGGGTCTACGACCTCTGCTCGCAGCGGCGCATCCCGTTCGTAAAGGACGGCAGCCGCACTCTGCTCCGCCGCTCCGATCTCGACGCCTATCTGGAGGCATCGGCATGAGCGAGCGCCGCTGGCACCTCGCTGACACCCCGGTCCCCAACCCGCATCAAAGCGGGGATCGCGAGGCGACCCGGGTTGACCTAATCCGCGTGTCGGGCGTCCGTCCATGACGCCGCTATCCGCCGATCCCGAGTGCCGTCAGCGCCAGCTCGCCAACCTGAAGCGCGGCGCCAACGCGGCGCCGGCAGATAACCAGCGAGCAATCAGCCACGGCGCCTACGCCGCGATCTCTCGTGAGGCCCTCGAGGAGAAGACGGGCGCGATCTTCGACGCCCTCGCTGGCGACGCCCCGGTCAAGGAGGGCGACGGGACACTGCCGGCGGCCGACGCGCCGGCGATCCGAATGCTTGCCGAGGCTCTGTGTCGACTCGACCGGATCGGCGAGTACTTGGAGCGGCGGGGCTGGCAGGACGACGCCGGCAAGCCTCGACCCGTCCTGGAGTACGAGGCACGCCTGCGCGCCCATACGCTCGACCTGCTGAAAGAGCTGGGCATGACCCCGGCGTCGAGGGCGAAGCTCGGCCTGGATCTCGTGCGGGCTGCCAGCGCGGGGACCGATCTCGCCGAGCAGCAGGCTGCGCGTACTCGTCTCGACGAGCGCCTCGATGCGATCGACGTCGAGGTCGAGGAGGTCGAGGCCGATGAGTAGGCCCCCGAAGCGACGCGAGGACCGCCGGGTTGTCGCGCCCGCCACAGGTATCTGCTCTCGCTGCGGACGCTCGGCGCCCGCCCTCCTTGCCGCCGCGCGCGGCGGTCAATGGCAGGCGCAGTGCGTCAACGCCAAGCGCTGCGACGCTCAGCCCCGGGCGGGTGCAGCATGACCGCCCGCGATGTCCTCGCCCAGCTCCGTCTCGCCGACGGCCGCCTGTGGGTCGATGCGGCTGTGGACTTCCAACTCGCCGATGCGCGCGCTGTACTCGACGGCCCCGAGCCCTACAGCTTCCTCACCCGGGCCCGCGGAGCGTCGAAGACCTCTGACCTCGCCGGGCTCGCTCTCTCGCTACTGCTGGCTGCCGGTGATGCCGCCCGGCTCTACTGGCTCGCAGCCGACGCCGACCAGGGCGCACTCGCGGTCGACTCCATCGCTGGGTACATGTCGCGCACGCCCGCGCTCGGCGCGCTGGGCGATGTCCAAGCGCGCAGAGTCGTCGTACCGGCGACCGGTGCCCGCCTCGACGTGCTGGCGGCCGATGCCCCGAGTGCATGGGGGCTGAACCCCGACGCGCTGTTCGTCGATGAGCTCGCGAACTGGGCCAACGGTCCCGCGGCTCGCCGCCTCTGGGAGGCCGCAAGCTCGGCGGTCGCCAAGCGCTCCGACGCGCGGCTCTGCGTGTTGACGACCGCCGGCTCGCCCGACCACTTCTCCCGCAAGGTGCTCGACCACGCGCTCACCTCGCCGCTGTGGCGGGTCCATGAGGTCCGCGGCCCGGCGCCGTGGGCGGACCCCGATCGCGTCGAGGAGCAGCGCCAGCGCCTGCCACACGCGGTCTTCGCGCAGCTCTTCCTCAACGAGTGGACGCAGGCCGAGGGCAGCTTCCTCGACCCAGCGGTGATCGACGCTGCCTTCACCCTCGAGGGGCCCGCCCTGGAGCGGAGTGAGAAACGGGGCTCCTACGTGGCCGCCCTGGACCTTGGCGCGGTCAACGACCGAACCGTGTTCGCCATCGGGCATCGCGAGGGGACGGAGACGGTCCACCTCGATCGGATGCAGACCTGGCAGGGCAGTCGGGCGCACCCAGTGAACTTCAGCGAGGTCGAGGACTTCATCGTGACGGCCCGCCGGCGCTTCAACTTCAAGCTCCGGCTCGACCCCTGGCAAGGCCTCGACCTAGCCCAGCGCCTCAGGGCGAAGGGCATCGTCGCCGAAGAGTTCCACTTCAACCAGGGCTCTAAGCAGCGCCTCGCACAGACGCTGCTGCACTCCCTGAATGCTGGCCACCTGCGGCTTTACGAGGCCGAGGGCCTGCGAGACGAGCTGCTGGCGCTCCGGCTGAAGCAGTCCGCATCGGGCTCTTGGAGCTTCGACCACCAGACGGGCGGCCACGACGACAGAGCCGTGGTGCTGGCGCTGATGACGGTCGCCGCGCTCGAAGGTCCGACCGGGACCAGCGGCCCGCCCATCGTCCTGACCAAGCCGTCGCGCTGGCACCTCGACGGCGGCCGCCGTCGAGATCGCTTCCCGTCGGTGCGGACGTGAGACCAACTTTCCGCAATCCAAAGGAGAACCACATGACCGACGTAGCCACACCAGAGATCGACTTCGCCAAACGAGAGGATGAGCTTCGAGCTCGCCTCGGTGAGCTCGAGGAACAGCGCCAAGGCCTCGCCCTCGATGCCATCGGCGACGCCGACAACAGTCGCGAGCAGCTCGCTGCCGTGGAGTCGGAGTTGGCCGAGACCGCGGTCGAGCTCGACCGCCTGGGTCTCGCCGCGGTCGAGGCTGAACGCCGAGAGGCCGCTGCAAAGGCCGAGGCGGAGAGCCAGGCACAGCAAGAGGCCTTCGCCGCGGCGCAGCATCTCCAGGTCGAGCGCGAAAAGCACGCGAAGGCGATCGACGAAGCCATCGACGAGTTCGTACAGGCAATGCGTGCCCACACCGATGTTTGCGCTGAGCAGCACCACCTGCTGCTAGCCGCGGGCCAGGAGGCTGCGGCAGGTGTTGCCCGACCACGAGGCTTCTACATCGAGGGTGCCTTCGCGCTCGCGATGCGGAAAGCAGGCCGACTTCCGGCGCTTGAGCGACTTCCGATGATCCCGCCCATGCATCAGCGGCCGCTAGTCGAGAGCGACCCCAAGCCTGTCTCCCCGCCGGGGAAGGGCGAGTAGCCGTGGGGCAGCTCAGCAACCTCACGATCGACGGCCGCTGGGACGGCGCGGTCCCGCTCTGGAAGAACGACGAGAAGCAGATCGTCTATGGCGTCGTGATGCAGCCCGATGTCCCTGACTCGCAGGGCGATGTCGTCGGCGCCGAGGAAATCGAGCAGGCCGCGCACCGCTACCTCGCCGAGTCCCGCCTGCAGGATGTCCAGCACGGCGAGGAGCCGAAGGACATCGTCCCCGTCGAGAGCTTCATCGCCCCCTGCGACCTCGACTACTACGGTCGCCCAGTGATCAAAGGATCCTGGGTGATGGCGAGCCATGTCGCTGCCCCCGAGATCTGGGCCCAGATCAAGCAGGGCGAGCTCACCGGCTACTCCATCGGCGGCACCGCCGAACGCTCAGACAACTAGCCCAGACCTTTCCCGACTCACCGGAGGCCCCATGCCAAACCTCAGCAACCTCACCGTGGACTTCGTCTCCCTCGTGGACCGCCCAGCAGTTCGCGACCCCGAAGACCCCACAGACCCCATGCGCTTCCTCCTACAGAAGCGCGACCGAAAGGACCAAACCATGGCTGAACCCACCACCACCCAAGAGGCCGCCGAACAGGCCCTCGAATTGCTTAAGCCTCACGCCAAGGACATTCCCCAGCCTCTCCTCGCGCAAATCAGCTCCCTCGCGGGTAACGGCGATCCCGCCGACGAGGATGACACTGGCGAAGACAGCTTGGTGAAGGCGATGCTCGAGCTTCGGGAGGCAGAGGAGGGGATCGCGAAGGCCGATGGCAACGATCGACTGCGCCAAGCGCTGAGGAAGGCGCAGCGGGAGGTCCAATTGGAGTACCTCCACCGGGTTTCCCCGGGTGCGGCGCGGTGCTACGAGGAGGCCAACAACTTCTAACAGCTTGGCGGTCCGTGGACGGGGGCCGCCATGGGCGGGCGCTACGCGCCCGTCAGCCCGGAGCCGATGAGTTCGGACTCCGGGCAAGGGTGGCGTGGGTCCTCGACAGCCCGCGTCACCCATCAACTTCAACCCACACACCCGAAAGGTGAGAACGATGCTGAGGACCCAAGAGGCAACGATCGAGATCGCCGGCGTGGGCCTGGTGACGGTGCGCCGGACCCCAGCCGCCACCGTCGACGTGAAGGCGAGCGGAGTCGAGGGTCCGGGCACGGTGCGATTCTCGGCGCCGGTTTCGCCCGGTGTCTGTGACGGAAGCGCGGTGCTTCGCTTCATCCTCGACCGGGTCGTCGAGGCGCCGGAGCGTCCGGCGCTTGTCGAGCGACTCAGAGCCGACCTGAACGCCCGCGCCGCGCTCTTCAATGGAATCCTGACCGGGAGGACCGAGGGGTGAGCGGCACGGAGGGATTGGTCCTCAACCCCGTCGAGCTCGTGCCCGAGCGGGTCGAACTCGACCTGCAGGCCCTGGGCCTCGAAGTCCGCGCCGAGGGCTTGGACTACGGCGAATCGTCGGTCCAGGTCGAACGGGTGCGCCGAGCGATCGGCGAAGGCGTCACCGACCGGCGCTGGCCGAGTGTCGAGTGCAACGTGCCGCTGATCGTGCGCGGTGATGGCGATGTTCCGCTGGCGGAGGCCGCCCACAAGCTTGAGGCAACTGTCGCCCGGATCCAGCACGAGGGCCGAGGGGGAATCCGCCGCGACTTCGACGACGGCGGTGGCTTCGCTGGGTCGGTGGTTTGCCCGGTCGACGCCGCTGGCCTGACGCCGATCCAGGGGTGGCTGATGGCTCACCGCCAGGTCGCGCCCGATGTGACCCTCAAGCTCAGTCGCTACCCGATCTGGTACGCAACGGTCGAGCAGGAAGGCACGGAAGTCAAAGCGAGCGGGGTTCGCGACCTGAAGTGGGAAATCGCGAACATGCTCGGCAGCGCGCCGGGCCTGATCCGGGTCCGGATCAAAAACGAAAACACCACCGAGGACCTCCGGGGCTTGATCAGCTCGATCGAGTCGCGCGACTACAGCTCGGCGGCGACGGCGGATCTTGTCTACGAGGCGGAGAAACTGACTCCGCTCGGCGGCGCCTCGGTGAAAGAAGGTGTGGCCGGAGCCTCGGGCGGCAAAGCCGTCGAACACGCTGCGCTCACGGGCGGCTGGCTGACGATCCTCGGCTCCCAGATCGTCGGCGTCGGCCACATGACGCACACTGGGGTCCGGCGGATGAAGTTGCGGGTGCTCGACCCCAGCGCTTCGGTGGGGACTGTGCAGCTGCGCCTCGAATGGCGGGCCCTGGGGGCGACCGGGTGGAGCTCGAATCGCATCCTAGAAGCTCCACTCGTAGGCGACTGGGCGCTCATCGACTTGGGCGAGTGCCGGCCGGAACGTGCAGTTCTCGGCGATCAGCGCTGGGAGTGGCGCCTGACGGCGCGGGCGCCAGGGGGGGCGGGCTCGATTCGGGTCGATCGGGTCTACCCGCTGGCGACCGAGCAGATGCTGGCGGTGTCCACCCCGAATCTGGCCACTGCTGTGACCCCGCGAGTCGAGAAATCCGCCGGGAAAGGAGAAGCGCCGGGCGGGGAAGGTGGGTGGTCGAGCCCGGAAAACATCAAATCCTCGAACAACACGTACGCGAGCGCGGAGCTCTCGCCCCTCCCAACGGGACCGACCACCTCTACGGTGCTGTCGGCCAAGAGTTTCGGGTATGCGATCCCCGAAACCGCCACCATTCTTGGCATCGCCGCGGAAGTTGAGCGGGCGGGTACCCTCACCCCCGGCATCGGCGTGCGCGATTTGTCGATCCGCCTGCTGAAGGCGGGGGTCGAAACCGGCACTAACAAGGCATCCAGTGAAGGGTGGCCGCTCGCGGACGCGTACAAGCCCTATGGTGCCTCAAACGATCTCTGGGGCACGACTTGGACGCCAACCGAGATCAACGCCAGCGGCTTTGGCCTCTCGATCATGGCCAAGGTCGTGAACACCAAAATCGGTGGTGGGACGGCCAAGGTTGACCACGTTCGTCTCACCGTCTACTACGCCGAAGCTGGCGACGAGAATCGAGTCTGCTTCGCGACCCGCTCGATCGAGCTGCGCACCGACGGCGTCCACCGCCAGCACCCAACCGACGATGTCTGGGGCAGACTGATTGAGGAAGGTTTCCTCCACCACGCGCCGCCGGCCGGCCTCGAGGGCCGCATGGCCAGAGGGATCGTCATCGCTACGCAGGGCGACCTGGGGGACCTCCCCGACGCCGGCACGAACAAACTCAGCGTCAAGCCGATCTACCGACCGGGGTACCTATTTGCTCGCGAGGCCGCCTAGCCATGAGCGCTCGTCACTGCCCGATCTGCGGCGGCAGTCTCGCCGGTCGCCGCTCCGACGCCGTTACCTGCGGCGCTGCGTGTCGACGGGAGGGGAGCCGCGCGAGACGCCTTCTCGCCGGAGAAGCCGACGGCGGGTACACGAGCCTTCAGCAGTGGCTCAATCGCCGCCGTAGGCGTGCAAGAGCCCCGAGCGCAGCACTGTGAAACGGTTGCATCGTGTCGCGTCGCGGTGTAGGGTCGCCCCAACATAAAAGTGGGGTCGCGTGCTGAAGACACCGACCCCGTGGCGACCGGCATATCCAGAAGAGGCCGATCGCACGGGAAAGGCTATTCGCCCTCGCGGCTCCTTGCACCTACGGGAGGGGTTACCGCATGAACGAGATCACCATCACCCAGGCTGAGCGCAACGTGCTTCGCCGCGAGTTGTCGTTTCACGAAGGCGCCTTCGAGGTCGTGCTCTGGGCGGTCCGGGGGGACCACGAGTACGAAGCCGACGAGCGGCGGCAGATGGAGCTCGTGATGACGATGCTCGACCGGATCGGCTGGGAGAGCGCCGGTTCGGCGCAGCGATACGTGCTGCCCGATATCCCCCAGGTTCGCGAGATGCTGGCGAAGTGCCGCGACCACGCGGAATCCAACGATCAAGAGCCCCCAGAGCTGGCGGCCACCTTCGACCGGATCCTCGGTCGCTTCCCCGACTCGGTAGTTGCGATAGCCGCCTGATGGCCGATCGCCTGCTCACGACAAGGAGGTTGCGGCCCAGCTTGCGATGTCCGAGGAGTGGGTGCGCGACCATCAGGGGGAGCTCGGCGCCACCAAGCTCGGGATGGCCCGAAGGCCCGGCTGCGATTCGAGCCAGAGCGGATCGCCGTTTACAAGGACCGCGGTCGGGTCGAGCCGCCCGAGCCGGCGCCGACTCCCCGCAAACGTCGCCGACGCTACCGCGCGCCGGCCGACGTCGAGCTGATCCCACTGCCGGAGCCATTCGCAAACGAACGAGAGGAATCCCGATGACCGACGACCCGTTCAAAGACAACAGCTTGCGACTCCTCGCTGAGGTGCCGGCTCACCTAAAAAGGATCGCCGCCGAGGAACAGGCGAAGGGCCGAGCCAACCTCGCGATCGCCACCCGGCTCCTGGCTCGCTTCGAGTCCCCCGCGCTGAAAGCCGTGGCCTGGTGAGCGCGGATTCCGCGAAACCGGTCCTAGCCAGGCTCCACGTGTCCCTTATGGAAGCTCGCGAGGCGGTGGGAGCGGCGATCGAGCAGGCGGCGGATCCGGCTCCAGCGGCGACGCTGCTCAGCATCGAAGGGAAGATCAAGGACGCGGAAGCCGCCCACTCCGAGGTCGAAACGACGCTCTACGGATGACGGGATCTCGTCATCGAGAGGAGGCCTCGCTTACCAACGGGACGGGGAGTAAGGCCGCAAGAGAGGACCTCGCCCGCACCCGGGCGGCGATCCTCCAGCGCCGCCACCCGGATTGCAGGGTCACCGTCGAGCTCGACGGCGGCGCGATGCGGAAGCCTGAGCCGACGAAATGAGCGAGATCGAAGTCCTCGACGGCGCCGAGCGACCGTTCTACACGACGCGATCGCTCGCACGGCGCCTCTCAGTCAATGAGCGGACGGTTACGCGTCTCCTGAAAAACAGCGAGATCCCGAGTTACAGCATCGGCTCGGCTCGTCGTATCGATCCTGATGACGTTGACCGGTACCTGGCAAGGAACCGAACGAAAGGGAAGGACTGAGAATGGCAGCCAAGCTTGAGAAGACCCGGACGCCCGGCATCTACAGGAGGGGAAGCCGCTACGCCGTCCTCTACCGCGATTCTGAGGGGCGCCAGCGTCAGGAGTCGGCGCGCACCCTCGACGAAGCGCGAAGGTTGAAGGCGGCACGCAGCGCAGCGGTGGCAACGGGCGAGTTCCATGCAGCGAGCCGCGTCAAACTGCGTGAGTACGCCCTCGAATGGGTCGAGCGCTACCAGGGGCGTGGTCGCCGCGGCTTCCGCGAGTCCACGCGAGATGACTACCGGCGCGACATGCACCGCTACGTGCTCCCATACTTTGACGAGAAGCTGCGTAGGCGCGTCGAGCAAGTCAGCCCGCGTGACGTGGCCGCCTTTGTCGGCTGGCTATGCGATCAGGAGGAACAGGGCCGGCGCGTGGCAGTAGAGCGCCGAGCTGCCAAGGCCAAGAAGCGCGATGTCTCGCCGTCGACCCTGCCGCTCGAGCCCGAGTCCGTCCACCTCGCGGACGCGACCGTGCGGCGCATTCTTTCCCCCCTTCGCGCCTGCATGGCCTCCGCAGTCGCCGAGGGCGTTGTCCGGTCGAATCCGACCATCGGTATTGCCCTCCCGGCCCGCGACGAGCAGCGCGCGATCGACGAGGGAACCGACGATGACGAGAAGAACGTGAAGGCGCTCTCGACCAGTGAGTTCGCGGCCTTCATGCTGGTATGCCCGGTGCGCTGGCAGACGTTCTTCCGCCTGCTCGCAGCGACGGGCCTGCGTGTCTCCGAGGCCTTCGCGCTGCGCTGGCGCGACCTCGAGCTCGACGGTTCCCGGGCGCACGTACGGGTCCGCCGGGCCTATGTGCGAGGTCGGTTCGGGCCGCCCAAGAGCAAGTACGGAAAACGGAGCGTGCCGATCGACCACGCGCTCGTCGCCGAGCTCCGGGCGCGCCGCAAGGATGCCGAGTGGGCCGAGAACGACGACCTCGTGTTCCCGGCGACCAATGGCGAGCCGCTTCGCCAGGAGAACGTCCGCCGGCGGGCGCTCAACCCCGCCGCCGAGGAGGCCGGCGTGCCGTGGGCGGGCTTCCACACCTTCCGGCACAGCTGCGCGACCCGACTCTTCGCGGCGGGCCGCAACGCGGTTCAGGTGCAGCGGTGGCTCGGCCACCACTCGCCGGCGTTCACCCTCAGCGTCTACGTCGACTTGCTCGACGGCGATCTCGGCGAGCCCCTTGCCTCGGCGCCGGCTGCGCCGGTGGAAGTAGTCAGCGGCCCGGAGCCGGTCGCCGTCGCGGCGGCCGCCTAGCACCGAGTTACGGCAGTGCCTACCTCGGCGCGCGCAGCGCAGGCAAACCGCGTGCGCGCGTCGGCGAGCGCGTCGCGGGCCGCCGTGAGCTCAGCGTTCGTCTCGCTCAGGCTCGCGCCGCCGACGCCGCCAACGAGCCCGATTGCCCTCGCTGCGCGTTCGAGCGCTGCAACAGCATCCCCGTGTGCATCGGCGACTGGGTTCGCGTCGTCGAGTCGGACGGCGATCCGAGCATCGTTCAGCACGACCTCTCGCCCCGTCGCCTTGAAGTCTTCGATATGGGAGACCGACGACTGGTCGGTAACGATCTTTTCGCCATGCCTCAGCAACAGCCCCAGGATTCCCCCCAGCAACCCTTCCGCGCGCTGCAGGTCCTTCGCGGCGTCGGCAAGTAGGGCGCGCAGGTCCTCGAGGTCGTCACTCGCCCGTTCGTGCTCTTGCTGCTTCTCCTGCCGGCGGATCGCCAGGTAGCCAGTCACGCCGGGGCCAACGACGCCGGCGACGACAATGCCCGTGATCGCGGTCCAGTCCACCGCCCGAAGGATGAGTCGGCACCCGGACGGGGTGCCAGCAGAGTGTCAGCGAAAGCCACGGATACAGCCCGAAACAGCGACCTCGTGCCGACGGACGGCTCGGCGCCGCAGAGCCGAGAACCCGTAACAGCCCGAACCCCCTCGAAGCGCCCGCGAGCGATCATAATCCGCGTGTCGGGGGTTCGAGTCCCTCCTCCGGCATCGCTTCGCACTGCGCGCCGCTCCATTCGACGCCGGCTTAGTCGAGGGCCAGAGTCCGGATCAGATCGGCGATTCGTTGCGGCTGCTGGGCCATCAGGGCGTGGCCGCAGCCGGGGAAGACCTCGATCTGCGCCCCGGGCCAGCGGGCGGCGAGGGGCTCGGCGTTGGCTGGCGGGATCACTTGGTCGAGCTCGCCGTGGATCACCAGGGTGGGTGGTGGCACGCCATCATCGGAGGGGAACGAGCCGTCCTGGTGCCAGGCGTCCATCGCTGCCTCTTGCATCCGCAGGACTTGGGGCGAGAGGCTGGCTCGGGCGGCCGCGACGATCGCGCCGAACTGGCGGTCGATGTCGGCTGCCAGGGACGGCGGGAAGAGGAGGGAGATCAGCCGCGAGGCCTGCTCGCGGTCGCTGCCGGTGTGGTCGACGAGCTGCGCCCAGATCTCGGGGTCGGCAGACACCGAGTCGGGGCCGCCGGGATCGGTGGCGAGAAGCGCCAGGGCGGCGACCCGCTCGGGCGCGCGCGCCGTCAGCCGCTGGGCGACGAAGCCTCCCATCGACCAACCGACCACCGGCGCCCGCTCGATCTCCAAGGCGTCGAGCAGGGACTCCATGTCGGCGGCCATGCCATCGACGCTGAGCTCTAGGTCCCCGAGACCGGAGCCGCCGACGCCGCGATTGTCAGGGCAGATCATCTCGAACGACTTGCCGAGCGCCTCGAGAAAGCTTGGATCCCAGTCCTCGCCGGTCGCCGCATAGCCGTTGATCAGCAGGAGAGGAGGTCCGCCACCGACCGTGCGCCAGGCCAGGGAGCGTCCCCCAAGCTCGATCTCCCCCGCCGGAATCGATCCCATGCGGCCGAACCTACTAGGCCCCCATGCGCCCGGGCCCCTCCTCGAAGATCGAGGTCAGTGCAGCCAGCGCCGCCTGAAGAAATCCTCCCCCACGGTGAGCTTGGTCAGTGCGACTACGCCGATCAGCGCCCCCAACACCGTGATCGTCGTCGCGAGGAGGCTCATCCCGCCACCGTGAGGCGCGAATGCGCGCAGCGCAGAATCGCGCGAAGCGCTCAGCGTCGCGGCCTGCCCGGAAAGGCCGGAAGCGCCACTCGATCCGGCGACCGCTCCGAGCACGGAGAGCAGGCCCGACTCACTCGATATCGGGCGCGAAATCGCGTCCATCGGCCGTGCCAGGAGGTCGGCCAGAGCCTCCTTGGCCGCTGCCAGCGCGACCGCCGGCCAGACGTAGGCCAGCCAGCCCTGTTCGGGAGCCGCTTCGGCAGGATCGACCGAGGGCTCCCCTGGGGCGCTCGACGTACCGGGGTCAGGAGCGCCCTGGCCGGCCGGGCTCGCACCGGGCCCATCGCTCCCGGAGACGTCCACCCGCGGCGGGGCATCCGTCGCAGCGTTCGTCCCGGTGTTGGTGACGCCGCCGCCCAGCTGGTTTGCGCCATCGCTCACCGAGTCGACGACTGGCCCGTGCGCCGCACCGGAGGTCTCGCTCCTCCCCCCGGACGTGCTCGGCGTCTTCGACTTCGGCGGCGCGGGCGTCTTCGACTTCGGCTCTTGCGTGGGCGTCTCCGGCAAAGCCGGGGCCTTGACCGGAGGGAGGGCAGAAGGCGGGTCCGTCGCCGGCTGTTCCTTCGGGAGGGCCCCTACGGCGCCGTCCGCGGCTTCCTTCACGGCGTCGCCCGTTTCCTTCACCGTGTCGCCCACTTCCTTCACGGCGTCGCCCGCTTCCTTCAGAAGCGAAGCGGAAGCACTCGACACTGAGAAGATCGAGACGAGCACGACGACCAGGATTGCGGTGCCACCTCGTCGCGAATAGCAATTCGCCACCGGGGGTCTCTGATGTCGCGTCGAGGTCAATTTACCTCCGCTCACTGGGCACGAATTTCAGATTTTACCCGCTTATCTGGGCACTTAACCGTTTCCAACCTCGACCATCAGAGTGACCGGGCCATCGTTGACCAGGGCCACACCCATACATGCTCCGAAGACACCCTTCCTGGCGCCCAGTCGCTCGCAAAAGCGGTCGTACAGAGGCTCCGCGATCTCCGGCCGTGCCGCCTGGATGTAGCTGGGGCGGTTGCCCTTGCGGGTGTCTCCGTAGAGGGTGAACTGACTGACGCAGAGGACCTCGCGCTCGCCCAGCGGCTCGTTCATCCGCCCCTCGGCGTCATCGAAGATGCGCAGGGCTCGGACCTTGTCGGCGAGCCGATCGGCCTCCTCCTCCCCGTCCCCGACGCCGACTCCGAGCAGAACCAGCATCCCCGGCCCGATCTGGGCGACGCGCTCGCCCTCGACGTCGACGGCGGCCTGGCTGACCCGCTGGACCAGGGCTCTCAAAAGCGGGTGGGAAGACGATCGAGGCCGAGCGTACGAACGCCGCGAGCGCCGCGATGAGCGCGGACCTTTCCGCGCGGAACGCGCACGCAGCGCACCCTCCCCTGCACCCGTTTCTTCCTCTTGCCTTTTCGGCATTTCCTCGCTGGGGGCTTGTCGTTGGCATTGCCAACCGGCTCAACGGCCAGAGGCGGGAGCGCCGGCAGGACGACGGGCGGGAGGGGCGCGGTGCTGCGCAGGCGCGCGTCTACTCCGGTGACAGCGCCAGGAGCAAGCGCCGCGACTACATCCGCCTGGGCGAAGGTCGGCTTGCCGTCGTAGAACTGGGTGAGGTAGCCGTCTTCCTGTGAGGGGATTTCGGGAAACCATTCGTGCGGATCGAGTGAGAACACGACCTTGTAGGTGCCCGTCGGCAGGCGGGACAGCTGGTAGTTCCCGCCGGGATCGGAGAGGGAGCAATCGAAGAATTCGGCGGTGCTCGCCTTCAAGGCGCACGCTTCAACTTTGGGCAAGCCCGCGGCGCTCTCCGCGTCGGTCAACCGGCCGAAGATGCGAGCCCCTTCCTGCATCGCGGCGTCCACCGCCGACGTCGTCACATCGGCTTCGACCAGGACGGCTTCAGCTTCTCCCCAGGAGGGCTTACCGTCGTAGTACTGGGTCACGTATTTCTGCCCCGAGCCATCCCAAAACTGGACTTTGTAGTGGCCTTCGGGCAATCCCGGGATCGCGTACTGACCGTTCGCATCGGTGCGCGCTTCACCGACGGATTCCTCTCCGTCGACGCCGAACGCGACGACTTCGACGCCCTCGATCGGCAGTTCACCCGGACCGTTGTCGACGACCGTTCCCTCGATCTCCCCACCCCGCTGGAGCACAGCGTCGATACCCGGCGTCGCGGCCCCGGCGCTCACCGTGACCAAGTCTGGTTCTTCTGAGAACGACTTCCCGTCGTACCACTGCCCGACGTAGTTGAGCGGCCCCGGCCAGAATTCGACGACGTAGTTGCCCGGGGAGAGCCCCGCGATGGTGTAGGCGCCGCCGACGTCGCTGAGCGCACAGCCGAAGTCTTCGGTCGGTTCGATTCCCCAGGCGCAGATCTCGATCCCTTCGATGCCCGCAGCGCCAACCGCATCGCTCACCTGGCCGATTACCGAACCGCTCGGCGCCACAGCCACAGCCGGAGCCGTGGACACGCAGGCGAGACCCGCCAGCGCCAGCACGGCTATGAGCGCTCCTCGCATCAGCTCTCGAGCTCCGCGACCAGAGAGCCGGCGTCGTAGGCGCCGTAGTGGCGGGCACCGTTGACGAAGAAGGTAGGAGTGCCGGTGGCGCCGCTCTGCTCGGCCGAGGCGATGTCCCGCTCGATGCGCGGGCGGTGGACTCCGGAGTCGATCTCGGCGGTCATGCGCTCGGTGTCGAGGCCGAGCTCGGCGGCCGCCTCGAGCATCGTCTCGCGCGAGAGTTTGGGCTGGATCTGGAAGAGGGCGTCGTGGTACTCCCAGAACTTGCCCTGGGCGGCGGCGGCCTCGCTGGCCTCGGCCGCCAGCGGTGCCAGCGGATGGCGCTCGCCGATCGGCAGGTGGCGGAAAGCGAACACGAGGCGGTCACCGAGGCGGTCATGCACTCGGCGCAGGACCGACTGGGCGCCGAGGCAGAACGGGCACTGGAAGTCGCCGAACATCAGCAACTGCAGCGGCCGCTCCAGCTCGCCACGAAGGTGGTCGATCTCTTCCAGCGGCGGAGTCAGGGTCGCGTCCACTGACAGGATGCTAAGCGCAGATGGGTCACATCCAGTCGATCTTCGTCCTGATGCTGGCGGCAACCCTGCTGGTCCGCCTCGCCGATTTCGGAAAAGTGCCGGCGCCGATCGTGCTGGTTCTCGGCGGCCTCGGGATCGCCTTCATCCCCGGGCTGCCGGATTTCGAGCTTGATCCGGACACGATCTTCCTCGTCTTTCTCCCACCGCTGGTCTTCGCCGCCGGCTGGGGCGCCTCGCCGCGCGAGCTGCGCACGGTGCTGCGACCGCTCGGACTGCTGTCGGTCGCCCTCGTCTTCCTTACCGCGGGAGTGGTCGCCGTCGTCGCCCACGCACTGGTCCCGAGCCTGGACTGGGCCGAGGCCGCCGTCCTCGGCGCGATCCTGGCACCGACCGACGCGGTCGCTGCGATCGCCATCTTCCGCCGCATCGGCGGTCCCGAGCGGGTGCGGCTCCTGGTCGAAGGCGAGTCGATGATCAACGACGGGACGGCGCTGGTGCTCTACCGGATCGCCCTCGGCGTCGCCACCGGTGGCGCCTTCGCGCTCGGCGACGCCACGCTCGAATTCGTGCTCGTCTCCGCCGGGGGCATCGCCGTCGGGCTCTTGGTTGGCGCCTTCTCAACTGTCGTAATCCGCCGTCAGGCCGACGCGAGCCTGGTCGTCGTCCTCACCGTGCTGACCGCTTACGGCGCCTATATCGCCGCCGAGGAGGTCCACGTCTCCGGCATCCTCGCCGCCGTCGTCGCCGGCCTCTACTGCGGCTACCAGGCGCCGCGCACCCTGGACGCCGACACCCGCCTCAGCGCTGTGGGCTTCTGGAACATCCTCATCTTCGGCCTCGAGATGACCCTCTTCGTCCTGCTCGGCGTGCAGCTGCCGGGCGTCGTCGACTCGCTCGAGGCGAGCTCATCGGGGATCGGCGAGCTGCTGGTCCCGATCGCCGCGATCGCCGCGGCCTCGATCGCACTCCGCCTCGCCTTCGTCTTCGCGATGGGCTCCAGCGCCGGCGAAACCCTCGGCGAACGCTTCGCGGTCGGCTGGAGCGGCATGCGCGGTGCCGTCTCCCTCGCCGCGGCGCTGGCGGTTCCGCTCAGCGTCTCCGACCGGCCGCAGATCATCTTCATCACCTTCGCACTGATCCTCATCACCCTGGTCGGCCAGGGCCTCTCGCTGCCGTTCGTGATCCGCAAGCTGCGCCTGGAGGAGCCCCGGCGCTGGAGCGACGAAGAGGCGGTGGCGCGGATGGAGGCCGCGCAGGCGGCGCTGGACCGCGTCGACGAGATCGAGAGCGAGGGACGGGCGTCGGAGTCACAGCTGCAGCGTCTGCGGGACCTCTACCGGTCGCGCTTCCGGATGTGCCAGCAGGTGCTCGGCGGCGAGGACCCCGATGTGATCGCCCGCGAGCAGCGCCTCGCTGACTACGGCGGGCTGCGCCGCGAGCTGATCGGCGTCGAGCGCGAGATCCTCCTCGACCTGCGCAGCGACGAACGCCTGCGCGACGCGACGATGCGGCAGATCGAGCGCGACCTCGACCTCGAGGAGGCGCGAATCCGCGCCTAGGCCACGGGCGCCCCCGCCGGCGCCAGGAACTCACGCGCCCGCGCCGCGACCAGCTCCGGACGCTCGTCGGCGATGAAGTGGCCACAATCGGCGACGAACTCGATCCGCATCTCCTCGGCGTGGCGCTCGCTTCCGGCCAGCATCTGCGGCCGCAGGACGAAGTCGTCGACGCCGAAGACCAGTCGGGTCGGCACGGTCAGCCGTTTCTCGGCGTAGCGGCCGCGGATGATCGGCAGCGCCTCGCGCCAGTTGAAGACCCGGTACATCTGCACGGCGGCGCGCGCCCGCGCCGGCTCGGCGAGGTTGTCGGCGAAGATCCGCAGGGTCTCCTCGTCCCAAACGTCCTTGACCTCGGAGCCGCCGACCAACACCCGTGGCACGAAGTCGCCGCGCCGGTGCAGCCCGTAGCCGATCCCCGGAGCGAGGACCATCTGCTGGTACCAGAAGCGCCAGGCATGGCCGATCGTCGCCCGGAGGTTGATCCAGGGCGGAACGATGTTGAGGGCGAAGAAGCGCTCGAAGCGCTGCGGCGCCCGCAGGCAGAGCAGGAAGCCGATCCAGCCGCCCCAATCGTGGCCGACCAGCTTCACCCGCTCGAGGCCAAGCGCGTCGAGGACGGCGAGCACGTCGGTCGCCATCTGCTCCTTCGCGTAGCCGTTGCGCGGCGCGTCCGACCAGCCGAAGCCGCGCAGGTCGAGCGCGAGCACCCGGTGGCGGTCGGCCAGCGCCGGCATCAGGTGGCGCCACTCCTACCAATGCTGCGGCCAGCCGTGCAGGCAGAGCACGACGTCCTCGCCGGCGCCAGCTTCGGCGACGTGGAAGCGCAACCCCCGCGCTGTCACCCAGCGGTGACTGACGCCCTCGACCTCTGGAATGGCGTGCAAGAACCCGGCCGCTCGAGACGGCTGCTCAGGCCTGGCTTGTGACGCCGCCCTCGCGGAACTCGATCACGACTTCCTCCATCGTGGCCGCGTTGCACGGGACGCCTTCCGGCCAAGGTTTGACCGGCTGCTCGGAAAGGGTCTTGAGGCCGTTGCCGCTGATCACGACCACGACCACGTCGTCGCGATCGATCTCGCCGCGCTGGGCCAGCTTCGCGGTCGCCGCGACGGTCGTTCCGCCGGCGGGCTCGGTCAGCACTCCCTCGGTCGCCGCCAGCAGCTCCATCGCTTCGATGATCTCCCCGTCTGGCACCGCGGCCGCAGAGCCGCCACGACTGCGAACGGCGTCGACCACGAGCGCTCCGTCCCCGGGCGAGCCGATCGCCAGCGAGTGCGCCAGCGTCTCCGGCTGCTGCGGCACGATCTCCTCCGCACCGTCGACGATGGTCGTCACGATCGGCGAGCAGCCGGTCGGCTGGCCGACGTGGAGCTTGGTCGCCGCGGTCTCGGCCAGCCCGAGGGTCTCGAACTCGAGCAGCCCCTTGTGGACGCGCGAAGAGAGGGTGCCACCGGCGGCCGGCATCACGATGTGGTTGGGAGCCTGCCAGTCGAGGTCCTCGACAACCTCGTAGGCGAGCGTCTTCGCGCCCTCCGCGTAGAACGGGCGCAGGCTGATGTTCGCGAACGGGATCCCGGTCGCTTCGGTGAGCTCGCGACAGGCGCGGTTGGCCTCGTCGTAGTTGCCGTCGACCTGGCAGACCTCGGCGCCGAGGGCGCGGACGCCGCGCGCCTTGGCGCGCTCCAGGTTGGCGGGGTAGAAGACGTAGGGCTTGAGGCCGGCGGCGGCCGCCAGCGAGGCGGTCGCGGTACCGACGTTGCCGGTCGAGACACAGCCGATCTCACTCGCGCCCAGTTCGAGGGCGCGGGCGACGGCCATGCCGACCACCCGGTCCTTGTAAGAGAGCGAGGGACGGTTGGTCGAGTCGTCCTTGATGTAGAGGTTGCGCAGGCCGAGCTCGGCACCCAGGCGCTCGGCCCGGATCAGCGGCGTTTGCCCAGCGAACCTGGCGACCCGGTCGGCGGCCCGCCGGTCGGCAATCGGCAACAGCTCCTCGAAGCGCCAGACATTCCGCGGACGCTCGCCCATGCCGCGCTCGGAGATCGCTGCCTTGGCGCGCTCGTAGTCGTAGTCGATGTCGAGCCCAGCGTCGCAAGTCGGACAACGGAACGCCCGGTCGAGCAAAGGGGCGCGATAACCGCAGTCGCGGCAGACGAGTTCGGTGGCGCAGGAGTTGGTTCGTGGCCCACCAGGGCCGGCCAGATGCGGGTCTACCGCCTCAGTCATGTCTCCTCCTTTGCCATCGCACGGGTATAACACATAGGGTCCCGGCGCTCAACGCTTTCTGCGTAAATATCCTGATACCGGGACGCCATCTTTCGACTGGAAGGTACCGGAACCCGCAGCCACACTTGGGATGGGGAACCTTTCTGTCTGTAGAGTTTCTGTCGGCGGCAACAAAGAATTCCACCGGATGAACGCCGCTCACCGGAACAACCGCCCTGATCGATGAGCCCCAAGGAGCGCTTCGCCGCCAACCTTCGCCAGGCCCGCGTCAAGGCTGGCATCTCTCAGGAAGAGCTGGGATACCGCTGCGAGTTGCACCGGACCGAGATCTCGCTGCTCGAGCGCGCCGGCCGCGAGCCGCGCCTGGGGACGATCGTGAAGCTCGCAGGGGCGCTGGGGACGACGCCGGGTGACCTTTGCGACGGCGTCTCCTGGCAGCCGTCGAAGCGGCGCTTCGAGGTGAAGCGTCCGCCCCAAGCCGACGACTAGCGCCGGCGCGTTTGCCCTGAAAACGATGAAGTGAGGCGGGGCCGCGCCGGCCAAGCCGGCGTCACCAGGAACCCCTAAAGGTCCTGGCTCAGACTGGTCCTCCTTTGCCACCCCAAGGCGGTTTCCCAGTGTTTTGAGAGCCCCGCCCACTTCACCGGTTTGATCGCCCGGCGGGATAATTCATAACACACCCGCGTGTAACAATCAAGTCCGTTTGCCCAATAGACGAGCCTCCAGCAAACGAAATCAGCCAGTCGCCGCCGACGCCTCTCCAGGGACCGGAATCGCGGCCGAATCGGGCCAGGGCGCCGGTAGCGCGGCGGCGTCATAGCGGCCCGAACCGAGCAGCAGCTCCTCCGCGGTGTGGGGAGCAAAAGGGCCCAACGCTTGAGCCAGCAGGACCAGCGCGGCCACCTGCGCCTCGGCGTCGGCCCGGCCGAGTTGGCTGCGGCGCTTGATCACCCGCTTCTCGTAGTCCTGAATCCGCTCGAAGAGCCGGGTGATGTCGCGAACCGCCTTGTGCATCTGCAGCTGCGCGACGTCGTCGGTGATCCGGGCCAGCCCGGTCTCACACCATTTGCGCAAGCGATCCCGCATGAACTCGGTATCAGCGGCAGCCTCGGGATCGTGGGCGATGCCATCCAGCACCGCAAAGCGATCGAACGAGTAGGTCCAGAGGTTGCGCAAGAAGCGGTTGGAAAAGCGCAGGGCCCCGTCGCTCCAGTTCAGCGTCTTCGCCGGTCCCGCCGCGTAGAGGACCGCCAGGCGCACCGTGTCGGCCCCATATTGCTCGACCAACTCGTCGGGGTTGACGACGTTGCCGAGATGCTTGCTCATCTTGCGGCCGTCGGCGATCACCATCTCGTGGAAGAGGCAGCCGG
>DASSFS010000106.1:0-9225 GCA_035694165.1 Solirubrobacterales bacterium | reverse complement strand
CCCCCCCCCCACCCTCCACCCCGCCTATTTGACGCTAAGCGTCCCTTCCATGCCAGCTTCCCGATGCCCGGGCACGGTGCAGAAGAAGGTGTAGGTCCCGTTGGCCAGGTCGGCGCTGACGGTCGTCTCGCTTTCGCTGATCAATTCGGAGCCGGCGAGCTCTTCGCCGGCTTTGTCTTCGATCGCCACGTCGTGTTCGAGGGCTGCGGGGTTCGTGAAGTCGATCGTCACTTTGCCCGGCTTGCTCATCAGCTCTTTTTTGTCGTAGGCGAGCGCGCTTGGGTCGGCGGCGAGCTGGAGCGTGCCCCCCGGCCCTTTGGCGGCCGGCGCGGCTTCGCCGCCAGCTTCTTCGGCGTGCTCGGCTTCGCCGGATTCCTCGGCCTCGGCCGCCGCTTTGGAACCTGGTTCTTCGTGACCCTCGGCTTCGAACACCTCGTTGGCGTGCTCCAGCTCGGCTTCTTTGTGGTGCTCCTCGTCCTGCGCATGGAGCACGGAGAAGGTCGTCGCCCCGCCGACCAGGATCGCGAACCAGAGGATCACGATCGGAAAGGCGCGGCCGGGGAAGCTTTTGACTTTGAGCCCGACGAAGCTGACCAGCACCGCCGAGATCGCGGTCCCGATCCCGAAGACGTAAAAGAGGGTTTCGTTATCCATGAGAAGCGGCCGGAATCCTAAGCCAGGATGGCAGTCGGGCGCCGTCCGCCCTTAGGCGGCTTTTGCCTCGGGAACCGCCACCGAAGAGCCGGGCTCGCCGACCTCGGCCTCTGCCGGCGCCTCGCCGTCGATTCCGAGGGTAGTGCGCACCTTGGATTCGATCTCCGCAGCCAGCTCCGGGTTGTCGGCCAGGAACTGTTTGGCGTTGCTACGGCCCTGGCCAAGGCGGGTCTCGCCGTAGGAGAAAAAGGAGCCAGATTTCTGCACCAGGTCCTGCTCGATGCCGAAGTCGAGCAGGCCGCCCTCGCGCGAGATGCCAACCCCGTACTCGATGTCGAACTCGGCCTGGCGGAATGGTGAGGCGACCTTGTTCTTGACGACTTTGACCCGGACTCGGTTGCCGACCGCCTCGGTCCCTTCCTTGAGGGTCTCGATGCGGCGGATGTCGAGCCGTTGCGTGGAATAGAACTTCAGCGCTCGACCGCCCGGCTGGGTCTCGGGCGAGCCGAACTGGACGCCGATCTTTTCGCGAATCTGGTTGGTGAAGAGGCAGACGGTTTTGGTTCGGTTGAGGTTGCCGGCGAGTTTGCGCATCGCCTGCGACATCAGCCGCGCCTGCAGGCCGACGGTGGTGTCGCCGATCTGGCCGTCCAGCTCCGCTTTCGGCGTCAGCGCTGCGACTGAGTCGATCGCGACGACGTCGACCGCCCCTGAGGCGATCAGGCGGTCGGCAATCTGCAGCGCCTGCTCGCCGTAGTCCGGCTGGGAAACGAGCAGCTCGTCGGTGTCGACGCCGATCGCTCGCGAGTAGACGGGGTCGATCGCGTGCTCGGTGTCGATGAAGGCACAGACGCCGCCGAGGGCCTGGGCCTGGGCGATGATGTGGTTGACCAGCGTCGTCTTTCCGGAGGACTCTGGGCCGAAGATCTCGACGATGCGGCCGCGCGGGACGCCGCCGATACCGAGCGCCAAGTCGAGCGCCAGGGACCCGGTGGGAATTGCCTCCACCTTGACCGTGCCTTTGTCGCCGAGTCGCATCAGCGATCCCTCGCCGAACTCCTTCCTGATGCCACTGACAGCGCTCTCCAGCGCCGCGTCCTTGGCTTTGGCCTCCTTGGCGGAGACATCGTTCAAGCTCGCTTTTCTATCGGCCATCTCAATCACCTCACTGCCGCCCTGCTCCGGGCAGCTCGACTTGGGCCAGAGGGGCATAGCGCGCACCCTGTGGCTGGAGTTCAGAACGGTAGAGCGTCATCCGGACGCCATAGAAGGGCTCGGACAGGCTTGGCGGCAATGCTGCCGGCGCCTGCTCGACCCGCATCGGTCGCCGTGATCCGCGCCCCTCGGGGCGGACCCTAGCAACGGTCACATGCGGCCAGAACGGCCGCTTCTCCGGCTCGTAGAGCCGCTCCGCGACCAGCCGCTCTTGCAACACAGCCTGAAGCGTCTCGGTCCCCGGAGAAAGGGCTGGCAAGGCGAAGAGCCGGGGCTTCCCCCGCGGCGGTCGCTGCACCGTGTCGAGCAACTCGACCAGCGGCGCCGGCGCGACGCTCTCCCCGACCAACGCGGCTACCCGCTCGATGTCCTTCTCGGGCCGGTAGCCGAGGAAGGCGAGCGTGATGTGGAAGTTCTCGGCCTGAACCGGCCGCAGCGCCGGATCGACAAGCGCCTCACTCCCCCAGGACCCCAATTCCCCCTTTACCGCTTCGGGCAGGTCCAGGGCCACGAACAGCCGTGCCCGTGGGCTTTTCAGTCGCTCCTTCGCCATGGCCGCCAACGCTACGCGGTCGAAACGCGCGGCTCAACGCGCAAAGGCAACAAAAGCCGCACCGGTTACCGCCGGAACAGCCAAATTCGACTACAGCGGCGCTTCGTCCCCGCTGAGCAGGATCCGCAGCAGGTGCATGCCGACCAGGGCCGAGCGTTCGCGAATGTCGGCTCGCCCGCCGGGGATGACCGGGTCGCGGGCGATGCTGGTGCCGTCGGCGAGTCGGGCGTTGAAGCAGACATAGCCGACCGGCTTCTCCTCGGTCCCTCCATCGGGCCCGGCGATCCCGGTGATCGAGACGGCGACGTCGGCGTCGAACCGCTCCAGAGCACCGATTGCCATCGCCTCCGCCACCTCCGGCGAGACCGCACCCTTGGCCTCGATCAGCGCCGGATCGACACCCAGCAGCTCCGCCTTGGCCTGATTCGAGTAGGCGACGACGCTGCCGGCCATGTAGGCCGAAGCCCCCGGGACGTCGGTGATCCGCGCCGCCAGCAGGCCGCCGCTGCAGGACTCGGCCAGCCCCAGCTGCCGCCCCTGCAGCAACTTCGCCACCTGGGAATCGATCGTCTCGCCGTCGAGGCTGAACAGGTGCCGCCGGTGGCGCTCAGCGAGTCCCGCGCGCACGGCATCGGCAACTCCCTCCGCCTCGTCCCGGTAGCGAACGTCGATCTCGATCTCGCCGCGGCGCAGGCAGGTGGTGATCTCCACCGCCCCCAGTTCCACTCCTTCTGCCTCGATCTCCCGCAGGCTCTTGGCGATCTCCGACTCCGGCACGCCGAACATCCGCAGCGTGTAGCCGCGCAGCGGCGTCGCTCGCCCAAGTACGGTCCGCACCGGATCGGTCGCCAGCGCCACCGGCCACATCGGCTGCAGCTCGCGCGGCGGACCCGGCAGGACGATGACGACCCGCTCACCGGCTGGGACCACAAGCCCGGGCGCGGTGCCGACCGGATCGAGCGTCGTCGCGCCCTCCGGCACCATTGCCTGCTTGCGGTTGGCCTCGAGCACGGCCGCCTCGTCGAAGTTGAAGCGTTTGGCGAAGCCGCGCAGGATCTCGGCGATCTTCGCCTCCATGCCCTCGTCGAGGACCAGCTCGCGGCCGGCGAAACGACCCACCACCTCGGCCGTCAGGTCATCGGCGGTCGGTCCCAGGCCTCCGGTGGTGACGATCAGGTCCATCTCCTCGCCGGCCATGAAGCGCAGTGCCGCCTCGAGGTCGTCGGGCCGGTCGGCGACGACGACGATGTGCGCCACCTCCACCCCGTGCTCGGCCAGGCGTTCGGAGACCCAAGGGCCGTTCGAATCGGAGATGCGCCCGGTTAGGACCTCCGTCCCGGTTACGACGATGCCGGCTCGGATCACGTGCAGGTCGGCCGTTCGCCTTCGGGCAGTTCGCGCAGCCCACCACTGGCGCCGATCGTGTAGCCGATCGGGCTGGAAGTCGCCGGAATGCTCGCCTGCTGTCCGTTAACCATCATCGAGACCTCGCCGTTGCCGAACGAGACCGTGAAGCTACCGGACTCGAAGGGACCCGCTTCAGCGCCGGTCGCGAGGATCTGCCCGTTGACCAACGGCTCCCCTCCCGCATCCAGCAGGCAGACCCAGACTTCGGCGGTCGCGGTCAGGCTCAGCGAGAGTTCCGCCTGTTCCCGCGCCGGCAAAGGCTGTGCCTCACCGATGCTCTCGTTGCCAGTCTGCGATCGCTCGCTCTCCGGCGCCGGGGTCCCCTCGTCTCCGCCGCCCGAGAGACCGGCGACGACCAGGACCGCCACCAGCCCAACCGAGACCAGCACGGCCACGGTGCGCGAGGAGAGTCCGATTCGCTCCGAGGGCGGTGGCTGAGGCTGGACCTGACCGGCCAGCAACCGCTCTCCGGGACGACTGGCGCCGATGTCCTCGCGGTGCTGCTCGGCCAGACGCTCGCCATCGAGCCCGAGATATGCGGCGTAGGTGCGGATGAAGCCGCCGGCATAGGCCTCTCCCGGCAGCGCATCCCATTCTTCGTTCTCGATCGCCAGGAGGAAGCGACAGCGGATCTTGGTCGATTCCTCGACCTGGGCAAGATCGATCCGGCGCCGCCTGCGGGCATCGTGCAGCGCCTTGCCGACGCTTTGGCTCATTTACCCATTGTGGCCATTGCGGCCCGCCGGGTGTGGAAATTGCGGGCTTAAGGCTCCGGCGGCGCTTCGACCGTGACCGGCTCCGGGGCAGCGTCCTGTCCGGCTGGAGCGAGAACCCGGTTGAGGTCGGCCTGGGTGATCAGCACCTGGCGGGGTTTGGAGCCCTCGTAGCCGGAGATGACGCCGCGCCGCTCGAGCATGTCGATGAGACGGCCGGCGCGGGTGTAGCCGACCCGCAGGCGCCGCTGGATCATCGAGACCGACGCCGTCTCGGTCTGGACGACGAGGCGAATCGCCTCATCGAGGAGATCGTCGCTGTCGGGGTCGAAATCTCCCTCGCGGCTCTCATCGGCAGCGTCCTCCGGTGTCTCCAACAGCTCGTCTTCGAATTCCGGTTCACCCTGCTTGGCCCAGTGGTTGGTGATGCGGGCGATCTCGTCCTCGGTGATGAAGGCGCCCTGGATGCGCTGCAGCTTCGAGCTGCCGGGCCCGCGGAAGAGCATGTCGCCCTGGCCCAGCAGTGACTCGGCACCCCCCTGGTCGAGGATCACCCGCGAGTCGGTCTGCGAGGACACCGCGAAGGCGATCCGTGAGGGGATGTTGACCTTGATCGTGCCGGTGATGATGTCGGTCGAGGGCCGCTGGGTCGCCAGCACCAGGTGGATGCCGGTGGCGCGTGACTTCTGGGCGAGCCGGATGATCGAGTCCTCGACTTCGGCCGGGGCGACCATCATCAGGTCCGCGAGCTCGTCGATCACGCAGAGGATGTGGGGCAGCGGCGCATCGCCCTGCTTCTGGCGCACCCGGTTCAGCTCGTCGAGGTTCCGCGTCCGCGCCTGGCTCATGATCCCGTAGCGGCTCTCCATCTCGCCGATCAGATTGGAGAGCACGTTGGCCGCGAGCCGCGGCGAGGTGACCACGGGGGTCAACAGGTGCGGAACGTTCTCGTAGTGGTTGAGCTCGACCTGCTTCGGGTCGACCAGGACGAGGCGGACGTCGTTGGGAGAGGCCTGCATCAGGATCGAGGAGAGGATCGCGTTGACGCAGCCGCTCTTGCCCGAGCCGGTGGTGCCGGCGACGAGAACGTGCGGCATCTTCGCCAGGTCGGTCCAGACCGGGTTGCCGTCGATCCCCTTGCCGAGCCAGGCCACCAGCGGCGAGGTCTTCGCCGGACGGCCCGCGTAGATGTCGCCGAGCCGGACCATGCGGCGGCGCTGGTTGGGGACCTCGACGCCCACCGCCTGTTTGCCGGGGATAGGGGCAAGGATGCGAATGTCGGTCGAGGCGAGCGCGTAGGCGAGGTCATTGGCGAGCTCGGTGACTTTCTTGACTTTGATCCCAGGTGCGAGCCGCATTTCGTAGAGCGAGACGTGCGGACCGCTGACCACGCCGACGATTTTCGCCTCGACGCCGAAGTGGCCGAGGGTCTCGATCAGCTTGCGCCCGACCGCTTCCTGGTCGCGCGGATCAGGCCCTTTGTCGCCTTTACCGCGCTCGAGGGCCTTGGCCGGCGGCGGGCGGTAGTCGATCTCTTCCGACATCGTCACGCCGCGTTTGCTGCCGAGCGGGGTGAGGCCGGCGTGCGCGCGGTCCCCCTCGTCGACCACGGCGACGGCATCCTCGGGGTCGTAGTTGCGCAGCTCGGGCGCCGGCTCGTCGTCGACAGCCTCCTCCTCCCCGGGCTCCTCGGGCGACTCCGCCGTTGAGCCGGACTCGGTATCGGCGTCGAAGATGGAGCTGTCGAAGTCGTCGTCCTCCGCCAGGGTGACGGTCGGCTCGAACTCATCCGTATCGGGATAGCTGCTCATCACGTCGGTGGCGCCGGCAACCGTGGCGGCTTCCGAGCGGGTCTGGCGCTGCTCCCGCCAGTCCATATGCGTGCGAGCGACGGTGCGAGCAGCTGCATCGCCGCCGCGGAAAATGCTTCTGAAGGTCGTGCGCACCCCGCGGCCGATCCCGCGCGCCAGCGCCGAGACCGACGTCCCCGTCAGGAGCATCCCGCCGACGAGGAGCATCAGGACGACGAAGATCCGCGCCCCAACCGTGCCAAACAGATAGAGCAGCCCGGTCTCGACGCCGTAGCCGACCTTGCCCCCCTCCCAGCCGAAGAAGAGAACGAAGACGAGATAGACGCCGAAGGCGACCAGGAACAGGCCGATCAGATCGAGGTGACGCTGTTCCAGTCCGGCGGGAAGATGCAGCCCGCCTTTGGGCTTGGCCGCTTTGGCGCGTTTTTTCCCGGCTTTGGCTTTGCGCGCGGGCGCGCGCTTCTTGCGAACGAACATGTCCCCCGGTTCGACGCCGACTGACGCACCCCTGCGCATAAATTCGCCTTAAAACACGCAGGGAGCGGCGGAATCGCGGGCTAACATCGACAGATGCTCGCCGACCCGGACCAAAGCAGCGGTCGCGTCCTCGTGGTCGAGGACGACGCGGACATCGCCGACGTCCTGCGTCGCTCGCTCCGCAACGAGGGCTACGAGGTCCGTACCTCGGCCGATGGGATCGATGCCCTGGACGTGGCCGCGGGCTTCGTCCCGGACCTGGTCGTGCTCGACCTCGGCCTGCCGCGCCTCGACGGCATCGAGGTCTGTCGTCGCCTGCGGATGGAGGGCGATGTGCCGATCCTGATGTTGACCGCCCGGGCCGAGACCGAAGACCGTGTCACCGGCCTCGACAGCGGCGCCGATGACTATCTGGCGAAGCCGTTCGAGCGCCAGGAGCTGCTGGCGCGGATCCGTGCGTTGCTGCGGAGGCGGCCGCCGCGGGGCACCGCCTCGTTGGAGGTTGCCGACCTCCAGCTCAACCCCGACACCCGCGAGGTGCGTCGCGGTGAGCGTGAGATCGAGCTGACCAACCGCGAGTTCGAGCTGCTCGAGTTCCTGATGCGCAATGAGCGCCTGGTGATCTCGCGCGAGCGCCTGCTCGATGAGGTCTGGGGTTATGACCCGATGGCGGCCACCAACACGATCGACGTCTTCATCTCCAACCTACGGCGCAAGCTCGAGGCCGGCGACGAGCCGCGCCTGCTCCACACCAAACGCGGCGCCGGCTACGTGCTGAGGGACTAACCGTGTGGCTCGTGGCCAACCGGCCCGTATCGCGGTGGCGGCGTTTCGACCCTCGCTCGTGGCCCTTGCGCTGGCGCCTGGCCGCGGTCTCGGCGGGTTTGACGCTGGCGATACTGATGCTGTTCGGCGCCGTTGTCGGCGGGGTCGCCACCCAGCGGATCCGCGACGACTTCAACAACGAGGTGCGGACGGCGGCCCAGATCCTCGCCGGCGAATTCAAAATCGAATACGGCGCCTTCCGCACCTACGTCCAGGAAGGACCGCGCCTCAATGACTTCGTTCTGCCCGACGACGCCTCGGCCCGGGTCCTCGACGTCAACGGCCGGCTGCTGAAGGAGAGCACCGGGGCGGCGGGCTTGGGGTTGCCGCCGAAACTGGGCCTCTCCGATCACGGCGACATCAGGGTCGCGGCGGAGCCGATCGTCGCCCCCGACGGCAGCACCAGCGGTTACGTCCAGTACGGGCGCGATGTCCAACACGTCGACTCGACGGTCAAGCGCCTTTGGCTCTTCATCGTCGCCGGCATTCTCCTCGGCACCCTTCTCGCGAGCTTCGCCGGGATGGCGATTGCGCGCCGGGCGATGCGGCCGATCGCATCCCTGACCGCGACCGCCCGCGAGATCGCCACCACCCGCGATCCCTCCCGGCGGATGCCAGAGCCCGCGGTGGAAGACGAGGTGGGCGAACTGGCCCTGACCTTGGAGGAGATGCTGCGGGCACTCGACGCCGCGCGCACCGAGCGCGAGGGAGCGATGCAGAAGCAACGCGAGTTCGTCGCCGACGCTTCGCACGAGCTGCGCACCCCCCTGACCAGCGTCCTCGCCAACCTCGAGTTGCTGCAGGCCTCGCTGGGCTCCCCCAACCAGGCTGAAGACCGCGAAATGGTGGACTCCGCCCTGCGTTCCTCGCGCCGCATGAGTCGCCTGGTCGCCGACCTGCTGCTGCTGGCCCGCGCTGACGCCGGCCGACTCGACAAGCACCGCCGCACCGACCTGGCCGAAGTCGCCGGCGACGCGGCCGCCGAGGCGGCGCCGCTGATGGGCGCCCGCACGCTGACGATCGACAATGACCGCCCGCTGCGGGTCGAAGGCAGCCCCGACGAGCTTCATCGCATGGTCCTCAACCTGCTCGACAACGCCGCCCACCACACGCCCGCGGGAGCAACGATCGAACTCAGCCTGCGCCAGGACAGTGGCGATGCGATCGTCGAAGTAGCCGACGATGGCCCCGGCATCCCAGTCGCGATGCGGGAACAGGTCTTCAACCGCTTCGTCCGTGGCGAAGGTCCGGCCGATACCGCCGGCGGCGCCGGAACCGGCCTCGGACTGGCGATCGTCAGCGCCGTAGCCAAGTCCCACGGCGGCAGCGTCGAGGTAACCGAATCAGAATCCGGCGGCGCCCTCTTCCGCGCCCGCATCCCCTTGGCCGACTCTGACCAAGTCGTTAGCGATCCTTTAAAAGCGCTTTAGCGACCCGTCGTAAATTTCCTAGCGGACGAGACACAACCCGCCGGAGCTTCTCCCCAGACACCAGCTCCGGCGGGTTTTTACGTGCTCGGGGTTGAGGCCGGGGCAAGGGCGGGTGCCGATAAGGGGTAGCCCGCTGCACC
>DASSFS010000105.1:0-14154 GCA_035694165.1 Solirubrobacterales bacterium | reverse complement strand
GGTCCTGGGTGGCGGCGCTCTGCCTTCGATTGCCGGTGGGACTCTTCTCCCTGTCGATGGTGAGGAGGTAGATGGCGGTGGCTAGGACGAAGAGGGCCTCGGCGGTCTCCTTGAAGGCGGCTTGGGCGAAGTAGGAGGCGGCGAGGTAGGTCAGCGCGACCATCACTGCCGCAAGGGTGCGCCAGCCGGCCGCCATCTGGCGCAGCGCGCCGAGCGCGGTCAGGCCGGTCAAGGCGCCGATCGCGATGATCTCGCCGATGAACGCCTGTCCGAGGCTGATTCCCGGAACCGCGGCGGTGCCCACCGCGAGCCCGTGCGGTCCCAGTGGATAGCCGGTGTCCGGCACCGGCCCGAAGCCGCTGCGCAGCCACTCGGCCCAGGCCAGGTGCAGGCCGAGGTCGTTGTTGAAGCCGACGCCGAGCAGGCCCCAGCGGCCGCTGACCGCGAACGGGATCGAGAGCGCGATGACGACGACGAGCAGCACTGGCAAGCCCGCTCGCAGCGCCCCCGGCGCCTCGTAGGGAAGCCACCAGGCGAGCAGCCCCGCAACGACCAGCAGCGCCACCAAGCCGAGGGTGACGCTGGTCCCGTGGCCCGGCGCCCGCGCCAAGGCCCCGGTCACGGTGAGGATTGCGGCCAGCCCGACGGCCGGCTCCAGCCACGACCACGAGCGGCGCCCGGCAAGCGACATCAGCGCCCGTCCGACCAGCAGCGAAGCGGCACAGATCAGCGCCGCCGAGGCGTAGGTCCCGATCATCAGGAGGGCAACTTATGGCAGCCGCGCACACGATGCCCCGCGCCGGGCCACCGGTCTCAGTGCTTCTCGGCCGCCCGTTCCAGCGTCTCGCGCAGGCTCTCGCCGCGCAGCGGCTGCTCGTGGCCGGGGCCGACGACCGCCGGGTCCAGCGCCGCCAGCTTGCGAACGGACTCCTTCGCCTGCTGGTGATCCCAAGCCCAGGCCGGGTGGGGGACGCTCGCCTCGCCCTCGGGCAGCGGTTTCAGCCGCCCGGAGTCGACCAGGTAGATGACGTCGGAAACGAGGGCCACCCGGTCGCTCTCGCGCCAGAGGCCAATCAGCCCCGGCGCGTGGCCGGGGAAGTGGATGACTCGGAAGCCGGCCACCTCCTCGCCCTCGGCGACGGTGCCGGTGATCTTCACCGCGCCGCCGTCCCAGCGGCGCAGCAGGGTCGGGTAGATCCAGCGGATCCAGGCGACCGGCAGCGTTGAGAGTTCGAAGTAGGGCGCGATCGCGGCGTCGCTTTCAGCGTCGGCGACTTCGTCGTCGTGGCAGAAGACCGGCGCCCCTACATAAGGAGCGGTGCCGCGGTGGTCCGCATGGGCGTGCCCGAGCACGACCCGCTTGATTCCGCCGAGCTGCTCGCCGGCCGCCCGCACCGCCTTGCGCATGCTCTTGGTGCCGGCGTCGAACTGGACGACGCCGTCCCCGTCCTCGACGAAATAGACGTTCATCGCGCCACGGAAATCCCCCCGCAGCAACCACACCCCGTCGGCAACCCGCTCCAGCCCCATATGCCCACCTTAACCTAGGGTTGCGGGCGTGCCGTGGATCTGGAAAGCCGGGATGGTGGTGCTGATCGTCTGCTTGGTCGCCTCGATGGCGATCGCAATCGTGCGCCTGGCGACGACGCCTACCGAGATCCTCGGCGACGGCTTCCGCGGCCTGCCTGCCCGCGAGCAGCGTTAGTATCACCGCGTCCAGAGACCAGCAAAGGGGGCGGCGTGTTCACTCGCATCGTGGTTGGAACCGACGGGTCTGAGACCGCTGCCGAGGCGGTGCGTCAGGCAATCGACCTCGCCAAGCTCGCGGGCGCGACGCTCAGCGTCGTCAGCGCCTACTCGCCGGTCTCCGAACGAAAGGTGAAAGACGAGCAGCGCGACGCCCCGGCCGACGTCCAGTACGAGATCGGCCCGCGCGAGGACGTCAACCTGGTTCTAGACGCCGCCGCCGCCGAGGCCCGCAAAGAGGGCATCGAGGTCCAGACGCACCCGGTCGAGGGTGACCCCGCCGAGGTGATCCTCAAGGTCGCCGAAGACACCAAGGCCGACCTGATCGTGGTCGGCAACAAGGGCATGACCGGGGCCCGCCGCTTCATCCTCGGCAGCGTCCCCAACAACATTTCTCACCATGCTCCCTGCTCGGTGATCATCGTCCGCACGACCTGAAGGCCTCTGACCGGCGCATCTCGGCGTCCTCGCTCGGTCATGTGCAGAGCACACTCCCTCGCTCGTCCTTGATCTGCTTGGTCAGAGGCCTTCAGGACCGCGCGGATTGGTCGCGGAGGCGGCGTCGAGCAGACCTGCCCCCTGTTGACTTCGGGGCAGGCCGAGGTTGCGGGCGGTTTTGCGTAGGTGCTCGGCTACCTCGTTGACGCGGATTTTGGCTCCCTGCTCCGTTTCCGGGGTGAAGCGGGGGCCGCCGTAGGTGTCGGCTGCGAGGACCATCGCGGCGACGCCGCTGACGTGCGCCGCAGCCATCGAAGTGCCGACGTAGCTGCCGGGGATTGCGAAGGCGCGGGTCGAGCCCGCTCGCAGCGTCACCTGATAGATCGGCCGGGCCGAGACCGAGGGACAGCCGATGACCGGGGTGCCACCGCCGGGCGCGAGCAGGTCGATCTTGCCGCCACCGAGCGAGTAGTCGCCGAGGCAACCGCCCTCGGTGGTGCCGCCGACGCCGATCACCCGCGGACCGGTCGCCGGCTCCGACACGCAGGTCTCGGAACCGAGGTTGCCGGCCGAGGCGACGGTCACGACGCCGCCCGCATAGGCCTCGCGCAGCGCTTCGTCGACCTCGGGCACCTTCTTGCCGCAGCCGAAGTTGAAGCTCATGTTGATCACGTCGGCGCCGTGAGCGACGGCGAAGCGAATTCCCTTGGCGATGCCGGAGGCTTGGCCGCGGCCGTTGCGGTCGAGCACCCGCACGGGCATCAGCTTGGCCCGGTAGGCGAGGCCGGTCAGCGCGATCGCGTTGTCGGTCTTCTCGCCGATCGTGCCGGCGATGTGGGTGCCGTGCCCGTTTTCGTCGAGGGGGAGGCGGTCGTCGTCGATGAAGTCGTGACCCTTGGCGAACTGCCCGGAGGCGAAGTCGGGGCTACGGAGGAAACGGCTGCCCTGATCGCGGTAGGCGATGCCGGTGTCGAGAACGGCGATGGTGATGCCTACGGCGCCCGGGCGGCCAAGTTTCTCGAGGTTTTCCCAGGCGCCAATCGCGTCGATGCCGCCGGGGGAGACCGGCAGCCTCGGCGGCGTCCCGGCGTCCTCCCAGGGCAGGAAGTTCCACTGCTTGAACGTCCAGTCGCCCGCCACGGCGTCGGCGCCGGAAGCACCGTCAAGCGTGCCGGGGTCGTTCGGCAGGAGGAAGCTCGCCGCAGCGGTCGCCGAGGCGGTGGCGACGTAGTTCGGCTCGGCGTAGGCGACCTCTGGGTTGCCGCGCAGGACCGCCGCGGCCTCCCGTACGCCGGTGCCGGCGGGCAGCCCCAGCGTCCGCGCCTCCTGCTCGCCGCTGAACTTGACGACGACCTGCCGCGGGGCGAATTCACGCGCGGGAGCGATCGCCGTCGCGGCCGCGGCGGAGCTGCTGCTCAGGGCGAGCATTGCGAGCAGGGCCGCGCAGGCGGATATCGGAAGCAGTCTTCTCATCTCGTCCTCGCTCCCGAATCCCCGTGTTCGGTGAGCTCTTGAGCTAACACCGGCACCCCGGCGAAGTTTTAGTGAGCAGCGGACATACTCCCCGATCGATGAGCAAAGCCGCCACCGAGACCGCGCACTTGCAAGCGATGGACCTGGCGATCGAGCAGGCGCGCCGGGCCGAGGCCCACGGCGACGTCCCGATCGGCGTCGCGATCCTCCACGCCGGCGAGCCGCTGGCCCTCGCCGGCAACGAGCGCGAGCTGCGGCGCGACCCGACCGCGCACGCCGAGATCCTCGCGATCCGCGCCGCCGCCGAGGCGCTCGGCGGCTGGCGCCTGCCCGACACGACCCTCTACGTCACCCTCGAGCCCTGTGCGATGTGCGCCGGCGCGATCGTCCTCGCCCGCATCCCCACGGTTGTCATCGGCACTCCCGATCCCAAGGCCGGCGCCGCCGGCAGCGTCCTCGACGTGCTCGCCGAGCCCGCCCTCAACCATCGCCCCGAGGTCATCACCGGCGTCCGTGCCGTCGAGTGCGCAGCACTCCTGCGCGAGTTCTTCCAGAGCCGCCGCTGACGGAGGGGGTGGGATTCGAACCCACGAGGCGCCTTACGACGCCCACCGGTTTTCAAGACCGGCGCATTCAACCGCTCTGCCACCCCTCCGGGGACTGATTGGATGGTCGCATGCGTCGTTTGGTTCTGCTCTCGTCCGCGATGGTCTTCATCGACGTCGCTTTCTTCTCGGCGATCGCGCCGCTGCTGCCGGATTACGTCGACGATCTCGGCCTGAGCGAGGCCGAAGCGGGGATCCTCTCCGCCTCCTACGCGGCCGGGACGCTGCTCGCCTCGCTGCCGGCGGGTCTTGTCGCCAGCCGCCTCGGCCCGCGCCGGACGGTGATCATCGGCCTGCTCGGGCTCGGCGCCACCAGCGTCGTCTTCGGCTTCGCCGCCAACATCGTCCTGCTCGACGCGACCCGCTTCATCCAGGGGGTCGCGGGAGCGCTGATCTGGTCCGGGGCCCTGACCTGGCTGATCACGACCGCTCCCCCGGAGCGCCGCGGCGCGGTGATCGGCACCGCCCTCGGCACCGCCGTCGCCGGCGCCCTGCTCGGCCCCGCCCTGGGGGCGCTTGCGGGCGTCGCCGGCACTGAAATCGTCTTCGGCTCGATCCTGTTCGTGACCGTCGCCCTCGCCTGGATCTCCTCGCGCTTCCCCGAGACCGGCGTGGCCGAGCGGCAGGGCTTGCGCGAGGTGGCCGGTGCCATCCTCAGCCGGCCGGTGCTGAACGCGGTCCTTTTCGTGGCCGTGCCCTCGACGATGTTCGGCGCGATCGAGGTCCTGGTGCCGTTGCGGATCGACGACCTCGGCGGCGGCCACGGCGTGATCGCCGCCGGCTTCATCGCCGGCGCCGCGCTTGAGGCGACCCTGGCCCCGCTGGCCGGCCGCTACTCCGACCGCGCTGGCCGCCGCCTGCCCTACGTCAGCGGACTCTCGATCTGCGCTGCGGCGATGGTCGGGGTCGGCGTCGCCGCCACCCTGGGCGGGGTTCTGGCGGCGCTGATCGTCACCTCGCTCGGCGCCGGATTCTGCTTCGCGCCGGCGATGACGATGCTCTCCGACGCCGCCGCAGCCACCGAGCTGCATCAGGGCTTTGCCGCCGGCCTCTCGAACATGGCCTGGGCGATCGGGCAGGTCGTCGGCGGCGTCGGCGGCGGTGCGGTGGCCAGCCTCACCGGCAACGCTCTCCCCAGCATCGCGATCGCCGTGCTGCTGGCGGTTACGGTCGGCTACGCCCTGCGCACGCTGGCGCCGACGGCCAGCGCCCGCCCGGCGGAGGGCTGACCGCGATGGGACGCCTTAGGCTGGCGAGATGACTTCGCGGGGGGAGAGCCCGAGCGCGGGCGGCTGGGTCAACTGGACCGGCGACCAGGTCTGCCGGCCCTCCCAGGTGGTGCGTCCCGCCAACCGCGATGAGCTTTCGGCCGCGCTCGCCGCGGCTTCCGCCGCCGGCCGCAAGGTCAGCGTCGCCGGCTCCGGCCACTCCTTCACTGAAGCGGCGATGAGCGACGAAACGATGGTCCACATCGAGGCCCTGAAGGGGGTGCTGGAGGCCGATCGCTCCACCGGCCTGGTCCGGGTCGCCGCCGGCACGGTCCTCGCCGACCTCAACGAGGAACTGGCCCGGCTCGGGCTGGCGATGGAGAATCTTGGCGACATCGACCGCCAGACGGTCGCCGGTGCGATCTCGACCGGCACCCACGGGACCGGGGCGCGGCTGCGCAACATCTCGGCCCAGGTTGAGGGGATGGAGCTGGTCCTCGCTGACGGCAGCGTGCGTGAGCTCGGCCCCGACGCCGACCCGCAGCTGCTGCGCGCGGCCCGCGTCGGGATCGGCGCCCTGGGCGCTGTCTCGGCCGTGACCCTGCGCTGCGTGCCCGCCTTCACCCTCGACCGGGTCGACAGCCGGCGCCCGCGCGAGCAGGTGCTCGACTCCTTCCGGGCGGAGGCCGACGCCCACGACCACTTCGAGCTCTTCACCTTCCCCTACGCGGACAGTGCCCTGGTCCTCGAACGCAACCGCACCGAGGCGCCGCCGAACCCGCGCGGCGCGGCCGTCACTTTCTTCAATGACGTCGTCCTGGAGAACTGGGCGCTGGAGGCGCTCTCGCGGACCGGCAAGTACTTCCCCGCTGCGATTCCCTCGCTGGCCCGCCTCGCCGGCGGCCTCGCCGGCGGCAGCCGCACCGTCGACCGCAGCGATCGCGTTTTCGCCAACGAGCGCCGCGTCCGCTTCACCGAGATGGAGTACGGGATCCCGCGTGCGCGGGGGCCGGAGGCGGTGCGGCGGGTGATCGAGTGGGTGCGCTCGAACCGCTACCCAGTCTTTTTCCCGATCGAGATGCGGGTCGCCGCCGGCGACGACGCCCTGCTCAGTCCCTCGCACGAACGCGACACCGCCTACATCGCGGTCCACCAGTACCGGGGCATGGAGTGGCGCCCCTACTTCGAAGCGGTCGAGGCGATCATGGACGAATACGAAGGCCGCCCTCACTGGGGCAAGCGCCATTTCCAGACCGCCACGACCCTGGCGCCCCGCTACCCGGCCTGGGCGGAGTTCCAGCGCTCCCGCGACGAGCTCGACCCCAGCCGCACCTTCACCAACGAATACGCCGCCCGCGTCCTCGGTCCCTAACTGCCCGCCGATGGGCCGATAAGTTGAGCCCAGAGCAACTTATCGGCCCATCGGCCTACAAGAACGTTTTGCCGTCGCCTCGGTACGTAGGCACCACGTCGACGATCTCTTCGCCTTCGACCAGGTGCAGGGCGTCGAAGCGCTCGCAGAGCTCGCCGGCCTTGGCGTGGCGCAGGTAGGCGCGGTCGCCGACCCGGAGGTCCGCGGCAGGATCGCCGAGCAGCGGCGTCTGCACCTCGCCCGCGCCCTCCTCGGGGTCGAGCTTCAGGCCCGGGGGCAGCCACGGCGCCGGCAGTCGCGCCGCGTCGCCGCTGCCGGAGGCGAGGTAGCCGCCGCCGAGCGCGGTCGCGACCTTCGGCGCGGGCTTGCGGACGATCGGCAGCGCGAAACCAGCGGCGGGGGTGAGGCTGAAGCGGCTGTAGTGATCGAAGAGGGACGGGGCGTAGAAGCCGGAGCCGGCGGTCACCTCGGTCACCGCGTCCTCGGCCGCGGTCAGCTCGAGGCTGCCGGTGCCGCCGCCGTTGACGACTTCGAGCTCGACGAACTCGCTCAGGGCAGCGACGACCGCGCCCCGCCGCTCGGCCAGCTCAGCAGCGGAGCGACGCTGCATGAAGCGGATCGCGACGCCGCGCAGGCGGCGGCCGGGTGGCTGGTCGCCGACACCGGCGATCTGTCCCTCGTAGGCCATCAATGCATCCAGTTCGATCTGCGGCCGGCGCTCGATCTCCTGCGCCAGGGCGACGGCCTGCTCGACCGTGTGCACCGGCGAGCGCTTTGGTCCGACCTTGATCCGCCCTCCCAGCGCCCACCAGCCGGCGTCGAGGTCGATGCAGACCCGCACCGGCGGCGCATCCGCCCCCAGCACCGACTCGATCAAGTCGAGGTGCTCGGCGCAGTCGACCATCACGATCGGTGCCCCGTCGGAGTTGGCGGCCGAGCGCAGGGCCAGCTCCCGGAGCGCGCCGGTGTCAGCGGTCGGGTAGGCGAGCAGCAGATCCTCGAATCCCTTCTCGGCCAGCCACAGGGTCTCGGGCAGGGTGAAGGTCATCAGTCCGGCGAAGCGCTCGTCCCGGTCGAGGATCGCCTCCAGCAGCGCCCGGCAACGCAGCGACTTGCTGGCGACTCGCATGGTCTTACCCCCGGCCCGGCCCAGCATCTCCTCCGCGTTGGCCCACATCGCGTCGAGGTCGACAAACGCAAACGGCGCCTCGATCTCGGCGAAGATCCGCTCGTAGCGCTCGTGGGACTGACTGGGCGGACCGGACACCCGCATCAGCCTATCCCCGTGCTCCGGCGCTAGGAACCCGCTGGCGCGGCGTGTCGCCCGTCCGATGCGGCCTCAGCTCGAGCCAGCGCCGTCGCCAGGTCGGCTTCGAAGCGCTCCAGGGGGGCGGGCTTGACGCGGCCGACGATCACGGCGTCGACCAGGGTGGCTTCGGCGCGGCGGCGGCGCTCGACGCCCTGTCGCCCCAGGGCGACGACGAATGCCGCGACGCCGGCGAATATCGCCAGGCCGACGGTCGTGCTCGACACACGCAGTGCGCAGACCGCGCCGAGCGCGAGCAGCGGCAGCTCGATCGCCTCGCGCAGCTCAGCCTCGGCTTCGAGGCGATCGACCTCGGAGAACCACTCGGGCTCCGCTCCCAGCAGCCGACCCTGGGTGATCCGGGCGTCGCCGACGATCGCTTTCGCCAGGCGGTTTGCGACCAGCTCGGTGGGAGACTTCGGCTTGCCCGTAACTCCAAGCAGGCTCCGTTGGCGTTCGTGGAAGATGAGTCCCTTGAGGCGGCCGCTATCGACCAGCTCGGCCTGCGTCATCCCGAAGGCTTCCTGGATCTGAGCGAAAGCCATCCTCACCCAGCGGATCGTGAATTCTCCCAGCGGCGTCCTGTCCTCGAGCGATGCGTCGTTCTGCTTCGACTCCGGCCCCCAGTAGGCAATCGTGCGCTGGATGCTGCCGCTGGTGGCGGCTTGCACAACCGACCCGAGGAGATAGGCGGTGAAGGCGACGACGATGCCCTGGCCGACCGGCCCGATCTCTTCCTTGACCGCGATCAGGCTGGCGAACAGGCCGGTTGCGCTCTCGCGATCGGGAACGTGGGGCTCGAACGCGATCGCGATCGCCAGCAGGACGATCCCGCCGGCCGCCAGCGGCGCCCGGACCTCCCTAACCCCCGGCATGAAGTTGGAGAAGACCCCCATATCGAAACCCACGACCCGCTTGGATCAGCGGAGAGGGAGGGATTCGAACCCTCGAGAGAGCTTGCGCCCCCTACTCGCTTAGCAGGCGAGTGCCTTCAGCCACTCGGCCACCTCTCCGGGCACTTCGGCTCCGATTGTAGGAAGTAAGCGGCTGGCGGGCAGCGCCGAGGCGCTCAGTGGCGGGAGCGGATCACGACTCGCGCGCCGCGCGCCGGGATCATCGTCACGTTGCGATGCAGGGCGCGCTCGGGCGCGGGGTCCTCGGCTTCGAGGTCGAGGCGACGCGCCATCGCCTCGAGGACGACGCGCTGCTCGGCCATCGCCAGGGCGGCGCCAAGGCAGCGGCGGATGCCGCCGCCGAAGGGGATCCACTCATAGGTGCCGGGCTTGCGGCCGAGCCAGCGCTCGGGCAGGAAGTCGAAGGGCCGCGGGTAGAGGTCCTCGCGGTGGTGGATCAGGAGGATGCTCATCCCAATCGGCGTTTCCGCCGGTACGCCGTACTCGCCGAGCTGCCAGGGCTCCGTCACCCGGCGGCCGATCAGCGGGATCACCGGCCGCGAGCGCATCGTCTCGACGATCGTCGCCTCGACCTGTTCCTCGGCACCGTCGCCGGAGCGGACCGCGCTGAGGAGCGCGTCGTGGGCGTCGGGCGTGCGGACCAGCCGCTCCCAGGCCCAGGCCAGCGAGTTGGCGGTCGTCTCGTGGCCGGCGAGGACCAGGACCAGGAGCTCATCGCGCAGTTCTTTGTCGCTCAGCTCCTCGCCCTCCTCGGTCCGCGCCTGCAGCAGCAGCGAAAGGATGTCGCGACGCTCGTCGAGGTCGGCGGCGCGGCGGCGGCCCTTGATAACCCCATAGACCTGCCGGTCGAGCAGGGACAGGCCCAGCTTCATCGGCCCCATCGCCTCCTCGCGACCGATCTGCAGCAGCTCGCCGATCTGCGCCGTGGGCTGGGTCGAGGCGGCGACGAGGCGGCGGATCATTTGCCGCAGCCCGTGCTCGGGCGTGCCCCGCTGCGGCTTGCCCTCGACCCCGAAGATCCCGGCCATGATCACGTCGAGGGTAATTGCCTGCATCCGCGGCGCCAGCGCCAGCGGCTCGCCGACCGTCCAGCGGTCGATCTCGCGTTCGGTCGCCTCGGAGATCATCTGCGTGTAGGCCTCGATCGCCTCGCCGTGGAAGGGCGGCAGCAGCAGTTTGCGCTGGCGCATGTGGCGCGGCCCGACCGCGGTCAGGACCGAGTCCGGGCCGACGATCGGCCGCAGCGGCGACTCGCCGGTCAGCGACGGCGCCTGCTCGGGCTTGGCGGTGAACAGCGAGCGGACGTGGTCGGGGTGGCTGGTGAGGGCGACCGCGTCCTCCGTCGCGCCGTGCATCTGGAAGACCTCGCCGAGCTCGCGGCGGGCGCGGAAGACGAACTCGATCTGGCGCTGATTGAAGCGCAGCGACTGCAGCATCCGCGGCAATGGGACCCGCGGGGGCGTCGCCAGCGCGCTCAGCTCGGCCGCGTCGATCGGCCCGGCGGGGGAGGGCGGCGCCTCCCCGACCAGCTCGGTGGCGTCCTGCTCGATCGAAGTCGGCTCCATGGGAGGAAGGCTACACAGATCAATGTCTCGTTCCCGGGAGCTTCGTCACGGATAACGAGTCGGCCGCAAAGCGAGCATGGCGAGCTGTCTAGAGTCAGGCGATGCCGCAGATCTCAGCCATCACCAACGACCACGTCGGGCGACGGACGAAGATCATCGCCACGGTTGGCCCGGCGAGCTGGGATCCGCCCGTGCTCGAGCAGCTGATCGAGGCCGGCGCCGATGTCTTCCGCCTCAATTTCTCCCACGCCGGCCCAGAGCGCCAGGCGCAGACGATCGAGGCGATCCGCGCCGCCGCCGAGCGGGTAGGCCGCGAGGTTGCGGTGCTCGGCGACCTGCCGGGCCCGAAGCTGCGGATCGGCTCGCTGCGCGACGACTTCGCCGAACTGGAGACGGGCACCCATGTGACCCTGACCCCGCGCGAGGTCGAGGGCGACGAGGACACGATTCCCGTCTCCTGGTCCGGCATCTCCGACCTGCGCGAGGACCAGCTCGTCTATCTGGCCGACGGCGCAATTCGCCTCCGGGTCAACGATCCCGGCCGGGACGAGGTCGATTGCGAGGTCGAGGTGGGGGGGACGCTCTCATCCCACAAGGGGATGAACATTCCCGGCGGCGCCGACTTGCCGGCGACCACCGGCGTCGACCTCGGCTGGGTCGAGTTCGCGGTCGAGCACGGCGTCGACCTGCTCGCCGTCTCCTTCGTCTCCACCGCCGACGATCTGACCCCGGTGGCCGCGCGGCTGCGTGAGCTCGGCTCCGACATCCCGCTCGTCGCCAAGATCGAGAAGCAGGAGGCGGCCGCCAACGCGGAGGAGATCGTGCGGGTGGCGACCGGCGGGATCATGGTCGCCCGTGGCGACCTCGGGATCGAACTACCGCTGGAGCAGATGCCGATGGCCCAGAAGCGCCTGATCAGCCTCGCCGGGAAGCGTTCGAAGCCGGCGATCACGGCAACCCAGATGCTGGCCTCGATGGTGACCGCCCGCCGCCCGACCCGGGCCGAGGTGACCGACGTCGCCAACGCGATCTACGACGGCACCGACGCGATCATGCTCTCCGAGGAGACGGCGGTCGGCCAGCACCCGGTCGAGGCGGTGCGGGTGATGGACCGGATCGCCCGCGCCACCGAGCCCGACCTGCGCTACGGCGAGTGGCTCTTCACCCGCACCGACCAGACGACCCAGGACGTCGCCGACTCTGTCGCCCAGAGCGCCGTCGGTGCCGTCTACCGGCTCGGGCTGAAGGCGCTGGTGGTGCCGACCAACAGCGGCCGCACCGCCCGGCTGGTCTCCGCCCACCGGCCCAACGTTCCGGTGCTGGCGGTCTCGCCGCGAATCGAGACCGCGCGGCGCCTCAACCTCCTCTTTGGCGTCACCGCGGTGCGCAGCGACTTCGGCACCGAGCTGCGCAGCCTGCTCCACCACTGCGCCGGCCTGGCCGCCCGCCATGGCGTCGCCGCGTCCGGCGACCTGGTCGCGATCACCGCCGGCCTCGACGGCCAGGAACTGGGCACGAACCTGTTCGAGGTGCATAGGGTCCCTGACCCATGAGCCCAGCGGCACGACTGCAGCGTGAGGAGAGCGGCCTGGCGGTGTTGACCTTCGACAGCCCGCCGCTGAACCTCTTCGACCAGCGGATGATCGACGACTTCCAGGCGGCGGTCGCCGACCTCGCCGCCGAGCCGCCGCGGGCACTGCTGATCCGGGCCGAGGGCCGCACCGTCTCCGGCGGCGTCGATGTCCACGTCTTCGAGGGGCTGACGCCGGAGCAGGGAAGCCAGCTCTGGGACGAACTGCTGGGGATGACCGACCAGCTGGAGGCGCTGCCGGCGCCGATCGTCTTCGCCGCCCACGCCCTGACCCTGACCGCCGCCTTCGAGATCGCCCTCGCCTGCGACCTGATCGTCGCCACGCCGGCGACCAAATTCGGCTTGGTCGAGAAAGTCGTCGGCCTGACCCCGTCGATGGGCGGGACGCAGCGCCTGGCCGAGCGCGCCGGCAGCGGCCGCGCCCGCCAGTTCGTGATGACCGGTGAGCTCTTCGGCGCCGAGGAGATGGAGCGCTGGGGCGTCGTCAACTCGATCTACGAGGAGGGGGAGTTCGAGCAGCGCTCGCGCGCCCTCGCCGCGGAGCTGGCCGCGGGCCCGACCAGGGCCCACGCGATGACCAAGCAGATCCTGCGCCGCTTCCGCGAAGGCGGCATGCCCGCCGCCGACGAGGCGGTCCGCACCGAAGCCGCCGACCTCTTCGCCACCGAGGACCTGCAGAACGCGGTCAAGACCTTCCTTGAGCACGGCGGTCCCGGCCACGCCACCTTCGAGGGGCGTTAGGGTCTCGGCCGTGACCGACTTCGACGCGATCGCAGCGGGGCTGACTCAGGCGGTGCCGTTCGCTGCCTCCCTTGGCTTGGAGATCACCAAGGTCGCCGAGGGCGAGGCGACCGTCGTCCTGCCGGAACGCCAGGACCTGACCAACCACGTCGGCTCCCAGCACGCCGGCGCCCTCTTCACCGCCGCCGAGACGGCCTCCGGGGCGGCCTTCGTCGGCGCCTTCGCCGAGCGCATGGGCGACGTCACTCCGCTCGCCCGCAGCGCCGAGGTCGCCTACGAAAAGATCGCCAAAGGCCCGATCACCGCCAGCGCCACCCTTGGCATGCCCAAAGACGAAGCCCTCGCGACCCTCGACAGCGCCGGGAAAGTCGAGTTCCCCTGCGAGGTCAAGCTGACCGACGCCGATGGCACCCAGGTCGCCAGCGCCACCGTCCGCTGGCACGTCCGGCTCAACAAGCCGGCCGCCGCCTAGCTACCCTGCCGAACCCCTAGAATCGCCCCCGCGGGCCACCCGGCCCCAACCCGCGCCTGTAGCTCAGTTGGATAGAGCGTCGGTCTACGAAACCGAAGGTCACAGGTTCGAATCCTGTCAGGCGCGCTCCGTTCGGCAGTAAGACGAGTCAGCGGTGGTCGCATATTCTTGGGCGTCACATGGCCGCGGGCAAAGACAGCTATGTCCTCTTGGAGTTGCGAGGGGAAAGCCAGTGGCTATCCGAGGCGCTCTCCGCCGGCGGTATTGCGTTTTATGCAGTTGAGCATGACCACTCGGTGTCTGGCAAGAAAGACACCGAGGTCCGATTCGAACGTAGCTTCCCCGCGATGGGACCAGAGGTCGGGTTCGTCGCCGTAGCAACCGGGTCGACGGCGGCCATCACTGCACTGGCAGCTGTCCTGCGCGAGGAGGTCAAGATTCGGCGGCGGAAGGTCTTGATTCGCAAGGCCGATGGCTCCGTCTTGGAGGTCGAAGGTGATCTCTCGGTCGAAGAAATTGAGCGGCTGATCGATGCTGGCGCCACTGACCAAGGCTCTCAGTAGGGAAAGGGAGTCAGGGATTCTCGGGGTTCCGCTCGGGCTCTTTGACCCCACCGGACTCCACCTCAGTCTGCGCTCGAGTGGCAACGAAGGCGGTACCTATGAGAGCGGGGTAGTGGCCATGGCAGCATTGATGCACGAGCGAACCCACTGGTTGCAGTTT
>DASSFS010000104.1:0-14865 GCA_035694165.1 Solirubrobacterales bacterium | reverse complement strand
GAGGACGTCGACGTCAGCACCGAAGTGATCCGCGCCCGCAAGGTCGGCGCCGGGATCGTCGAGGCGGCGCGGCGCAGCGGCTCGGAGGCGATCGTGATCGGCGGCGAGCCGCCGACGAAGATCCGCGGTGGCGCGATGATCGGTGGGATCGGCGCGGCCAAGCCGGCCGAGATCGGCGCCGCCACCGAGTACGTGCTGAAGAAAGCCCCCTGCCGGGTGTTGCTCACCGCCCCCCCGGAAACCTCCTAGCGGCGCTTCCGATCTAGTATCACGCCATGTTCATTTTGATCGTGGGCTGCGGCCGCGTCGGCTCCTCGGTGGCGCGGGCGATGCTCCGTGAGGGCAATGAAGTTTCCTGTCTCGACGAGGACCCCGAGTCCCACGCCCGGCTCGAGGTTGGGCTGGAGAAGAGCTGGGAGGATCTCGGCGGCCAGTTCACGGTCGGCGCCGGCCTCGAGACCGAGGCCCTGGTCGCCGCCGGCATCGAGAGGGCGGACGCCTTCATCGCCTCCACCGACGGCGACAACACCAACATCGTGATCGCCCAGATCGCCCAGAAACGCTACGAGGTGCCGACGGTGATCGCCCGCGTGCTCGACCCCCTGCGGGCCGAGTGGTATCAGCGGCAGGGCCTGAACACGGTCTGCCCGACCAGCGTCGCGATCGACATGCTCGAGATCGCCGTCCGCGAGGGCGGCGAAGGCGGCGCCCCGACGGACGGAGCGGCGGAAGCCGCGTAGGGAGACTGGGGAGCGGATGTACATCATCGTCGTCGGAGCAGGAAAGGTCGGGTGGAACCTGGCCCGCGAGCTGCTGGAGAAGGACCACGAGGTGACGCTGATCGAGAGCAACCGCCGTCGCTACCTGACGGTCGAGCAGGAGCTAGAGCACAACGTCTCCTACGGCGACGCCTCGGAGCTCTGGGTCCTGGAGCGAGCCGGAATCCAGCGCGCGGACATGGTCATCGCGGTCACCGGAGACGACGAGGACAACATGCTGATCTGCCAGGTCGCGAAGGAGAAGTACCTGGTCAAACAGATCATCGCCAGGGTCAACAACCCGCGCAACCGCCAGCACTTCGACCTGCTCAACATCAAACCCTCGGTCTCGGCGACCGACCTGATTCTGCGCCTGCTGGAGCACGAGGTGCCCGAGTACGGGCTGGTCCACCTGCTCGACTTGCAGGAGGAGCAGCTGGAGATCATCGAGATGCTGCTCGGCAAGGACTCGGCTGTGACCGGGCGCCGGGTCGGCGACTTGCAGATGCCGGAAGGCAGCCTGCTGATCTCCGTTCTGCGCGCCGGCCGCGGCTTCGTGCCGACCGCCGACACGGTGCTGGAGGAAGGCGACGAGGTTCTGGCCGTGCTGGATCCGGGTATGGAGGACGACCTGAAGGCGCTCTTCGGACCGGAAGGCAACGGCAACGGTGGCTGATCGCGAGGTCGACTTTCTTCTCATCGGCGGCGGGCTGGCGTCCGGCTCCTGCGCCGCTGAGCTACGCAAGCGCGGCGCCGAGGGCTCGATCCTGCTGGTCGGCCGCGAGCCGGAGCCGCCCTACGAACGGCCGCCGCTCACGAAGGAGTACATGCGCGGCGAGGCGGGGCGCTCCGATGCCTACGTCAACCCGCTCTCCTGGTACGAGGAGAACGACGTCGAGCTGCTCAGCGGCCGCAATGTGATGTCGCTCGACCCCGCGGCGCGCACGGTGAAAATCCAGGGCGGGGAAGAGGTCTCCTTCGGCAAAGCCCTGATCGCCACCGGGGCGATGGTCAACATCCTCCGGGTAGAGGGGGCCGAGAACGAGGGCATCCACTACCTGCGCGCCTTCGGCAACTCCGACGCGATCCGGGCCGAGGCCGCGGCGGCCGACCACGTCGTCCTGATCGGCGGTAGCTACATCGGCACCGAGGTCGCCGCCTCACTGACCGCCAAGGGCACTAAGTGCTCGATCGTGGCGATGGAGGACGTGGCGCTCTCGCGAACCTTCGGCGTCGATGCCGGCCGCTGGTTCCAGCAGAAGCTCGAAGCTAACGGAGTCGAGTTCCACGGCGGTGAGGAGCTGGAGGCCTTCGAGGGCGACGGCCGGGTCAGGGCGGTCGTGACCAAGAGCGGGCTCAGCATTGAGTGCGACGCGGTCGTGGTCGGCGCCGGCGTCCGCGCCGACGCGATGCTGGCCGAACGCGCCGGCCTCAAGGTCGAGGACGGCGTCATCTGCGACTCGAAGCTGCAGACCTCGGTCGAGGGCATCTACGCGGCCGGGGATTGCTGCTCCTACGACAGCGTCATCCACAGCCGCAGGCTGCGGGTCGAGCACTGGGATGTGGCGATCCAGCAGGGGATCCACGCCGCCCGCAACATGCACGGCGAGGACCTCGACTACGAAGTCGTCCCCTACTTCTTCAGCGATCTAGCCGACTGGGCCAGCCTCGAGTACGTCGGCCCCGCCTACGAGTGGGACGAGGAGATCTGGCGCGGCGATCGCGACAAGGGCGAGTTCGCCGTCTGGTATCTGCAGGATGGGCGTGTCGCCGGTGCTCTCAGCGTCGGCCGCCCCGAAGACCTTGCCGAAGCCCGTCGCATGATCGCCGACGGCGTCGACGTCTCCGCGGCGCGCGAGGCGCTCGCTGACGCCGGCAGCGACCTTTCCAAGATCGGCGCCTGAGAGTCAACGATCCGCCTGCCGGGTATCCTTCAGGCACGCTTTGCGGCCTGGTGTAATGGCAGCACGCCTCGCTCTGGACGAGGTAGTCGGGGTTCGAGTCCCTGGGCCGCAGCTGACAAGTCCCTGCAAAGGCGTCAAATCGCTCTGCTAGCGTCGCCCCGATGAGACTTCCCAAGACTCTGCTGATCGCTGTCCCGCTGGCCGCGCTGGCGATCTCCGGCTGCGGTGGTGGCGACGACACGACCGCCTCGACCGCGGCGACGGAAACCGCGCCGGCGCTGAGCAAGGCGGAGCTGATCTCCCAGGGCGATGCGATCTGCGCCGAGGTCAACGCCGCGATCGGCTCGATCGCGAGCTCCGAAACGGAAACCCCGGAGCAGACCTCCCAGGTCTCCGATCTCTACATCGGGATGGTCGAGAGCATCAAGAACCTCGGGGCGCCCGCCGAAGATGCCGGCTACGACGAATTCATCGCCGCCGCCGATGAACTGTCGTCGGCTGAGGGCGAAGCGAAACTGGCAAGCGAACGCGAAGACAGCGCCGCGATTGCCGAAGCCGCCACGCGCGTCGCCCCGGCGCTCGAAGAATTCCAGAGCGCCGCCGGCGAATACGGCTTCGAGGAGTGTGGCCAGGAACCCACTGCCCCGACGCCCTCCGCCCCCGGCAGCGGCGTCGCTCCCGAAGCAGCGGAAGAAGGCGGCGTCGAAGTGGCGCCCGAAGAACTCGAAGAAGAAGCGCCGATCGAAGAAGCAGCCCCCGAAGAAGTCGCGCCCGAAACGGGCGGCGCCGGTGGGGCCGGTGGCGGGGTCGAAGAAGCGGCTCCGGAAACCGGTGGCGGTACCTCCGGCGGCGGCTCGGGTGGCGTAGGGCCCGGATAGGGCGCGGTGGGTGGGGAGCTGATGCCCCTCTCTCAGAAGCCGTTCCGCAGCTGGGCGCGCTCCGCCAATTCGATTTGCAGGTCCATGAGCTTCTGAGAGAGGGGCATCAGCTCCCCTTCTCAACAGCTCTCCGGCCCGAAGCAGCTCATTGCCGCCGACCCCGCTTGTCCCCTTCGCTAGCTGGGTGGGACTCGGTCGTCGACGGCTTCCGGTCGAAGAGCAGCTGAGGTGCCCTCTCGCAGAAGCTCACGGGCAAGCGATTCGAAGCTTGACCAGGGCCCAGCTGCGCAACGGCTTCTGAGAGAGGGCACCTCAGCTGCTCCCCACCTGGCACCTACGCAGCTGAAGACTCCGACCAGGCCCCATATAGACGTGAGTAAGGACCTTCAGCGGCAATCAGTTCCTCGTGGGTGCCCTGCTCGGCGATCTCGCCCCCTTCGAGGACGACGATCTTTCCCGCTCGGCGGATCGTGGAGAGGCGGTGGGCGATGACGATGGCGGTGCGGCCCTGGAGCAGGCGCTCGAGGCCCTTCTCGATCGTTTTCTCGGTGCGGACGTCGACGTTGGAGGTGGCCTCGTCGAGGATCAGGATTCGCGGCTCGGCGAGCAGGGCGCGGGCGAAGGCGACCAGCTGGCGCTGCCCGGCCGAGAGCTGGACGCCGCGCTCGCCGACCTCGGTCTCGATCCCTTCCGGCAGGGCGGCGACGAACTCGGTCGCGCCGACCGTGGCAATCGCCTCCTCGATCTCCTCCAGGCTCGCCTCGGGCCGCCCGAAGGCGATGTTTTCGCGGACGCTGCCGGAGAAGAGGAAGCCCTCCTGCGGAACGATTCCCAGCTGTTGGCGCAGCGCCCGCTGCTGGACTCCGCGCAGGTCGTGGCCGTCGACCAGCACCCGTCCCCTCTGCGGGTCGTAGAAGCGGGCGACCAGCTTGGCGAAGGTCGACTTGCCGGCCCCGGTCGCGCCGACCAGGGCCAGGGTCTGGCCGGGGGGGACGTGGAGGTCGACGTCGCGCAGCGCCCAGTCCTCCTCTCCGGACTCGCCCTCTTCGCCGTAGGAGAACCAGACCCCGTCGAGCTCGATCTCCCCGCGCAGCTGGCCGGGATCGATCGCATCGGGCGCATCGATCATGTCGGCTTCGGTGTCGAGCAGGTCGAAGATCTTGTCCAGTGCCGCCATCCCCTGCTGGTAGGTGGTGTAGAGCTGGGAGAGCTGCTGGATCGGTTCGAAGAAGGTCGTCAGGTAGCCGACGAAGGCGACGATGACGCCGATCTGGATCGCCCCGTCGATCGCCTGGGTGCCACCGTAGAGGAGGATCGTCGCCGTCGCCACCGCCGCCAGTAGTTCGACCGCGGGGAAGTAGGAGGCGTTGAGGTAGACCGTTTTCATGTTGACCGCGCGGTTCTGCTCGTTGAGATCGGTCATCGCGTCGACGTGGCGCGGCTCCTGGCCGAAGCTGCGCACCACGCGGACCCCGCTCAGCGACTCCTGCAGGTAGGCGGTGATCGCCGCGATCCGCTCGCGGGTCGCCCGGTAGGCGCCCTGGGAGACGATCCGGAAGGCGACGCTGGCGATCAGCAGCAGCGGGAAGGTGAGGAAGGTGACCAGCGCCAGCTGCACGTCCAGCACCAGCATGATCACGACCACGCCGAGCAGGGTCAGGGTGCTGGAGAACATCGTCACGACGCCGCTGGTGACCAGCTGGTTGAGCGCCTCGATGTCGTTGGTCATGCGCGAGATCAGCACCCCCGGGCTGCGGCGGGTGAAGAACCCGATCGACATCGATTGCAGGTGGGCGAAGACGCGCTGGCGCAGGTCCTGCAGCACCCGCGTCCCGACCCAGCCGACCATGTACGTCTGCAGGTAGGTGGCGGCGGCGTAGAGGACGGCGACGATGACGAAGGCGACGACGATGAGGTCGAGCGCGGCGATGTCCCCGGCGAGGATGCCGGAGTCGATCGCGCGGCCGGCGAGGTAGGGGGGAGCCAGGCCGGCCGCGGTCGCCAGCACCAGCCCGAGGAACATCAGCGCCACCCGACCGCGGTAGGGCCGCAGCTGCCCGACCAGCCAGCGCACCTTGCGGCCGCGCTGATCCTCGCCGCGGATCAACCGCCAGAGCGCGGCGAAGAGCCGCCCGATGTTCCCCAAATCCCTCACAGGCGGGCCATCTCCTCGCGCTCTTCCAGGTCGCGCTGCAGGAAGACCGAGTCGGCGAGGCCGTGCTCGGCGATCTCGCGGTAGAACCCGCAGCCTTCCATCAGCTCCTCGTGGGTGCCGCGGTCGACGATGCGGCCGCCGTCGATGACGACGATCTCGTCCGCCAGCGAGACGGTCGAGAGGCGGTGGGCGATGATGAACGTGGTGCGCCCGGCCATCGCCTCGCGCAGGCCGGATTTGATCGCCGTCTCGGTGCTGGCGTCGACCGAGGAGGTGGCGTCGTCGAGGATCAGGATCCGCGGATCGGCCAGCAGGGCACGAGCGATCGCCACTCGCTGCCGTTGTCCGCCGGAGAGGGTGAGCCCGCGCTCGCCGACCCGGGTCTCATAGCCGTCTGGCAGCTGGCGGATGAAGTCGTCGGCCTGGGCGCGACGCGCGGCGGCTTCGATCTCCTCCATTGTCGCTTCCTGGCTGGCGTAGGCGATGTTCTCGGCGACGCTGGCGGTGAAGAGGAAACTGTCGTCGGCGACGAAGGCGATCTCCGAGCGCAGTGAACCGACCTCGACCTCGCGCACGTCGACCCCGTCGACCAGCACCGTGCCGGAGCTGGGGTCATAAAGACGGGCGATCAGCGCCACCAGGCTGGTCTTGCCTGAACCGGAGGGCCCAACCAGCGCCACCGTGCGCCCGGGCTCGATCTCGAGCGAGACGTCCTCGAGTGCCGCGCTCGAGCCGTCGTAGCGCAGGCTGACGTCGCGCAGCTCGACGCGGCCGCCACCCGCCGGAAGCGGCGCCGCCCCCGGTGGGCTCTCGATCCGCGGCTCGCGGTCGAGGATCTCGAACAGCCGGTTGCCGGAGGCGATCGCCCGCTGCGCCATGCCCATCGTCACGCCGAGCATCCGCATCGGCCCGGCCAGCATCACCAGGTAGGTGTAGAAGGCGGTGAAGTCGCCGAGGCTGAGGTTGCCGGAGATCACCTGGCGGCCGCCGATCAGCAGCACCAGGGCGATGCCGAGCTGTGGCAGCAGGCCGATCAGCGGCGAGAAGAACGCCTGCAGCTTGGTCGAGTAGATGCTCTGGTCGAAGACGCGGGAGACGGCTCGGCTGAAGCGGTGCAGCTGGTACTCCTCGCGGGCGAAGGCCTTGACGATGCGGATTCCGGAGACGTTCTCCTCGGCCTCCGCGGTCAGTTCGGCGATCCGCTGCTGCACCTCCTGCTGGGCGGGGCGGGAGACGCGGTTGTAGCGGGAGGCGGTGTAGACGATCAGCGGCGCCGGGGCCAGCGCGATCAGCGCCAGCCAGGGGTCGATCGCGAACATCACGGCGCTGGCGAGGACGATCGTCAGCAGGTTCTGGGTGATGAAGATCAACCCGTAGCCGAGGAAGAAGCGGATCGCCCCCAGGTCGACCGTCGCCCGCGACATCAGCTGCCCCGTCTGCTGCCCGTCGAAGAAGCCCAGCTCCAACCGCTGCAGGTGGGCGTAGAAGGTCTGGCGCAGGTCGAATTCGACCGCCAGCGAGACTTTGCCGGCGACGACGCGGCGGACCACGGTCAGCCCCAGGCGCAGGATCGCGGCGCCGAAGATCGCCAGCGCCAGCGGCAGCAGGTCCGGCTTGTTTCCGCTCTCGATCGCGTTGACAGCGCGGCCGATCAGCCAGGGGATCAGCACCGTCATCCCCATCGCCGCCCAGGCAAACACCAACGAACCCCACAGTTGAGGCCGGTAAGGGCGCAAAAACCCCATCAAACGACGGTACGTCTTCATCCCACCTCACTATACAAAGTGAAGTATTGGAAGACGCGGGGCGACTTTGTCACCCCTGGGGTTACAAACTCGACCCGGTGGCTTAGCCGCCGAGGCGGGCGGCGGCCTTGGCGCTGGGGACTTTGCCCTTCGAGCACGGTTTCGGGCCGTGGCCCGGCCGGGGGAGGATCTGGAAATTGGTCACGGCGTGGGCCGCCGTGGTCGCACCGCTGTTCTGGGCCAGATTGAGGATCAGGCGGTAGAAGCCGGGGGGGAGGTCCTGGTAGAAGATCTCCGGCCGCGTCCCCGGCGAGTAGCTCCCGGCGGTGCCGATCCGCTCGGCGAGGACGCCGTTGGGCCCTGAGTAGCGCGGGTAGTCGAAGGAGGCGCCGACCAGCCGCCCGTTGCCGATCGGGCTGTTGATCGCGTGCAGCAGTTTGACCGGTTCGACGCAGTCGGGAACGCGGTTGAGGCTGAAGCGGATGTGGCCCTCGCCGAGCTGCGGATCCTGGCCAAATTGGCGCGGCGCCAGGCGGAAGTTGTGGACGATCGCCTTGACGACTACGGCGTGGCTGGTCTGGCGGGCGCCGTTGCGGGGGGAGACGATGTCTACGCTGGGTCGGCCCGGCACCGCTTCCTCGCTCGCCTGTGCGGGTTTCGAGTTGGAGCTGCCGCCGAAGATCAGCGCCAGGGCGAGGACGACCGCGGTCGCCGCCAGTGCTGCCAAGGTTGCATTCCTCCTACGCATCGGAGCGGGAACATTACGCGCAACATCCAGAAGCACAGGCGTCGAGCGGGCAGCGCGGTCCTGATCCTGGCCCTAAGCCTCGCCGCCGCCGTACCGATGAGCGCGGCAGCCGACTTCGCCGGTCACGTCAACCCGTTTGCCGGCACCCGGCCGGGGCCGGGGACCTTTGGCGGTGGTCACAACTTCCCCGGCGCCGCACTCCCCTTTGGCATGGTCCAGTGGAGCCCCGACACGACCCCTGTCGCGCCTCATTCGGGTGGCTATGACCATCGCGACAATCACGTCACCGGCTTCAGCCTCACCCACCTCAGCGGCGCCGGCTGCGCCATCTACGGAGATTTCCCCTTCCTGCCGACGACCGAGCCAATCGATTCTTCGCCCGCGCAGCCAGGAGGTGGCCTCGACGGTCGTTTCCAGCCCGGCTTCTCCCATTCTGAGGAGGCCGGGCGGCCGGGTTTCTACCGGGTCCGCCTCAACCCGGTCGGCGGCGCCGACGTCGACGTTGCGCTGACGGCGACGACGCGAACCGGCATGGCGCGCTTCAGGTTCCCGCCGAGCCCGCACGCCAGCGTCCTGATCAACGCCGGCGGCAGCGCCCAGCCCAACGATTTCGCCGCGATCGAAGTCGACCCCGGTCGCCGGGAAATCTCGGGTAGCGCCTCCAGCGGCCACTTCTGCGGGCAGCGTCCGCGGTACAGGATCTATTTCGCGGCTCGCTTCGACCGTCGCTTCGATGCCCACGGAACCTGGCGGGGCGACTCGCTCGACCGTGGCGGGCGGACGGCCGAAGACAGCCAGGCACCGGCCGAGAACCCAAGGACGACCGCCCAGGCGGGCGCCTACGCCTCCTTCGACACTCGCGGCAGCCGAGTCGTCACCGCCCGCGTCGGCATTTCCTTCGTCAGCGTTGACGGCGCTCGCGCCAACCTCGCCGCCGAAAGTCAGCGCGCAGGCTTCGCGGCGATCGCCGCGCGCGCCCGCAACCGCTGGAACCAGGCCTTGGGACGAGTGCGCGTGAGCGGTGGTCCCAAGCGTCTGCTCGGAACCTTCTATACCGCGCTCTATCACGCCTTCCTGGCGCCGCGGACGTTCAACGACGTCAATGGTTCCTACCTCGGCATGGACGGGCAGGTCCACGACGCAGGTGGTCGCACCCAGTACGCCGACTTCTCCGGCTGGGACATCTACCGCAGCCAGATCCAGCTGCTCTCGATGCTGATGCCGGAACGGGCCAGCGAGATGATCGGCTCGCTGCTGGCCGACGCTGAGGAGAGCGGCTGCCTGCCGCGCTGGTCCTACGCCAACGGCCAGAGCATGACCATGGTCGGCGATTCCGCCGACCCGATCATCGCCTCCGCGGCGGCCTTTGGCGCCGGCGCCTTCGATCAGCGGGCAGCGCTGGCGGCGATGGTCAGAGGGGCAACCGAACCCTGCCGCAGTGCCAACGGCGACTATCTGCAGCGCCAGGGACTCGATGCCTACCTCGACCTCGGCTACGTGCCTTTCAACCTCGACACCAACACCCGCAACGCCAACTCGCTCTACGGCGACCCCGACTCCGTCTGGGGCTCAGCCGCGACGACGCTGGAGTACGCGGTCGACGACTTCGCGATTGCCCAGTTCGCCGCCCGTTCTCTGCGCGACCGTCCCAGCTACCTCGCCTTCATGCGCCGCTCGTCCAACTGGCGTCGTCTCTTCAATCCGGCCAGTGGCATGGTCGAGCCGCGCTTCGCGGACGGCCGTTTTCCGCCGAGCTACGACAACCTTCGTGGCGGCGGCTTCGTCGAGGGCAACTCGGCTCAGTACACCTGGATGGTCCCGCAGGACCCCGCCGGCCTGATCGGGCGCCTGGGAGGATCGGCCAGGGCGGCGGGCCGACTCACCCACTTCCTGCGCCAGCTCAACGGCGGCGCCGGAGGAACCCACACTGACCACGCCCTGCTCGGGAACGAGCCAACCCTGCACACCCCCTGGCTCTACAACTGGATGCGTCGTCCCTACCGAACCCAGGCCGTCGTCCGCCGCGCTCTGCTCAGCCTCTACGACACCTCAGCGGACGGCTATCCCGGCAATGACGACCTCGGGACGCTCTCGGCCTGGTACGTGTTCGGCGTGCTCGGCCTCTATCCGGAGGTGCCCGGTGTGGGGGTGTTGGCAATCGGCAGCCCGCTCTTCGAGCGGACGGAGGTTCGCCTGCCGCAGCGGCGCCGGGCGCTGATCCTCGCCAGCGGTCGCGGTCCCTATGTGCAGTCATTGCGCCTCGACGGCCGCGGCTATGCGAAGCCGTGGACTACCTATTGCGCCCTCGCTCGCGGTGCGACGCTCTCGTTCCGTCTCGGCTCCCGTCCCAACCGTCGCTGGGGAGCCGCTGCCGCCGCGGCGCCGCCGTCGTTCGGCGCCGGGCGGGCGATGCCGAAGGGCCGCTGCTCTCCGTGAGTCAGCGCTCGGTCGTGCTCTGGTCGCTCGCCGGCCTGACCACCCTCGGCGTCGCCGTGCGCTTCGCCAGCCTCGATTTGCAGAGCTACCACCACGACGAGGTGATCACCGCAATGCGGGTGATCCCCGGCAGCTTCGACGAGATGCTGAACCGGGTCGGCACCAGCGAGTCCAACCCGCCCCTGTACTACGTGCTGGCCTGGGGCTGGGCGAAGGTCTTCGGTACCGACGAGCTCGGACTGCGCTCGCTGTCCGCCCTCTTCGGAGCGGCAACGGTACCGGTTGGCTACCTGATCGGCCGCCAGCTTGCGAGTCGCTATGCGGGGTTGGTCCTGGCCGCGCTGATCGCCGTCAACCCGATGCTGATCTGGTACTCGCAGGAGGCGCGCTCCTACGCGCTGCTTGTTTTCTTCGGAGCGCTCTCGGTGTTCTTCTTCGCGCGGGCGTTGAACACAGCCCGCGGGCGCGATCTGGCCTTCTGGGCCCTGGCCTCGGCGCTGGCGCTTTGCAGTCACTATTTCGCCGTCTTCCTGGTCGGGATCGAGGCGGTCTGGCTGCTGGTTGCGTTGCGGCACCGCTGGCGAGTCGTCCTGCCGGCGCTCGGAGGCGTCGGCGCCGTGGGCGTGGCGCTGCTGCCGCTGGCCAATTCGCAGGTCAATCCGACCCATATCGGCTGGATCGAAAACAGCCCTCTGCTCGAACGCCTCTGGGAGACCGGGGTTTCCTTCCTGATCGGCGAAACCGGCCACGTGATCGCCGAGGCGCCGCGGGAGCACTACGCGCTGATCCCGATCGCGCTCGTCGTCGCGGCCCTGATCCTGGTTGCGTGGCGGGGGAACCGCCGGGAGCGTCGCGGCGCGGGCCTTGGACTTGCGCTCGGGCTGGGGTTCATCGCCCTGACGGCGATTGCGGCGCTGGTTGGCAAGGACTACGTGGTCGAGCGCAACCTCCTGCCGGCTCTGGTGCCGCTGCTGGCAGCTGTGGCGATCGGCTTCGCCGCCGCCGCTACCCGCCGGCTTGGACTCCTGCTTACGGTGGCCCTCTGCGCGTACTGGCTCGCCTTCGACATACATGTGACCCAAACGCCCAACCTCCAACGCCCCGATTTCCGCACTGTGACCGAAGAGCTCGGTCCCCCACTTAACGGTCGCCGCGCGATCGTGACCTGGAAGCTCGCTGCGGATCCGGTGCGCTACTACCTCCAAGAAGGGGCGGTGCGCATGTACGGTGGGGAGGAGTGGATCGACGAAATCGCTGTGCTCCGTAAGCCCCTGGCAACCGGATTGCCAGTTAACCTGCCGTCTTCGTTTCACCAGGTGGGACGCACCCGAGCCGATCGGTTGACTCTCATCACCTACGCCTCCAAGTTCCCCGTGAAGATCCCGTTCCACACCCTGCACGACCTGCCGACCGGCTTCGGCGACGACGCCGTGCTGATCGACGGGCCGCAGCGATGAGCCCTTCGGAATTCGCCGGGCGCCTCGGCGCCGCCGCTCGGCGTCCCGCCAGCTGGTGGCAGCTGCTCAAATTCGGAATCGTCGGCGGCTCCGGTTACCTGATCAACCTGGCGGTCTTCGCCGTCCTGGCCGGCAGTCTCGACGTCCACCACCTGCTCGCCGCAATCGGTGCCTTCTGCGCTGCCGTCAGCAACAACTTCCTCTGGAACCGTCACTGGACCTTCGGCGCCGGCGACGGCGCCGCCAGCTTCCAGGCCCCTCGCTTCTTCGCGGTCAGCGTCGCCGCCCTCATTCTCAACCTCGTCATCTTGGAAGTCCTGGTCTCGAGCGGCGGCGTCGGAGACCTGACGGCGCAGGCGATCGCAGTGGCGGTCGCGATGCCGTTCAACTTCCTCGGCAACAAGCTCTGGACGTTCGCCTAAGCCAGTCCGTCGAGCGAGCGGCTCTCAGTCAGCGGTGCTGAGCTCCCGCCGCCCGAGCCACTCCATCAGTTCGGGGAGGAGGCGGCGCAGCTCCGGTGTGGGGGAGGACAGCTCGACCCGAGCGAGGTGGATGACCGCGCCGATCCGCAGCGCCGCCTGCGTCGGCTCGCCGCCGAGGCGTTCCTCCATGACGCTCAGTGTCTCCCAGTCGGTCTGCAGTCGCCAGAGCGCGATGCGGGCCCCTTCGAGGTCCACCTCCGCCATCTCGACGGCGGCTTCGAGGGCCGCCCGAACCGGTTCACTCGAATGATCGGCCGCCTCGGTCGCCCGAGCTACCGCATTTGGGTAGCAAGTGTCCGGAACGATTAGCAGCGCTTCTCTAGTCTCCCCCACGTTGGGACCTCCTCTTCACTTCAGGTCTCGGCCAGGCCCCGGGGTGTAGCTAGCACCGCCGGGGTCGTTACATGCATGGACCCGGCGAGCGTATGGTCGGTTTCGGACGCCGGGTACTCGTTTGTCCGCCGCTAGGTTCCTGCTGTGCCCCACGAGGGTGAAGGCCCGCCTGAGTTAGCCTTGATGACGAGATGAGTCGGGAGAAGCCAAGCTACGACGCGGGTCGAATCGAGGCCGCCAGACAGGCGGTGTGGCACGAGCGCGGCGACTACGAGGCGCCTCGTCCAGCCGAGGGTCAGGACCGGGTCTACGTCAAGCCGTCCAGCCCGTTCACCTCGGGCAACCTGCACATGGGGCACGTCCGCGACTACTCGATCGGCGACGCCTACGCGCGCTTTCGCCGCGCCCGCGGCGACGCCGTGCTGCTGGGCTTCGGCTTCGATGCTTTCGGCCTGCCGGCGGAGCTGGCGGCGATCGAGCGCGAGGAGCCACCGGCGGTCTGGGTTGCCCAGTGCGGCGAGCGCATGCTCGCGCAGATGAAGCGGCTCGGCTTCTCCTTCGACTACGACCGCGTCTTCTACAGCTCAGACGAGGTGCAGTACCGCTGGTCCCAGTGGCTGTTTCTGACCCTGCTCGAGGCCGACTTGATCTACCGCGACGACGCCACCGTCGATTGGTGCGACACCTGCCAGACGACGCTGGCGACGATCCAGGTCGAGGACGGCCGCTGCTGGCGCTGCCACAACGAGGTCCGCTTGATCCGCCGGCCGACCTGGTTCTTGCGCATCACTCCCTACCTCGAGGAGAACGATCGCAACACCGAGAAGCTGCAGAACTGGGACGAGCTTTCCCTCGCGACCCAGCGCTACATCCTCGGTCGCAGCGATGGCGTCGAGCTCGATCTCGAGAGCGAGGGCGGGCGCTCGCTTACGGTCTTCAGCCCGCACGCCGACGCGGTCGCCCAGGCCCGCTTCGTTCTGCTCTCACCCCGCCACCCGGACGTTGAGGCCTGGGTTGAGAGCGCCGCGGTCGGCGACGAGCTGGAGCAGATGCGGTCCGGTGGTTGGGAGCGCAGCGCTCGCGATGCCCGCTCGGTGCCAATCGTCGATACCGGCGCCTCCGTCGCCGGCCCGACGGGAGAGGATCTGCCGGTCTTCGTCTCACCGCTGGTCGACGCCCGTTACGGGCCGACCGCCGCCCTCGGTATCCCGGCAGTCGACGAGGCCGACGAGGAGCTCGGCCGGCGGATGGAGCGCGTGCCAGACGAGGAGAGGGGGGAGGCAGAGGCTGATGACGATCCACCCGCGCAGGTGCCCGGCGCGCGCCCGGCCAAGCGCTACCGCGCCAACGACTTCTCGATTTCGCGCCAGCGCTCCTGGGGAACGCCGATCCCGGTCATCCACTGCGATGCCTGCGGCGCGGTGCCGGTACCGGCCGAGGACCTGCCGGTGGTGCTGCCGCGGGACCTAATCGCGACCGGCGAGGGCAACCCGCTCGCCGAGCGTCCCGACTTCGTCGACGTCGCCTGCCCGAAGTGCGGCGGCGCCGCCAAACGTGAGACCGAGACCCTCGACTGCCATTTCGATGCGCTCTGGCTCTGGGTTCCGGCTGCGGTTCCGCCCGAGGACCGGGCCGAGCTGATGTTCGAGCACCCGGATCTGAAGCAGTGGCTGCCCTCCGAGCGCCTGGTCGCCGGTGGCGACAGCGGTGGTTTCGTCTTCGACCAGCGCGTCGTCACCAAGGCGTTGCGCGATATCGGTCCCTTCGCCTTCCTCGAGGAGGGGGAGCCGTTCGCCGGTTGCCTCTTCCACGAGATGGTGATCGCCGATGGGCGCAAGATGAGCAAGCACCTGGGCAACGTCGTCAACCCCGACGAGCTCGTTTCCGAGCACGGCGCCGACACCGTCCGCCTCGCTGTCCTCTACGCCGCCGGTCCGGCGAAGACGCTGAACTGGAGCGACGGCGCGGT
>DASSFS010000103.1:0-51764 GCA_035694165.1 Solirubrobacterales bacterium | reverse complement strand
CCCGCGGAGGGGTACCGACATCCCTCCCGCAACCCCTGGTCCCGCGCCGTCTACTTCTCGACCTGAACGACCGGATGCTCGCCGGTCGGCGCCGGATCGCCCTCGGCCGGCTCCACATGCAGCTTCGGCAGGATCCGGTCGAGCCAGCTCGGCAGCCACCAGGCGCGCTCGCCGAAGAGTTGCATCAGCGCGGGGACGAGGACCGAGCGGATGATCACGGCGTCGATGAAGACGGCGGCCGCGAGGCCGAGGCCGAAGAGTTTGATGATGCGGTCTTCGCCGATCATGAAGGAGGCGAAGACGGTGACCATGATCGCCGCGGCGGCGGTGATCACGCGGCCGGTCAGGGCGAGGCCGCGGGTGACGGCTTCGGTCGCATCCTTGCGGTGTTCCCACTCCTCGTGGATCCGCGACATCAGAAAGACCTCGTAGTCCATCGAGAGCCCGAAGATGATCGAGAAGAGGAAGATCGGGAAGAAGGAGATGATCGGACCGGTGCTGTCGACTCCGATCAGGCTCGCGCCCCAGCCCCACTGGAAGACGGCGACGATTAGGCCGAAGGCGGCACCGATCGAGAGCAGGTTCATCACGATCGCCTTCAGCGGCACCAGGACGGAACGGAAGACGGCCATCAGCAGCAGCGCCGAGAGCAGCACGACGACGCCGATGAACAGCGGCAACTTGTCGGTGATCGCGGTGCCGAAGTCCTCGAAGATCGCGGTAATGCCGCCAACGTGAAGTTGGGTGTTGGTCCTTTGTTCGATCGGAGGGATCACCTCGTCGCGAATGTGGTCGAGCAGTTCCGTCGTCTCCTCGCTCTGCGGGGAGGTGGTCGGGTAGGCCTGGAAGACGGCGGTGTTCTTCGCCGGGTTGAACATGATCGGCGTCACTTTCGCCACGCCGGCTTCGCTCTCGAGCGTTTTGTGCAGAATCAGCAGGCCCTCGTCGTCGCCCTTCTCCGGCAGCGCCGCAACCATCGCGAAGGGGCCGTTGAAGCCGGGGCCGAAGCCATCGGCGAGCAGGTCGTAGGCCTCGCGCGTGGTCGAGCCGGCCGGGTCGGTGCCGGCGTCGTTGGAGCCGAGGCGCAGCGAGAGGGTGGGGATGCAGAGCAGGATCAACAGTGCGCCGGAGATCGTCGCGGCGAGCACCGGGCGGCGCTGGATCTCGCGGCTCCAGCGGAACCAGCGGGTGTCTTCGGCATTGGAGGAGCCGCCGCTGAGGCCGGGGATCCGCAGCCGGTTGATCCGGCGGCCGACGATCGCCAGCAGCGCCGGCAGCAGGGTGAGCGAGGCGATCATCGTGAACAGCACCGCCACCGCCGCCGCCATCGCGACGCCGTAGAGGAAGGAGAGGCCGAGCAGCAGCATCCCCATCAGGGCGATGATCACGGTCACGCCCGCGAAGAGGACGGCGCGGCCGGCGGTGTCGATCGCCGCGATCGCCGCGGGGCGCGCCTCCAACCCCTCGTCGAGGCCGTTGCGGAAGCGGGTGACGATGAAGAGGGCGTAGTCGATGCCGACGCCGAGGCCGATCATGAACGCCAACTGCGGAGCGAACTCAGCGGTGGGGAAAACGTGCGTCGCCAGCGTGACCAGGCTCAGTCCCACCCCGAGCGCGAACAGCGCGGTGACGATCGGCAGCCCCATGGCCACCACCGAACCGAAGGTCAGCAGCAGGATCACGATTGCCGCCAGCAGGCCGACGAAGCCGGAGATATCAGCTTCTTCTTCGCCTCTCACTTCCTCGATCGGCTGGCCGCCGACAGCGACCTGCAGGCCGCTCCCGGCGGCGTCCTGGCTGGTCGAGACCAGCTTCTTGATGTCGTCCTTCTCGATGTCGGAGGTGATGACGTCGTACTGGACCGTCGCGTAGGCGATCTCGCCGTTATCGCTGACCGCTGCGGCGCCCTCGCCGGCGTAAGGGCTGGCGACTTCGCTGACGTGGGGCAGCTTGGCGACCGCGCCGAAGACCCCTTCCATCTTGTTCTTGACCGCCGGCGACTCGACCCCGTCGGGGGCCTTGAAGACGATCGTCACGGTGTCGCCCGACTGCGCCGGGAAGCGTTCTTCGAGCAGGTCGAAGGCTTCCTGGGAGTCAGAAGAAGGCAGCTTGAATTCTTCGCTGAAGTCGGAGCCGACTGAGCTCGAGATCATCCCGATCCCGATCAGGGCCACGATCCAGCCAATGATCACCGTCTTGCGGTGGCCGGTGCACCAGGTGGCAAAGCGTCGCATCGAGCGCGCCACGCTAGCAACGCTGCCGGTCCGGCGTTCGGCGTCCGCGTGGGGCGGCTAGATTCCCCTGCAGATGCCCGATCCCTCGATCGCCCGGTTCCGACGGGTCATCAGTTCTGCCTACGCCTCACTGGAGGCGCGACGCCAGGAGGTCAACGACCTCAACGTCTTCCCGGTCGCCGACGGCGACACCGGCGACAACATGGCGATGACGATGCGCGCCGTGATGGAGGAGCTGGACCGGCTCGACGGGCTCGAGGTCGACGAGATCGGCCGCACTCAGCTCGTCCAGGCCCTGGCCCGGGCGGCGTTGATGGGCGCCCGTGGCAACTCCGGCGTGATCCTCAGCCAGATCGTCCGCGGCGCCGCCGAGGAGCTGGCCAGCCGCCCCGGCGAGCTGGTCGACCCGGTCCTGGTCGCCGCCGCCTTCGCCCGTGCCGCTGACGCGGCCTACGAGTCGGTGCGGGAGCCGGCCGAGGGGACGATGCTGACCGTCTTCCGCGAGATGGCCCACTCGCTGACCCGCCAGCTCGCCCACCTCGAGGCCGACAAGCAGCGGCTCGGGCGCGAAGTCAGCGACGAGCAGCAGGACGCGATCCTGGCCGAGGTCCTGGAGCGGGCTATCGAGGACGGCGAGCGGGCGGTGGCGCGGACGCCGGAGCAGCTCGAGGTCCTGCGCGAGTCCGGCGTCGTCGACGCCGGCGGCCACGGCTTGGTTTTGATCCTGGCCGGCGTTGTCGCGGGGCTGCGGGGCGATGACGCTGAGCTGCCGGAGGTCTCCCACTACGAGGCGCCGCGAATGAGCCTGCCGCACCACGAGGACAGCCGCTTCCGCTACTGCACGAACTTCATCGTCGCCGGCAGCGGCCTCTCCTCGCGGGACTTCCTGCCGCGGCTGGAGGGGTTGGGAGACTCGGTCTTGGTCGTCGGCGATGAGGCGACGCTCAAGGTCCACGTCCATACCGACACACCGGAGGCCGCGGTGGCGCTGTTCGACGGCGCCGGCCAGGTGACCAATCTCGACGTCGCCGACATGCGCGAGCAGATGGCCGAGCGCAACGCCCGGCTCGGCGCCGCCGGGCGCACCGGCGCGCTGGCCGTCGCCGCTGGGGACGGGCTCGAGCGCCTCTTTGCCGAGCTTGGCGCCCAGGTGATCCCCGGGGGTGAGACGCTGAACCCGTCGACCTACGAGCTGCTCGCCGGCATCCACGGAGTGCCATCCCCGGAAGTCCTGGTTCTGCCCAGCTCCTCCAACGTCGTGATGGCCGCCGAGCGCGCCTGCGAGCTGTCGGAGAAGCCGGCTCGGGTGGTGCCAGCAATGTCGCAGCAGGCGAGCCTGCTGGCGCTAGTCGAGCTCGACCCCGCCGCCTCGGGGGCGGACAACGCCGAGCGGCTGGAGGCGGCGCTCGAGGGAGTCGCCACCGGCGGCGTCGCGCCGGCGGCCCGCGACGATGCCCAGGGCCGCTTCAAGCAGGGCGACGCGGTCGGCTTCTCCGACGGCGAGATCGTCGCCTGGGGCGGCGCCGGCTCGACCCTCTCGACGACGATCCAGCGCCTCGCCGAGGGGGCCGAGATCGTCACCGTGATCGCCGGCGAGGGGGCGCCGATTGCGCTCGAGGAGATCGATACCCATGTCCCCGACGGGGTCGAGATCGAGACCCACGAGGGGGGCCAGCCGAGCTGGTGGTGGCTGCTCGCCGCCCAGTAGTGCCGGCGCTGCGTTCTTTCGCCGGTGCCCGCGAGCTGAGTGGCGCCGATCTGCGCGACGCCCCCGTCCACTGGCCTCGCCCCAGTGCCCTCCAGGTCTCGATCCAGGCTCTGGAGGGCGTCGGGCCCAAACTCGCCGAGGCAGCCGCAGAAGCCGGCATCCAGACGATCGGCGACGTCCTGCTGCGATTCCCGCATCGCCATCGGGACAGAACCGTTCGGCTGCTCGCCGACCTTGAGCCGGGAGAGCAGGCGACGGTCCTGGTTGACGTCCTCGGTGCCAGACCCCGTCCCTTCCGCAAAGGCCGCATCAGCATCACCAGCGTCAAAGTTGGCGATGAGAGCGGGCACGTGCGCGCCACCTGGTTCAACCAGCCTTGGGTCGCAAACAAGTTGGATCTCGGCGCACGGCTCTTGCTGACCGGGAAGCGGGACAACCGCGGTTTCGCGGTGAATGAATGGGAGCTCGTAGCCGCCGGTGGCGAGGACCCGGGGCCCGCCAGCTTCGTCCCAATCCATCCCGCCACCGAGGCGCTGAAAGCCCAGCGAATCAGAGACTGGGCCGAGCAATCGGTCGGCTGGGCATCGAACGCAATCGAGGGGCTGCCGGCAGAGCTGCGGGCGCGCAGGCACCTTGCCGGCGTCGGCGACGCGATCCGCGCTGCGCACTTCCCGGACAGCCCAGAGGACGCGGAGCAGGCTCGGGAGCGGATCCGCTTTGAAGAGCTGTTCCTCTACCAGGCGGTTCTCGCGACTCGCAAGCGCAGCCACCGGACCGCACGCCCAGCGCCGCGCCTCGGCCGACCCGGCGAGCCGGTCGGCCGCTGGATCGACTCGCTTCCGTTCGAGCCGACCGGCGACCAGCTCGCCGCCTTCGACGAGATCGACGCCGACCTCGATTCCGGCGAGCCGATGCAGCGCCTGCTGATGGGCGAGGTCGGCTCCGGCAAGACGGTCGTCGCCGTCTACTCGATGCTGCGGGCGCTCGAAGCCGGCTTCCAGGCAGCGCTGATGGCGCCGACCGAGACTCTGGCCGAGCAGCACGCGATCACCCTCGGCCGCCTCCTGGCCACCGAGGCGACTCCCTTCGCCCTGCTGACCGGCGCTACGCCCGCTCCCGTTCGTCGGCGAGCCCTGAACCAGCTCGCCTCCGGCGAGCTGGGACTGATCGTGGGAACCCACGCGCTGATCGAGCCGACCGTCGAGTTCGCCCGCCTCGGCCTCTGCGTGGTCGACGAGCAGCACCGCTTCGGGGTCGAGCAGCGTCGCGCGCTCGACTCGAAGGGGGTGGAGGGGATGGCCCCGCACGTCCTCCACATGACCGCGACGCCGATCCCGCGCACGCTCTCGCTCACCGCCTACGGCGACCTCGACACCACTGCCCTGCACGAGCTGCCGGCGGGTCGCCAGCCGGTCGAGACCTGGCTGGTCGAGGAGGATCGCCGCGCCGCCGCCTACGACTTCCTGCGCGAGCGGCTGCGCGAGGGCCGGCAGGCGTTCGTCGTCTGCCCGCTGGTCGAACAGTCCGAGAAAGTGCAGGGCAAGGCGGCGGAGGTGGAGGCCGAGCGGCTGCGGGCGGGCGAGCTGCGCGAGTTCGAGGTCGGCGTCCTGCATGGGCAGATGCCGTCGGCGGCGAAGGCCGAGGCGATGCGGGCGTTCGCGGCGGGGGAGACCGACGTGCTGGTGGCGACGACCGTGATCGAGGTCGGGATCGACGTCGCCAACGCGACCGTGATCGTGATCGAGGGGGCGGAGCGCTTCGGCGTCTCCCAGCTGCACCAGCTACGCGGCCGCGTCGGGCGCGGCGAGCACGCCTCGCAGTGCTTGCTGTTCGCCGCCGAAGCGGGCGGGCTGGCGCGGCGGCGGCTGCAGGCGGTGGCGAAGGAGAGCGACGGCTTCAAGCTCGCCGAGGTCGACCTCAGCCTCCGCGGCGAGGGGGAGATCCTCGGCACTCGCCAGCACGGCCTGCCGCGCTTCGCCGTCGCCGAGCTGCCCGAAGACACGCCCACCCTGATCGCCGCTCGCGAGGAGGTGCTGGCACTGCTGCGCCGCTACGGCTCGCTCGCCGACCCCGCCCTTGGCCCGTTGCTGGATGCCGCCCGCAACCGCTTCGGCGCTGGTGCCGCCGACCCGATTCCCCTCTAATGACCCCATGAGGGTGATCGCAGGGGAGCTCAAAGGGCAACGGCTGGTCGCGCCGCGCGGCTGGAAGGTCCGTCCGACCTCCGACCGGGTCCGCGAGGCGATCTTCTCGGCGCTCGGTGAGCGCGTCGCCGGCGCCACGGTCCTCGACCTCTACAGCGGCACCGGGGCGCTGGCGATCGAGGCGCTCTCGCGTGGCGCCGGCAGCGCCGTCCTCGTCGACCGCGACACCCGGCCCGCCCTCGGCAACGTCGAGCGACTGGGGCTCGGCGGGCGCGCGGAACTGGTCCGCACCGACGTCGGGCGCTGGCTGGCCGGGGTTCCGGAAGGGGCCGGGGCCGCCCGTTACGACCTCGTCTTCGTCGATGCCCCATATAGACTCGCCGACCGCGTGGCGCAGGATCTCGACACCCATCTGCCCCGGCTGCTCGCGGCCGGCGGTCGCGCGATCGTCGAGAGCGGCGCCGGCAAGCCGCTGCGGATCGACTCGCTGGAGCGCCTGCGGCAGCGTCGCTACGGAGCCGCCGACGTCTCCATCTACGCGGAGGCGGGCGAGTGAGCGATCGCAACGGCACCGTCGTCTGCCCCGGCAGCTACGACCCGGTCACCAACGGCCACATCGACATCATCACCCGCACCTCGCAGGTCTTCGACCGCGTCGTCGTCGGCGTCGTCAACAACCCGATGCGGAAGGCGAAGACGCTCTTCAACGCCGAAGAGCGCCGCGACTTCATCGCCGAGGCGACCGCCGACCTGCCCAACGTCGAGGTTCAGATCTTCGCCACCCTGCTGGTCGAGTTCGCCCGCGACAACGGCGCCAGGGCGATCGTCAAGGGGCTGCGGGCGATCTCCGACTTCGAGTACGAGTTCGAGATGGCCCAGCTGAACCGCAAGCTCGACCCGGGGATCGAGAGCATCTATGTGATCGCCTCTCCGCACTACAGCTTTCTTTCCTCGACCGGAGTGAAGGAGATGGCGACCTTCGGAGGCGACGTCTCCGACCTCGTCCCGGGCCCGGTTGCGGCTGCGCTCGCTGACCGCCTGGACGACAGGTAGGCTTCCCCGCATCCAGTCTGCCCTTGGGCGACGGCTTGCAAAAAGACGGCCCGGATAACGGCATCTTCACCAAAGACCCCGCATACACGTAGGCTTACGACCTGCAAATGGACGTACTCGTTCTCATAGACAAGCTGGACGACGTCGTCCACAACGCCCGACCCGTCCCGTTGACGGATCAGGTGCGTGTGGACCGCGAGGAGATCTACGACCTCCTCGACCAGATGCGCGCGACGATCCCCGAGGAGATCAAGCAGGCGCGCTGGATCGTCAAGGAGCGCCAGGAGATGCTGGCCGAGGCCAAACGCGAGGCGGAGCGGATCGTCCGCGAGGCCCGCGAGCAGCAGGCCCGCCTGATCTCCGACGAGGAGGTCACCAAGCAGGCCGAGCGCGCCGCCGACGAGATCGTCGAGGACGCCCGCACCCGCGAGCGTGAAATTCGCCTCGGTGCCGAGGACTACGCCGACGAGATCCTCAACACCCTCGAAGTCAACCTTCAGAAGTTCCTCGCCGCCGTGCAGCGTGGCCGCGATCGTCTCGCCGGGCGCGAGGACGAACCGGTCGCCGAGCTGGACGAGCAGCCTTAGTCGCGAAGGGCGGAGGGCCGGTAGGGCCTCCTCACTCGCAACTCGTCGTTGGTGCGTCGGGCGGCTGACGCCCTGATTCGCTGCTCTCCTCCCGCGCAAAACGTTCGGAGGCCCTACCGGCCCTCCGCCTCGTAGCGTCTGCGGCCAGGATGGGCTAGGGATGTGGGGGTGGCTAGCGACGCAGGGCGTTGGCGACGACGCTGGCGACCTGGGACGCCTGTGTGGTGACCTGGCGGTAGGAGAAGCGGCGGACTTTGTAGCCGAGGGCGTGGAGATCGAGGTCGCGGGTGTGGTCGTCCTCGAAGGCCTGGGAGCCGCGGTGGTAGCGGTAGCCGTCGGTTTCGACGATCAGGTGCTCGGCGCGCCAGAGGAAATCGACCTCGTAGGGGCCGACACGGGCGTTGATCTCGGGACTGGGAAGGCGGTGCTGTTCGCAAAGTCGCAAGAAGAGGTGCTCCAGCTCGCTCCGCGTCGGCTCGCTGGTCCGCTCGAGGCCGGTGCGCAGGCCCAGCACCTCTGCTTGGCGGATCGCGCGTCGCCACCTCGCTGCTGGAACCGTTCCTCTCAGGTCGGCGATCGTGCGCGCCGGTGTCGTTACCGGGATGCGCTTGCGACGTGTGATCGCGCCCTCTGCGAAAACCGCACCTCGGTGCAGGTGGATGCCCTGCCGCCGCTTACGCCCCGCTGTGGAAGAGGTGGAGACGTGCACCGGACCGTCCACGGGATCGAGCAGACCCCACAGCTCCGCTGCGCTCCGGTGACTGAGTACAGCGCCCTTCCCGCTTGCCAGCAGCGCTGCCACCCACCACCCCTCGATTGGGATGCTGAGGTGGCCCAGCGCATAGACCCCTCGGTGCAGGCGGTGCAGCTGCCCGTTTTCGATCCGCCTCGCGATACTGCCCCGGCCAATCCCCAGCTCCCGAAGCTGCGCCCGGCTCACGACTCCGTACTGCTTCTCAGCCAGCGCCGCCAGTCTCATTCCGCGCCTGTCGCTTTCTGCACCCATGCGGTGCATAAGGCGACAGCGCACCCGGACTCTCCCCCCGGGCTACTCGAGCTTCAGGTCTTTGAGGGCCGCCCAGCGGGGGTCGGTGGGGCGCTCGTGTTCGTGGTCCGCGGGGTCGGCGTCGTTGAGGGACTCGCCGCAGACGGGGCAGAGGCCGGCGCAGTCGGGGCGGCAGAGGAAGCGGACGGGGAGGGCGAGCACGGTCGCGTCGTGGGCCCAGCGGCCGATGTCGAGCTCGTCGTCGACCACGTAGGGGCTGCGCAGCTCTTCGTCCTCGGTCGCCGCTTGGTCGACCTCGCGCGCTTCGACGTCGAGGTCGAGCGAGCCGGGCTCGAGGCAGCGCATGCAGGGGCCCTCGAGGTGGACCGGGAACTGCAGGCGAAAGGCGTAGCCGCCGCTGGGGCGGGAGATCTCGAGCCGCACGGTCGGCGCGGAAGGGTTCGCGACGTAGGTCTGGCCGCCCAGTTCGACGGGCTCGAGCTCGACTGGGAGCTCCACGCGCTTCCCCTCGCCATGGGACAGCGAGAGGCGCGCCAGGTCGATGATCGTGGTGGGCGCTTGGGACATGAGCGAACCTCCGCTGGGGACGGGCTTACGATGACTCCCTCCCCACGAGGTTACGAGATGGGTCAATTCGACTGGAAACCAGAGGTCTACCTGGAGCGGATTCGTGCCGAGATCCCCGGCTACGACGATCTGCAGGATCAGGCCGTGGCCGCAATCCCGTTCCCGCCGGAGCGCGTTCTCGAGCTGGGAATGGGCACCGGGGAGACGACGCGGCGGCTGATCGAGGCCCACCCCGACGCCTGGGTGATCGGCCTCGACGCCAGCCCCGACATGGTCTTTCGCGCCCGTCAGACCTACGACGACGTCCAGCTCGCCCGCATGGAGGACCCGCTGCCGGACGGTCCCTGGGACCTGGTCATCTCCGTCCTTTCGGTCAACCAGCTCGACGACGCCCAGAGGCAAAACCTCTGCCGCCAGGTCAAGGGCCAGGCCCGCTCGCTGGTCATCGGCGACGTCTTCCAGGAGAAGCAGCTGAACGATCTCGTCGGCTGGTGCGAAGGCGAAATCGCCTGGCAGCAGGGCGACCTGGCGGTTGTCCGAGCGACGTACTGAGTCCGCCGACCGCCGAACGGCTACCATTCCGCGACTCATGGCTGTCCCGAAGAAGAGAACTTCAAGCGCTCGGCGCGACAAGCGGCGCGCCAACCACAAGGCTGGCAAGGCGACGCTGAACAATTGCCCGCGCTGCCACAGCCCGCGGCTGCCACACCGGGTCTGCCCGACCTGCGGTACCTACGCCGGGCGTGAGGTCATCACTCACAAAGTCGCCGAGGCCCCGGCGACTGGCGCTGCCGACTCCGAGTAGCGGTGGCTAACGGCCGCGGCGTCACCGTTGCCCTCGACGGCTACGGCGCTGAGCAGGGCTTCGACGTGCTCGCCGAGGGGGCGAGGATGGCTGCCGCCGACGGTATCTACGTGCGCGTCTTCGGTCCCGAGCGAAGCCTCGGCCTGGACGGCGTAGAAGGGGTCGAAGTGATCCCGACCAAGGACTGGATCGGGAACGACGAGGACCCGGTGCCGGCGGTCCGCTCGAAACCGGAGGCCTCGATCGTACGGGCGGCGCGCGACGTCGCCGACGACGCGGCCGACGCGCTCGTCAGCCCCGGCTCGACGGGGGCGACGATGGCGGCGGCGACGTTCGGCCTGCGCCGCCTCAAAGGCGTCCAGCGGCCGGCCCTCGCAGTGCAGGTTCCAGTGCCCGGGAAACCGGTGCTCTTCCTCGACGTCGGCGCCAATATCGAGGTTCGCGCCCAGCACCTGGTCCAGTTCGCCTTCCTGGGCGCCGCCTTCAGCGCTGCCGTGCTCGAGGTCGAGAATCCCAGCGTCGGTCTGCTCACGGTTGGCGAGGAGGCGGGCAAGGGTCGGGAGGAGGTGGTCGAGGCCCACCGCATCCTCTCGGCCGCGCCGGGGATCGAGTTCGCCGGCAACGTCGAGGGCCGCGACCTGCCGGCCGGCGTCGTCGACGTCGTCGTCAGCGACGGGTTCACCGGCAACATCGCCCTGAAGCTGATGGAGGGCACCGCGAAGACCGTCGCCGCAGCGGTCGGCGACGCCGCTCGCTCCAACCCGATTTCCGCCGTCGGCGGTCTGCTGCTGAAGCCCGCCCTCGGCGGCCTGCGGCGCGAGCTGCACCCGGACACCACCGGCGGCGCGATCTTGCTCGGGCTGCGCGGCATCGCCGTCGTCGGCCACGGCAGCTCCGGTCCCGAGGGCATCGCCAACGCAGTGCGCCTGGCCGCCCGCTGCGCCGAGGTCGACGCGGTCGGCCGCACGGCGGCGCTGCTGCGGGAAGGCGGTGCCGGCCGCGGCGCTCTCGCTGCCGAGGAGAGCGCGTGATAGGAAGGTGGGGATGAAGCGCGACGAAGTCCTCACCCTCGTCCGCGAGCACCTGGCCGAGGAGCTCGAGGTCGACATCGAGAAGATCACCGAACAGACCCGCTTCAAGCAGGACCTCGACGCCGACTCGCTCGATCTCTATGAGCTGGTGATGGAGCTGGAGGATCGCTATGGCATCAGCGTCTCCGAGCAGCAGGCTTCGCGGATCGAGACCGTCGGCGACGCGGTCGGGTTTGTGATCGAGCACGCTCCGGCCTGACGGGTGGCCCCGAAGCCCGAGCCCGCAGCAGCGGCCCTCGCGGCCCTGATCGACGAGTTGCCCACGGAGCTGCGCCAGCAGGCGCTGACCCACTCTTCCTGGACCGAGCGCCGGGTCGATTCCTTCGAGCGCCTCGCCTTCCTCGGTGACAGCGTGCTCGGTCTGGCCGTCGCCAGCGAGCTCTTCGAGCGCTTCGAGACCCTCGCCTCCGGCGGCCTGACCAAGGTCCACAACCAAGCGGTCAGCGGCGTCTCCTGCGCCGAGGTCGGCCGCCAGCTCGGGGTGCCGGAGATGCTGCGGGCGAACGAGCCCAGCGACGTCGCCGGCGCGATTCCGGCCGAGGTCCTGCTCGACGGCGAGCGGCCGCTGCCGGAGGCGACCGAGGCCCTGATCGGGGCTTGCTACGTCGCCTTCGGCTTCGAGCGCACCGCGGTTGCCGTCGCCGCCGCCTTCGAGCCGCGGATCGAGCACGCCTCGGAGACCCGGATCGACTTCAAGTCCGCCTTGCAGGAGCTTCTCGCCCGTCGCGGGGCGCGCGTAAGCTACGAGGTCACGGCCGCCACCGGCCCCCCGCACCGGCGTACCTTCGAAGTCGAGGCGATCGTCGATTCCGAGCGGGTGGGGACGGGAGTTGGCCGCAGTAAGAAGGCGGCTGAGCAGGTCGCCGCCGAGCAGGCTTTGAAGCAGCTCGGGGGTTAGTCGATGGCCGGGGTCGCGTCCGACTCAACCGCGAGCCTAGGCGTCGCCGGAACGAGGAGATAGATGTATCTGAGATCGATCACGATGAAGGGGTTCAAGTCGTTCCCCGAGCGGGTGAGCCTCGAGTTCTCGCCCGGCGTCAGCGTGATCGTCGGCCCCAACGGCTCCGGCAAGTCCAACATCACCGACGCCGTGCTCTGGGCGCTCGGCGAGCAGAGCCCGGGGGCGATCCGGGGCGCCTCGATGCAGGACGTAATCTCGGCCGGGGGCAAGGGGGTCGGCCAGCGCCGTGCCGCCGAGGTCGAGGTCGTGATCGACAACTCCGACGGCCGCGCCGCCACCGACTTCTCCGAAATTGCCGTGCAGCGTCGCCTCGACCGCTCCGGCGACAGCGGGTACCGCCTCAACGGCGCCCGCTGCCGGCTCGCCGACGTCACCGACGTCCTCTCCGACACCAACCTCGGTCGCGAGATGCACTCGGTGATCTCACAGGGCCGGGTCGAGACCATCGTCCACTCGAAGCCGCGCGAGCGCCGGCTCCTGGTCGAGGAGGCAGCCGGCCTCGGGAAGCATCGCAAGCGCCGCCGCCGGGCCGAGCTGAAGCTGCGCGCCGCCCGCGACAACCTCGACCGCGCCCTCGACATCGAGCGCGAGGCGCGGGCGCGGCTGCGGCCCTTGAAGCGCCAGGCCCAAGCGGCCGAGCTCGGCGCCCGGATCGAACGCGAGGAGCTGGGGCTGCGAGGCCAGATCGTCTCCGAGGAGCTGCGCTTCGGTGCCGACCGGGCGGCTGCAGCCGAGAAAGCGGCGGCGAAAGCGCGCGCCACCCGGGCCGAGATCGAGGAGCGCCTCACCGCGGTCGGAAAGCGCCGCCGCGAGGCCGAGGAGCGCTTCGCGGCCCGCGACCGCGAGCGCACCCAGGCCTGGGGCCTGCTGACGAAGCTCCGCGGCGAGCAGGAGCGGATCGCGGTCCGCGCCAACAGCCTTTCGAGCCGCGAGACCGAGCTCGAGGCGAAACTGGAGCTGCTGCGCGGCGAACTCGGGCCCCTGACCCTCGACGTCGGCGCCAGCGGCGCCCCGGCTGAGCGCGCCCGCAAGCTGGAGGAGGAGCTGGGCGAGGTCGACGCCGGCCTCAGCGCGGCGGTCGAGGGGCTGGCCATGGCTCGCTCCGACGCCGCTGCCGAGGCGGCTCGCGAGGCCGCTCTCGGGGACGTCCAAAGCGGCGCCGAGCGCGCTTCCCGCCACGCCCGCCGGGCCGAGGGCCTGCTGGGAGAGCGCCACCGTGAGGCGCTGCGCAAGCGGGTCGCCGACGGCGAGGCGCTGCTCGACGACACGCGCGCGGCACTGGCGGCGGTCGAGGGTGTCGGCGCCGCGATCCGCGCCCGGGTCGAGCGCACCGAGGGCAAAGTCGTCGGCGGCGAGGGCGATGGCGACGAGATCGCCGAGGAGCTGCGGGCCTGCTCCAAGCAGGAGTTCGAGCTGCAGTCCGAGATGTCATCTGTCGCCGACGAGCTGACCAAGGCCGAGGTCGAGGCAGCGCACCTCGGCGACCGCCGCGCCGAGGCCGAGCGCGACCTGGCTGCGATCGCCGAGCGGCTCGGCGAAGAGGTTCCTCCGGCCGAGGAGGCGATGAGCGAGGAGGAACGATCCGAGATCGATCGTCGGCTCGAGCGACTGGAGCGCCGACGTGCCCAGATCGGGCCGGTCAACCCGCTGGCCGAGCGCGAGTACGACGAGGCGCGCGAGCACGTCGAGAGCCTGCAGGCCCAGCGCGAGGACACCGAGCGGGCGATGCGCGAGCTGGAGACGCTGATCCGCGACATCGACAACGAGATCGAGCGCGCCTTCGAGCAGACCTTCGACGCCACCGCCAAGAACTTCGAGGAGATGGTCGAGCACCTCTTCCCGGGTGGCCGCGGAGTCCTGCGCCGGGTCAGCCTGCGTCCGGTTCGTGACGAGGAGCGCCCCAGCGGTGAGCAGGACGCGCCTGGCGAGGACGCGGAGACCGATCCTGAGGCCGAGGGTGAGGAGGAGCGCGAGGAGCTCGGAGTCGAGATCGAGGTCACCCCGGCGGGCAAGTCGACCCGCAAGCTCTCGCTGCTCTCAGGTGGCGAGAAGTCGCTGGTCGCGCTGGCCTTCGTCTTCGCCGTCTTCCTCGCCCGCCCCTGCCCCTTCTACATCCTCGACGAGGTCGAGGCCGCCCTCGACGACGCCAACATCGACCGTTTCCTGCAGCTGATCCGGCGCTTCTCCGACCGCGCCCAGTTCGTCATCGTCACCCACCAGAAACGGACGATGGACGCCGCCGACGTCCTCTACGGGGTCAGCATGGGGGGCGACGGCGTCACCAAGGTCGTCTCGCGCCGCCTGCCCCGGGACATCGAAGAGGGCGACGAGGACGACGATGCCGGAGAGGGCGAAACCCTCTCCGCCGTCGCCTGATCCGGGACTCGCGTGTAAGCGTTACGCTCCGCGCGGGAGGGAGTAAATGGCACAACGCCACATGGACAGGCTGACGTCGTTCGACACGTCGTTCCTGGCCAACGAGAAATCGAACGGGCACATGGCGATCGGCGCCTTGCTGATGTGCGAGGGAAGCGCGCCGGACCGGGATGACTTCATGGCGCATATCCGCAGCCGGGTGCACCAGCTGCCGCGGCTGCGCCAGCGACTGCTCTATCCGCCGCTGGGACTTGGGACGCCGTTCTGGGTCGACTACCCGGACTTCGACATCCACCAGCACGTTCGCCGCGTCTCGCTGCCGTCGCCCGGTAGCGAGGAGCAGTTCCGAGAGGTCGTCGGCGAGGTGCTGGCGCCGCCGCTCGATCGGGCCAAGCCCCTCTGGGAGCTGATCCTGGTCGAGGGCTTCGCCGACGATCGCTTCGGGATCGTCTACAAGACCCATCACGCGATGGCCGACGGGATCTCGGCGGTCGACATCGGGATGCTGCTGTTCGACGTCGAACCGAATACCGAGCCCGCGCGTGACGAAGCGCCCTGGACGCCCGCTCGGACTCCGTCAAGGGCCGGCCTCGTCGGTCGTGCAGGTTCCGGGATCGTGGCGACGCTGGCGCGGCTGGGCCGCTGGTTGCGCCGGGCGGCGCAGGACCCCAAGCGTGCCCGCAGGCGCGCCTCCGACGGCCTCATCGGCCTCTGGGAGGTGACCTGGAATCTCGCCCGGCCAGCGCCGAAGGTGCCGCTCAACACCGAGATCGGCAGCGGCCGCAGCTTCTGCTGGGCCAACTTCGACCTGCCGGCCTTCAAGCACATCAAGAACGCGCTCGGCGGCACCGTCAACGACGTCACCCTGGCCGTCGTCGCCGGCGCCGTGCGCCGCTGGCTGGTGGAACGGGACGTCAAGGTCGACGGGCTCGAGCTGAAGGCGCTGGTCCCGGTCTCGATCCGAACCGAAAACGAGCACGGCGAGCTCGGCAACAAACTGACCGCGATGCGCGGGCCGCTGCCGGTCGGGATCGAGGACCCGGTGGAGCGGCTCCGTGCCGTCTCTGCCGCGATGGACGCGCTCAAGGTCTCCAAGCAACCGCTGGGCGCCGAGGCGATCTGGGGCCTCAACGACTGGTTCCGGGACTTCGCGCCGCCGGTGCTGCTGTCCCCGACCGCGACGATCAACTTCTCCACCCGCCTCTTCAACCTGCTGGTGACGAACTTCCCGGGCCCCCAGATCCCTTTCTACGTTCTCGGCCGGGAGCTCACCGCCGTCTACCCGATCGGCTTCCTCGCCAAGAACCATGCGCTGGCGATCGCGATCCTCAGCTACAACGGCAACGTTGGCTTCGGGCTGCTGGCCGATCCCGAGGCGCTGCCCGACGCCGAGCGAATCGCCGATCACCTCGATGCCTCCGTCGCGGAGCTCAAGGCCGCCGCCGCGCAGATAGCCTCTCCGGCCAGCAATGGCAACGAGCTGGCAGGAGATGATCGACCTCGGTTCGCGCGTGAGCGCGAACGCCTCGGCGAGCCCTGAGGCGGAGCCCGAGCGCCGCGGCGTCTTCCGCCGCCTCCGCGAGAGCCTCTCGAAAAGCCGCCAGGCGCTGACCGAGGAGATCTCCGCCAGCCTCTTCGACCGCATCGACGACGAGACCTGGGAGCTGCTGGAGGAGGCGCTGATCCTCGCCGACGTCGGCGCCCCGACGACCGCGGCCGTGGTCGAGCGGCTCGAGCACGAGGTGGAGGCCGGCACCGTCCCCGCCGACGGCACCGCCGTCCGCGATCGCCTGATCGAGATCCTCGCCGAGGTTGCCGCCACCGGGCGGGCGCCGATCGACCTCAGCGGCGAACCGGCGGTGCTGATGATGGTCGGCGTCAACGGCACCGGCAAGACGACGACGATCGGCAAGGTCGCCTGGCACCTGAGCAAAGAGATGGGGCTCTCGGTCGTCCTCGCCGCCGGCGACACCTACCGGGCCGCCGCCTCCGAGCAGTTGGCCGAGTGGGCGCAGCGGGCCGGAGCCGACCTGGTTCGCGGCGAGGAAGGAGCCGACCCCGGCTCGGTCGCCTTCGACGCGATCTCCGCCGCCCGCGCCCGCGGCGCCGACGTGGTCATCGTCGACACCGCCGGTCGCCTGCACACGCAGGGGAACCTGATGGACGAGCTGACCAAGGTGCGGCGGGTGATCGCCAAGCAGATCCCCGACGCCCCGCACGAGACCCTGATCTCGATCGACGCCACCACCGGGCAGAACGGGCTGCGTCAGGCCAAGGTCTTCTCCGAAGCGGCCGAGGTCGACGGCGTCGTCCTGACCAAGCTCGACGGCACGGCGAAGGGGGGAATCGCCCTGGCGATTGCCTCCGAACTCGGCATCCCGGTGAAGCTGATCGGCGTTGGAGAGACGCTCGAGGACCTGCGCCCGTTTGACCCCGGCGAGTACGCCGAGGCCCTGCTGGCGGAGTAAACAAGCTGCTAACGCCGTGCCTGCAGGGGTCGAATACGTTCGCCCGCGGTGACAAAGCCCCGCCCGAAAAGCTGGATCGGCCATTCCTCGATGCTGCTCGCGATCGCTGTCGTCTCACTCGGTCTTTCCGTGGCCACGACGGCGCTGGCGGCGACCGTCAAGTGCGGGAGCAGGGTCTGCAAAGGGACCAACGGCGGCGATCGCATCGTCGGTACCGGCCGCGCCGAGCGAATCGCCGCCGGTCCCGGCGAGGACAAGGTGGCCGCGAAGCGCGGCAACGATCGCGTCAGAGGCGGCAAGGAAGCCGACGAGCTGAAGGGCGGTCCCGGTATCGACAGGCTCTTCGGCGGCCTCGGCGTCGATGCGCTGCTGGGAGGCGAGGGCGACGACCTCCTCCTGGGCGGGCCAAGCGGCGACACGATCGCCGGCAGCGTTGGCAACGACGTCGCCGACGGTGGTGACGGCAATGACCGGATCGGCGGCGAAGCCGGGACCGACAGCATCGGCGGTGCTGCCGGCAACGACACGCTGAACGGCGGCGAAGATGGCGATTTGGCCGACGGCGGCGCCGGCGACGACTCCGTGATCGGGGAAGCCGGTGCCGACCTGCTCGAAGGCGGCGAGGGCAACGACTCGGTCCTGGGTGGTGACGATGCGGACTCGGTCGCCGGCGCCGCCGGGAACGACGTTCTCGACGGCGGCCCGGGCGACGACACGCTCGTCGGAGGCCCCGGCGCCGACATATTCAAAGGCGGCCTCGGCGTCGACACCGCCGACTACTCGGCCAGCACCGGCGACGTCGGGGTCAGCTTCGACGACGTCGCCAACGACGGCGGCGACGGTGACAACGTCAAGCCCGCGATCGAGAACGTGATCGGTGGTGCCGGCAACGACACCATCGCCGGCTCGGCGAACGCCAACGCCCTTGCCGGAGGCGCCGGCAACGACACGATCACGGCCGATCTCAGCAGCGACGCGGTCGATGGCGGCGCCGGCGACGACACGATTCTCGGCGGGCTGGGTGCGGACAAACTCCAGGGCGGCGACGGCAACGACGCCATCTCCGGCGAGGACGAATCCGACACCGTCGGTGGTGGTGCCGGCGACGACGCTCTCACGGGCGGCAAAGGCGGCGACAAGCTCTACGGCGACGCCGGCAACGACAGCTTCGAAGGCGGCAACGCCGAAGACAGGCTCAACGGCGGCCCGGGGGCGGACGTCTTCGAGGGCGGTGCGGGTCCCGACACCGCCGATTACTCGAGCGTGGACGGGGGCATCGTCGTCACCATCGACGACCTCGCCAACGATGCCGGCGAGGGCGACAACGTCAAGCTGTCGGTCGAGAACCTGGCTGGCGGTGCCGGTGCCGACAGCTTCATCGGCTCGGCCGCCGCCAACCAGTTCAGCGGCGGCGGCGGTGCCGACGCCCTGCGCGGCGAGGACGGCGCCGACACCCTGCTCGGCGATGTCGACGCCGACACCCTCTGGGGCGGCGAAGGCGGCGATCTCATCGAAGGTGGCGAAGACAACGACCTCTTGTTTGGCGAGGGCGGTAGCGACTCCATCTACGGCGGCGAAGGCAACGACTCGATCGTCGGCGCGGGCGGCTTCAACCTCCTCGACGGCGGCGACGACGAAGACACGATCCTCGGCGGCCCGGAAATCGACCGGATCGAAGGTGGCGCCGGCAACGACACGATCGACGCCGGCACCGGCGCCGATGTGGTCGGCGGCGGCGCCGGCAGCGACAAAATCGACATCCTCGACGGCGAGGGCGACGACACCGCCTGTGGCGACAGCATCGGCGACGGCGGCGAAGGCAAAGACACGATCGAAGCCGACCCCGGCGACACGATCATCGAAGGCAACTGCTGACCCCAGCACTGCCTTAAGCTGGCTGGCGTGTTCGACCAGCTCTCAGAGCGCCTGCAGTCGACCCTCTCCGACGTCCGCTCGCGCGGCAAGCTGAGCGAGTCCGACGTCGATGCGGCGATGCGCGAGATCCGCCTCGCGCTGCTCGAGGCCGACGTCAACTTCAAGGTCGTCAAATCGTTCACGAAGACGCTGAAGGAGCGCTGCCTCGGCTCCGAGGTGCTGGACAGTCTCGATCCGGGCCAGCACGTGGTCAAAATCGTCAACGAGGAGTTGGCCGGGCTGATGGGCGGCAGTGGCCGCGAGCTGGCGATGGCATCCAGTGGCCCGACCGTGATCCTGATGGCCGGGCTGCAGGGCTCCGGCAAGACCACCGCCTGCGCCAAGCTCGCCCAGTTCTTCGGCAAGGAAGGCAAGGACGTCGCCCTCGCCGCCTGCGACGTCTACCGGCCCGCCGCGGTCGAGCAGCTGGTCACCGTCGGCAAGCGCGCCGGCGCTCATGTCTATGAGCGCGGCACCGACGCCGACCCGGTCGATATCGCCGAATGGGCGCTGCAACGATCGCGCGAAGAGCGCCGCGACGTGCTGATCGTCGACACCGCGGGCCGCCTCCACATCGACCAGGAGCTGATGGGAGAGCTGTCGCGGATCCGCAAGAAGACGAAGCCGCACGACGTCCTCCTCGTCGTCGACGCGATGACCGGCCAGGACGCGGTCGGCGTCGCCGAGTCCTTCGCCGAGGTGGCTGAGTTCGATGGCGTGGTGATGACCAAGCTCGACGGCGACGCCCGCGGCGGCGCCGCGCTCTCGGTTAAAGCGGTGACCGGCAAGCCGATCCTCTTCGCCTCGACCGGCGAGAAGCTCGAGGACTTCGACAAGTTCCATCCCGACCGCATGGCCCAGCGCATTCTCGGCATGGGTGACGTCCTCAGCCTGATCGAGAAAGCGGAGCAGCAGGTCGACGAGAAGCAGGCCCTCGACCTGCAGGAGAAACTCGAAAAGAACCAGTTCACGCTCGAGGACTTCCTCCAGCAGATGCGCCAGGTGCGCAAAATGGGCCCGCTCAGCGGCCTGATCGGGATGCTGCCGGGGATGGGGGCGATGAAACAGCTGAAGAACGCCGACGTCGACGAGGGCGAGCTGGACCGGGTCGAGGCGATCATCCTCTCGATGACTCCGGCCGAGCGGGCGGACCCGGAAATGATCAACGGCTCGCGTCGCAAACGCATCGCCAACGGCTCCGGGACGAAAGTGCAGCAGGTCAAGCAGCTGGTCAAGCAGTTCGACCAGATGCGCAAGATGATGCGCTCGATGACCTCCGGCAAGATGCCCAATCAGCAACAGCTGGCGCAGATGGCGGGTGGCGCACCGCGCCCAAAGATCCGCAGGCGCTAATCTGCCCGGTCCCAATGGCTGTACGGATAAGACTTAGAAGGGTGGGTTCGAAAAAGAACCCGATCTGGCGGATCGTCGTCGCCGACAAACGCTCCCCGCGTGACGGTCGGACGATCGAGACGATTGGCCAGTACAACCCGCAGACCGAGCCCTCGTTGATCGAGGTTGACGAGGAGCGCGCGCGCCACTGGCTCGAGCACGGCGCCCAGCCCTCGGAGACGGTCGCGGGCCTGCTGCGCACCAAGGGCATCGCCGCCTCCGGCAGCTAGGCCTGGCGCTGCGATGACCGAGCTGATCGAGTTCCTCGTCAGGGCTCTGGTCGAGGATCCCGAAGCCGTGGTCGTCGAGGAGTTGGAAGAGGACGGGGACCTGGTCTACGAGGTGACCGTCGCCGAGGGCGACCTCGGCCGCGTGATCGGCAAAGGCGGCCGGGTCGCAAACGCGATTCGGACGATTGCGAAGGCCGCCGCGGTACGGATCGATCGACGGGTTATCGTCGACATCCTCGATTGAAACTCGACGTCTTCACTCTCTTTCCGGAAGCATTCGACTGGTTTCAGGGCCAGCGGTCGGTTCAGAACGCGCTCAGGGAAGGCAACGAACTGCGGCTGTTCAACTACCGCGACACGACGCCGCTCACCGCTGGGCAGGTCGACGACTCACCGTACGGGGGTGGGGCGGGGATGGTGCTCCGGGTCGATGTGGTCGATGCGGCGCTGCAGGCCGCCTACCCGCACGAGAAACCGCGGATCGTCCTGCTTTCGCCGACCGGGAGGCTGCTCGACGACGAGATCGCCGACGAGCTGACCCGTGAGCCGCACGTGGCCCTGATGTGCGGGCGCTACGAGGGCTTCGACGACCGCGTCCACCAGCACCTCGCCGATGACGAGCTTTCGATCGGGCGCTACGTGCTGGCGGGCGGCGAGCTGCCGGCGATGGTCGTCGCCGACGTGCTGATGCGGAAGCTGCCGGGGGCCCTCGGCCACGCCGACAGCGCTGTCGAGGAGTCCTTCAGCCAGGTGCTCGAGGGGATGCCCGAGTACCCCCACTACACGCGCCCACCCGCCTACAGGGGTTGGGACGTGCCCGAAATCCTGCTCTCCGGCGACCATGAGAAAGTCCGCCAATGGCGCCTCGAGCAGAGCCGCGCTCGGGCTGAGCAATTCGAGTCGGACGCCGAGTAGCTACCATTCCGCCACCGCACGGTTCCCGCACCCGGGTCCGGCGGTTTTTTCTCGCCAAATAATGAGCTCCGTAATCGACAGCATTGAGCGCGCCCAGCTGAAGCAGGGTCTTCCCTCCTTCACCCCTGGGGACCGTGTGCGCGTCCACTTCCAGGTCATCGAGGGCAGTCGCAAACGGACCCAGGTCTTCGAGGGCGTCGTGCTGCGGCGGCAGGGCTCCGGTGCCCGCGAGACCTTCACCGTGCGCAAGCAGTCGTTCGGGGTCGGGGTCGAGCGGACGTTCCCCCTGCACTCGCCGAAGATCGAGAAACTCGAGGTCGCGGCGCGCGGGGCTGTGCGACGGGCCAAGCTGTACTACCTGCGGGGCCGGATCGGCAAGGCCGCCCGCGTCGCCGAGCGACGCTGGGGCATCGACGACGAGGTCGTCGCCGCGTCCGGCGCAGCTGCGGTGGCTACCGATGCCGAGGGTGTCAGCCAGGACGAGGTCGTACCGGCCGCCGAGCCGGAGGCCACGGAGACTGAGAGCGCCGATGCACCGGAGGCCGAGGCGACGGTGACCGAGGCCCCGGAGGCGACTGAGACTGAGGCTGAGGCCCCGGAGCCCGAGGCCGAGACGAGCGATGAGCCGGAGGCGGCGGCAGAGACTGAGGCAGCGGCGGACACGGACGCAGAGGCGCCCGCGGCCGGGGAGACCGAAGACAGCGCAGCGTCAGAGGATGCCGAGGACGAGAAGCCGGCCAAAGCCGGCGACTCCGACGAGGATCCAGCCTGAAACCCCTGATTCCGAAGCCGAAGGGCAAAGGCGGCGGGCTGGTCGAGTTGGTCGTGATCGTTGCGCTTGCCCTGGGACTGGCGCTGGCGATTCAGGCCTGGATCGTCAAGCCGTACCAGATCCCCTCTGAATCGATGGAGCCGACGCTCGACGTCGGCCAGCGGGTCCTGGTCAATCGCTTCATCTACCACTTCAACGACCCTTCGCTCGGCGACATCGTCGTCTTCCATCCCCCTGCAGGGGCGGACAACGGGACCGAATGCGGCGTGCAGCCGCAGGCCGGGGAACCATGCTCGAAACCGACCAAAGCCGAGTCGAGTCAGAACTTCATCAAGCGGATCGTCGCCGGGCCGGGAGACACTCTCTCGGTCAAGGGCGGACACCCGGTTGTCAACGGCGTTGTTAAGACGGACGAGTCCTACATCATCCCTTGCGGTGGGGCCGCCGCCTGCAATATGCCCCGGACGATCACGATTCCACCCGACCACTACTTCATGATGGGCGACAATCGTGGGGCAAGCGACGACAGCCGCTTCTGGGGACCCGTCCCACGAGACTGGATCATCGGTAAGGCCTTTGCCACCTACTGGCCCCCCGACCGCATCGGGATCTTCTAGACCCGCCACTCACCGCCGCAGGCTGGCGCGCAGCCGCCGCCTGTTCGCTTTCGATCGTGGCCTGCAGAGCCGCTTCGTCGCCGGCGCCGATGAGGCCGGGCGCGGCTGCCTCGCTGGCCCACTGGTCGCCGCCGCGGTGCTGATCGACTACGAGCAGCTCTCACACGCCGACCGGCGCGCCCTTGCCGGGCTGCATGACTCCAAGCAGATGCAGGTCGAGCGGCGGCTGGAGATGTTCCCGAGCGTGTTGCGCGCCGCGACCCGGGTCAGCGTCGTCGTCCGGTCCGCCGCCGGGATCGACCGTCGCGGTCTGCACGTGACCAACATCGAAGCGCTCTCGGTGGCGCTGGAACGGCTCTCCCCGCCGGCCGATGCGACCTGTCTCTCAGATGGCTTCTCGCTGCCCCGCTGCGCGGTCCCGCACCGGGCGGTGATCGAAGGCGACGCCACCAGCGCCGCAATCGCCGCCGCCTCGGTAATAGCCAAGGTCACCCGCGACCGCTACATGCACCGGGCGGCGACTGAGCATCCCGGCTGGGGTTTTGACGAGCACGTCGGCTACTCGACCCCCGAGCACCGCGCCGCGATCGAGCAGATTGGTATTTCGCCATTGCACCGCCGCTCGTTCCAGTCTGTCGCGTACAGCCAGCTGAAGCTCGCCAACTAGAAAGCCGCTTCGATGTGCTCGACGTCGACCGCCCGGCCGCTGCGGTCGAAGGTAACGCCGACGGCGTCGAAGCGGATCTCGTTGTAGCGGGAGGCGACGCGGCGCTCGGCCATCCAGGCGGTGGCGAGCTTGCGGACGCGGAGCTGCTTGCGGTTGTCGACGGCGAGGATCGGGCGCTCGGGGCCGAAGACGGCGCCGGCGCGGCCGGCCTTGACCTCGACGAAGACGAGGGTTCGCCCGTCGAGGGCGACGATGTCGAGCTCGCCGTAGCGCGTGCGGGCGTTGCGCTCGACGATCTCCCAGCCGGCAGCGGCAAGCCGGCGGGCGACCAGATCCTCGGCCATCTGGCCGGTCCTTTGGCGGGCGATGGTCATCGCTGAGGGGCCAAGTCGCCGGCGGGGAGAGATTCTCCCCACCCTGGGCACAAAGAATTTGCGAAGTGCGAGCAACGCGTCGATTCTTGCTCCGTAGCGTCGTTGCCGTGCTCGCCACGGCCCGGACTTTCACCCTCGACGGCATCTCCGCCCGCCCGGTGCGGGTCGAGGTCGACGTCCATCGCGGCCTGCCCGGCTTTGCGATCGTCGGCCTGCCCGACGCCGCGGTCAGGGAGGCGCGCGAGCGAGTGCGGGCGGCGCTGGTCAACTGCGGCTTCGAGTTCCCCCTGCGGCGGATCGTCGTCAATCTCGCCCCGGCCAGCTTGCGCAAGGTGGGACCGGGGATGGACCTGGCGATCGCTTCGGCGCTGCTCAGCGCCTCCGGTCAGCTGGAGTGGGAGCGGCTGTCGCGGGTGGCGCTGGCGGGCGAGTTGGCGCTCGACGGTTCGACGCAGCCGGTCAACGGGGCACTGGCAATCGCGGAGGCGGCACGGGAAGGGGGAGCTGAGGCGATCGTGGTCCCGGCCGAGAACGGTCCCGAGGCGGCTCTGGCGGAGGGGATCGACGTGATTCCGATCGACAGCCTCGGCCGGCGGCCGTCGCTGGCTGCTGGTGAGTGGGAGCCGCGACGACCGCCGGCCATGTCGCTGCAACCGGCGGCAGCCGGGAATGGGCCCGACCTCGCCGATCTGCGTGGGCAGCCGCATCTGCGGCATGCGCTCGAGGTTGCCGCGGCGGGTGGTCACAGCCTGCTGATGATCGGCCCCCCGGGTGCCGGCAAGTCCCTTGCCGCCAGCCGCCTGCCGTCGATCCTGCCACCGCTGGCAGCAGTCGAGGCTTTGGAGGTCGCCCGCATTGCCAGCGCCTGTGGACGGTTGAATGGCGCCCTCTCGGGCGGCAGGCCGTTCCGGGCGCCGCACCACACGATCAGCCCGGCGGGGTTGGTCGGCGGCGGCAGCCCGCCGCGCCCGGGCGAGGCAACGCTCGCCCACCGCGGAGTCCTCTTCCTCGATGAGCTCTGCGAGTTTCGCCGCGACGCCCTGGAGGCGCTGCGGGCGCCCTTGGAGGCAGGCGAGGTTTCGATCTCCCGCGCCTCGAGTCGCCGTACCTTGCCCTGCCGCTTCATGCTGGTCGCCGCGGCTAATCCCTGTCCCTGTGGACGGGGCGAAGCCGATCCGGATTGCAGCTGCGCTCCTGTAGCTGTGCAGCGCTATCAGGGGCGGCTCAGCGGTGCCCTTGCCGACCGTATTGACATCCTCGCCGCCGTTCGTCAGCCGAAGGCCGCTGAGATCGGCGGTCCCGCCGGCGAGTCCTCGGCGGACGTGCGCCAGCGGGTGGCCGTCGCGCGCCTCCGCCAGGAGCGCCGGCTCGGCCTTGGCCGCTGCAACGCCGAAATGACCCCGGCGGAGGCGCGCGAGTGTTCGCTCAGCCCCGAGGCCGGGGCGCTGCTGGCGGAGCTGTACGCGCGGCAGCGGCTCAGCGGCCGGGCCCACGACCGGGCCCTGCGGCTGGCCCAGACGATCGCTGACCTTGCCGATCTGCCGACGATCGGGCGGGAGCAGATGGCGCAAGCGCTGCAGTTGCGGAGGCGGGACCGTGACTGAACCCCTCGCATGCATCGATTGCCTGCGGCGCTCCTGGCTGCTGGCGCTGCTCGGCCCCTACATCGAGCGGATCGCGACCGGCTCGGTTGGCTCGCGCTCGCCCGAACTGCTGCGCCTCTCCAACGAGGACCTGGTCGAGGTCGCGGCTCCCAGCGTCACGACCCAGCTCCTGGGCCGGATCGCGGCGCTCCCGGAGTCCCACTTCAGGGAGGCGCTGCTCGCGGCGCAGTGCTGGGCCTGCTGTCGGCATGGCGACCTCTACCCAGATGGCCTCCGCGACGCCGCCGACGCGCCCTGGGCTCTGATCGGCCGCGGCGACCCTGGGCTCCTCGACGGGTTGGAGCCCGTGGGTGCCGTGACCATCGTCGGGTCTCGGCGTGCCACCTCCTACGGCCGCGAGATCGCCCGCGAGCTGGGGCAAGAGTTGGCGGCGGCCGGGATGGTGGTGATCAGCGGCCTCGCCTTCGGCATCGATGGCTGTGCCCATCGCGGCGCGATCGATGCCGGCCGCACCGTCGCCGTGCTCGGCTGCGGTCCCGACACCGCCTACCCGGCGGCGCACCGCTCGCTCTGGCGGCGGATCAGCGAAGAGGGCCTGGTCATCTCCGAGCTGCCGCCGGGTGCCAGTCCCTGGCGCTGGACCTTCCCTGCCCGCAACCGGATCATGGCCGCCTTGGCCGGGATGACGGTTGTCGTCGAGGCGGCAGCGCGGTCGGGCTCGCTGATCACTGCCGATCTTGCGGCTGACCTCGGTCGCGACCTCGGGGCGGTGCCGGGCCCGGTTACCTCGCGCGCCTCGGCCGGCCCCAACAACCTGCTCGCCGGCGGCGCCTGTCTCGTCCGCGACGCCCAGGACGTTCTCGACGCCATGCTCGGAGCCGGTGCGACCAAGATCGAACGAGCCGGCCCGGCGCTGGACCCCGGCCTCACCGCGGTACTGGCAATGGTCGAGGAGGGGGAGGACACCTGCGACGCCGTCGCCGCGGCGCTATCGCTTACCGGCCCCGAAGCCGCCGCCGCCCTCGCCCGGCTCGAGTTGTTCGGCTACGTCACCTGCTCGACGATGGGCGTCTACTCGCGGACCCTGCTGTCGTCGGGTTCGAGCGTCGGCATTTAGGCTGGCGGAGTGGAGAACCAACGCATTCCAGCGGTGCTCTCGATCGCCGGCTCGGACTCCGGCGGCGGCGCTGGCATCCAGGCCGACCTGAAGGCGTTCGCGCGCTGTGGGGTGCATGGGATGACGGCGATTACGGCGATTACCGCGCAGAACACGGTGGGGGTAGAGGCCGTCGAACTCGTTCCTTCGAAAATGGTGCTCGATCAGATCTACGCGGTTGGCGCTGACATAGGGATTGACGCGATCAAGGTCGGCATGGTCGGGACGCCGGAAACGGTTGAGGGGGTGGTTGCCGCGCTCGCTTTGTCCTTTGACGAGGCACCTGTCGTTGTGGACCCGGTGATGGTCGCTGAGAGCGGAGCCGTGCTCCTTGATGACGACACGAAGGAAAGGTTGATTATCAGGCTGCTGCCGATGGCCACGGTGGTCACCCCGAACATTCCCGAGGCCCGGGTCCTGACCGGGCTGGGCGAGGACGCGAGTCAGGAGCAACTGGCTCGTGGAGTTCTGGAGTTGGGTCCGAGAGCCGTCGTCGTAACCGGTGGCCATAGCGAGGAAATGATCGACCTCTTCTTCGACGGTGAGCACTTGGTCGAGATCCCGGGCGAACGCCATCCCGACGGCGCCGCGCACGGTTCCGGCTGCACCCATTCCTCAGCTTTGGCGGCGTTCTTGGCTCATGGCGAGGAGCCGCTGGAAGCGGCGCGGCACGCGCGCGAGGTCGCCTCCGCGGCGGTCGGAGCGGGCCTGCGTCAGATCGGCGCCGGGCCCGGCCCGGTCGACGTTTTCGATCTCGCCTCTGGACCTCGTCGGTAGATTCGTCCCATGAGCACTAGCGGCAGCACCTCGACCAAGCTTCCGCGCCCCCGTTCCGCCACCGTCTTCGACGGTCCCGATCGCGCTCACTCGCGCGCCTATATGAAGGGCGTCGGGTTCGATGACGACGCGCTCAGCCGGCCGACGATCGGGATCGCCAACACCTGGACCGAGGCGATGCCCTGCAACTTCCACCTGCGGGCGCTGGCCGAGCACGTCAAAGAGGGCGTTCGCGCTGCCGGCGGCACGCCGATGGAGTTCAACACCGTCGCCGTCTCCGACGGGGTGACGATGGGGACCCAGGGGATGAAGGCCTCGCTGATCAGCCGCGAGGTGATCGCCGACTCGATCGAGTTGATGGCCCGCGGCTACCAGTTCGACGCGATCGTCGCCCTCTGCGCCTGCGACAAGACGATCCCCGGCTGCGCCATGGCACTGGCCCGGCTCGATGTTCCCTCGGTGCTGCTCTACGGCGGCTCGATCGCCCCCGGCCACTGGCACGGCCGCGACGTCACCATCCTCGACATCTTCGAGGCGATCGGCGCCCACAACGCCGGCGACATGAGCGATGAGGAACTGAACGAGCTCGAGGGCGTCGCCAGTCCCGGGGCTGGCGCTTGTGGCGGCCAGTTCACCGCCAACACGATGGCCTGCGCCTTCGAGGCGCTCGGGGTCAGCGCCGGCGGTTCGGCGATGGTGCCGGCCGAAGACGACGACAAGGACACCGTCGCCGCAAAAATCGGGGAGCTGGTGATCAAGGTCCTGGTCGAGGACATCACTCCGAGCAAGGTGATCACCCGCGATTCGCTGGAGAACGCGATCGCCTGCGTCTGCGCCTCTGGTGGCTCGACCAATGGCGTCCTGCACCTGATCGCCCTTGCGCACGAGCTCGGGATCGAACTGACCATGGACGACTTCGAGCGGATCTCCCGGGCGACGCCGCTCTACGCCGATCTCAAGCCCGGGGGCCGCTTCGTCGCCACCGACCTCTACGCCGCCGGCGGAGTGCCGGTCATCCTCAAGCGCCTGGCCGACGCGGACATCCTTCACCGCGATGCGATCACGGTCACCGGCCAGACGATCGGCGAGGTCGCCGAAACGGCAACCGAGGCCCCCGGCCAGGAAGTGGTCCGCCCGCTCGAGGACCCGCTCAAGCCCGAAGGTGGGCTGGCGATCATGTACGGCAACCTCGCCCCCGAAGGCGCCGTGGTCAAGGTCGCCGGCACCGAGCGGCGCCAGCAGACTGGGCCCGCCCGGGTTTTCGAGAACGAAGAGGACTGCTTCCGCGCCGTCAAGGATCAACAGATCAACGCCGGCGACATCGTCGTGATCCGCAACGAGGGCCCGATCGGGGGCCCGGGGATGCGCGAGATGCTGCAGGTGACCGCGGCGATCGTCGGCGAGGGGCTCGGGGAGAGCGTCGCGATGGTCACCGACGGTCGCTTCTCCGGCGCCACCCGCGGCCTGATGATCGGCCACGTCGCCCCTGAGGCTGCCAGGGGAGGCCCGATAGCGGCGATCCGCGAGGGCGACGAGGTCACCGTCGACATCGACAACCGTCGCATCGACGTTGCGCTCGGCGACGAGGAGATCGCGAAGCGTGTCGCCGAGTACGAGTCGCCCGGCTCCCCGTTCGGCTCCGGCGTGATGTCCAAGTACGCGGCAACGGTCTCATCGGCGTCCGAGGGCGCGGTAACTCACTAGCGCGAGGCCGGCCTCGTTCAGCTAGCTGAGGAAGTCGTCGAGTAAGGCGTTGAAGCGCGCTGGGCGCTCAAGCTGCGGCACGTGACCCGTTCGCTCGAAGATCTCGAGACGAGAGTGGGGGATGCGGCGGTGGTAGCTGAGCGCGGCGGACATCGGGATCACGTGGTCCGATTGGCCCCAGACGATCATCGTCGGCATCTCGATCGTTCCCAGCCGCTCGCGGATGTCGTGCCGGATCACGGCGTGCAGGGCGTCGCCAAAGCCGTCGGCTCGCCGTAGGCCGCTATGGATCTGCTCGAAGAGGAGGTCGGCGCGAATCCGGCCGGGATAGCGAAGGAAGGGTCCGAAGACGATCTCGCGGGCGCGGGGGTGGGTGACGATCCAGCGGCCGCGATCGGCGAAGTGGGGGCCGAAGGTCTTCCAGGCCCAAGCGGTCGCCACCGCCCGCTCTTCCGGGTTCCAGGTGTTGATGATGCCTGCCGCCGAGACCAGCACGAGCCGCTCGAAGCGCGCGCCCGAAGTAACGGCCTCCGCCGCGATGAAGCCGCCCATCGAGTTGCCGACGATCGTCGCCCCCTCGATCCCGAGCTTCTCGCAGAAGTCATGGATGAGCCGACCGTAGGCGGGCATGTCGATCTCCCAACTGGGCATCGGGCTGGCCCCGAAGCCGGGCAGGTCAAGCGCAATCGCCCGGTGGCTGCGGCCGAAGTGGGGCAGGTTTTCGAGCCAGTTCTGCCACGACCCGGAGATCCCGTGGACGAAGAGGATCGGTTCGCCCTCGCCGATCTCCACATAGTTGACATCCGCGCCCGGCAGCTCGATCCGCCGCAGGTGCTGGCGCCAGTCGACCCGCGGCCACTCCGGGTCCGGATTTCCGTAATCCGAGCCGGCCGCGATGCGCGGGTCGCTTGCCGTTGCCTCAGGCATACCCCATGCGTTCGAGCACCGGGATCTCGCGGATCTGGGGCGGCTGCAAGTGGTCCCAGAGGATGCCGCGCGGACGCTCGTATTGGCGCTCGACTTCGATCACCGCCCGCGGGGTCGCGATCAGATCGACCGGCAGGTCGTGTGAAGTGACCATCAGGTGCTGGCGCAGGATCTGGATCGGGTGCACGGTGGTCGCGACCATCGTGTGGTCATCGATCTTGCCGGCATCAGCCAGGATCCCGTACTCGAGGTCGTGGTAGCCGCCGCCTTTGCCGATCCGCGCTCCGCTCAGATTCAACGCGACCGAGCCGCAGAGGACGAAATCGATCTCCGGTAGGTCGTCGAGGGCGACGACGCGCCCGTGCTTGAGCGCACCCTTGATCGTCGCCGCCTCTTTCACCGCCGCTTTGGACAGCGTTTTCGGGTCGAGGACACGGAAGGGGTGGGGGTCGCGCAGTCGCGGCACCGCCATGATCACTGTCTTGCCCTCCTCCAGCGCGATCCGCCGCGCGTGGGTCTGGGGCGAGTCGGGGTTGGCCTTGATTACGCGGGCGCGCCTCCAGAGCCGGTGCGCGGCGAGCTTCTCGGCCGCCATCTTCGCGCCGGCGAAGTTGGGGATCCTTCCCTCGGCGCCGGGGAAGCGGGAGACGCCCTCGCGCTCCATCGCTTTCCAGACCTCCTCACGGACCTCGTCCTTCGTGCGCACCGGCGAAAGATATCCGGCCGGCTGCCGATAAGACCGATGCAGATGCGAAATTGCAGGGAAGTCCACTGTCAGGGCCGAATGATCCGTATGCCTAAACTTTTCGCATCTGGTCCAGTTCAAGTCGAGGGTTGGTCGAGGGAGTCACGTTGGGCCGCAAGACGCAGATAGCAGTGATCGTGGCCGTCCTGGTCGTGGTCGTCGGTGTTGGTGCCGCTTACGCCTACGACAGCTCGCAGAAGGACAAGATCGCCGACGGCGTCCGCGTCGCCGGCGTCGACGTCGGTGGCCTCGACGAAGCCGAAGCGGTTGCGCTGGTCCGCAAGCGTCTGCTGGCGCCGCTGCGCCACTCGCTGCGAGTCAACTTCGACGGTGAGAGCTGGCGGCTGCCCGGGGCGAAGCTGAAGATCCACGCCGACATCGAGGAGGCGGTCGAAGAAGCCGTTTCCGAGAGTCAGGACGGCGGTTTCCCCGTGCGGCTCGTCCGTTACGTGACCGGGGGAGAGGTGAGCGAGGCGATCTCGCCGCCGGTTAGTTACTCGGAGCGGGCGATCAACAAGTTCGTTCGTGGCGTCGCCGAAGACGTCAACCGCGAACCCCAGAACGCCGGCGTCGAGCCGAACGGCGAATCGCTTGAAGTCGTCGCGGGTGAGAACGGCCGCAAGCTGCGCGACAACCTGCTAACCGAGGACCTCAATGCGGCGGTGCTGAACGCCGGCGCCCCGCGCACGATCGTCGCCCAGGTCCACGCGACGAAACCGGAGGTGACCAAGAGCGAGGTCGCAGCCGAGTACCCGTCCTACCTGACGCTCGACCGCGGCAGCTACACCCTGCGCCTGTTCGAAAACCTGAAGCTGGCCAAGACCTACACGGTCGCGGTCGGCCAGGAAGGCTTGGAAACCCCGGAAGGTCTGTACCAAATCGAAGCCATGGAAGAAAACCCGACTTGGAACGTGCCGGAATCCGATTGGGCCGGTTCTCTGGCCGGGCAATCGATCCCACCCGGCCCCTCGAACCCGATCAAGGCTCGCTGGATGGCGATCTACGAAGGCGCCGGCATCCACGGCACCGAAGAAACCTCTTCGCTGGGCACCGCCGCGTCCCACGGTTGCGTCCGGATGTCGATTCCCGATGTGGAAGAACTGTACGACCGGGTTGAAGTCGGCACCCCGATTTACATCGGCTAGCTCCCCGTGCGCAGGACGAACTGAGCGCAGGGCGAATCAGTTTTTGTGAACTGGGACGCTGCCCTCGCTGACTATGACCGTGACCTGCGGGCGCGGGGGGCGGCGGAGCGGACGCGGCGGGCTTATGCGGTTGATCTGAACGGGTTCGTCGAGTGGGTGGACGCGCAGGGGCTTGGGCCGACAGACGTCCGCCACCGGGACGTGCGGCGCTACGCGGCCGGGCTCTCCTCGGCCGATGCGGCGCCGGCGACGGTGGCGCGCAAGCTGGCGGCGATCCGCGGCCTCTACGGCTTCCTGGTCCGCACCGAGCGCGCCGGGCAGAACCCGGCCGAGCTGGTCTCCAGCCCGAAGCGCGCCGAAAAGCTGCCGAACGTGCTCTCCGCCGAGCAGATGCGCTCGCTGCTCGAGCGCATCCCCGCCCACACGCCACTGGAGCTGCGCGACCGCGCGATGTTGGAGCTCGCTTACTCCTGCGGCCTGCGCTGTGAGGAGATCGTCAACCTCGACGAGGGCGCGCTCGACTTCGAGACGGAGCAGCTTCGCGTTCTCGGCAAGGGCTCCAAGGAACGGCTGCTGCCGGTGGGTGAGCCGGCCCAGCAGGTGCTCCGGCGCTACACCGAACGTGGCCGCCGGGCGCTCGCAACCGATCCGCGCGAGCGGGCGCTGTTCCTTTCCAAGAGCGGCAAACGCCTCTCGAACTCAGATGTGACCCGGCGCTTGGGCCTGTGGACGCGCGAGGCGGCGATCGCCACCGGCGTCTCGCCGCATTCACTTCGTCATTCATTCGCCACTCATTTGCTCGAGGGTGGCGCCGATCTGCGTACCATTCAGGAGCTACTTGGCCACGCGTCGATCTCGACCACCCAGGTTTACACCCGAGTCGACGCCGCCCGCCTACGAGATACCTATGCCGCCAGTCACCCACGTGCATAACGCCGAACCTGCCCCAGCGCCCATAGAATCGGCTTGACGGGCATGGAAACGGGCGTAAAAGAGGTCGAGCTCCGCGACTTGTGGCGGCGCTACAAGGACGACGGCGACGGGAACGCGCGGGAGCGGCTGGTCGTCGCCTACTCGCCGATGGTCAAGTTTGTCGCCGGCCGCCTCGGCGCCGGGCTGCCCTCGCACGTCGAAGACGCTGACCTGATCTCCTACGGGCTGGTCGGGTTGATCGGTGCGATCGAGCGCTTCGAGCCCGAGCGCGGGATCAAGTTCGAGACCTTCGCGATGACCCGCATCCGCGGCGCGATCATCGACGAACTGCGCTCGCTCGACTGGGTGCCGCGATCGGTGCGCTCGCGAGCGCGCGAGATCGAAGCCGCCCAAGCCAAGCTCGAGCACTCACTGCAGCGGGCGCCGACCGAGGCTGAGTTGGCGGCGAAGCTGAACATGTCCGAGGAGGAACTGCAGGGTTCGCTGCTGGAGATCGCCAACTCTTCGGTCTACGCGCTGGATGAGCTCTGGACCGTCTCCGACTCCTCCGGTGACCAGGTCTCGTTGCTGGACACGATCGCCGACGACGGCGCCGCCGACCCGCAGGAGGCGCTCGACAGCAGCGAGGTCAAGGACCGCCTGACCGAGGCGATCGGCTCGCTGCCCGAGCGCGAGCAACTGGTTGTCGCCCTCTACTACTACGAGAACCTGACTCTGAGGGAGATCGGCGAGGTCCTCGGGGTGACCGAGTCACGCGTGTCGCAGCTGCACACCAAGGCCGTGATGCGGCTGAAGTCACATCTTCAGCCGGCGTGATCGCCGCCACCGCCGAGACATTCGAACTGGCGGTGACTCGTTTCAACGCCAGCGAAGCGGCCCGGACCGTCGCCGGCCTGACCCGCACGCTGGGTGAGCCGCGGGTCTCGATTGGCGCCGCCGCGGGTAACGCCGAAGAGGCACGGATCACCGTCGCCTGGGAGCTCACCTGGTACCAGTGGGTGGTCGGCAGCGGCGAGCAGGATCAGCCGGTCGCCGAGCTGGCCCGGGGAACCGAAATCACCCAGCTCGATGCGGCGGCCCGACAGTGGAATGCGAAATGGCAAGGCTGACGGTCAACGTCGATGGCGGCGCCAGGGGCAACCCCGGCCCGGCGGCGATCGGGGTGGTCGTCCGCGACGCCGACGGCGAGGTGCTCGAGGAGCGCGGTGAGCGCATCGGCCGCGCCACCAACAACGTCGCCGAGTACAAGGCGCTGTTGCTGGGGATCGAGCGAGCGGCCGCACACGGGGCCAGCGAACTGGAGCTGGTCGGCGACTCGGAGCTGATCGTGCGCCAGGTCGAAGGCCGCTACAAAGTCAAGGACTCGACAATGAAAGAACTTCATGCCGAGGTGAAGCGGGCGCTGGAGCCGTTTGAAAGCTGGTCGATCCGCCACGTGCGTCGTGCCGATAACGCCGACGCCGACCGGATCGTCAACGAGGCGCTCGACGCCAAGTAGGCTCGTCCCGTGCCCGACCGCCCCGTCGACCCGATCGATCCCGGCGTCGACATCGGCCATGTCCACCTCAAGGTCGCCGACGTCGACCGCGCTCTCGACTTCTACTGCGGCGTGCTCGGCTTCGAGTTGATGCAGCGCTACGGCGAGGACGCAGCCTTCGTCTCCGCCGGCGGCTATCACCACCACATCGGCCTCAACTCCTGGGAGTCGAAGGGCGGCTCGCCACCACCTCCGGGGACGACCGGCCTCTACCACACGGCGGTTCGCTACCCGACCCGGCGCTCGCTGGCCGACGCCTTGAGGCGGGTGACCGAAGCGGGGGTTTCCCTCACCGGTGCCTCCGACCACGGCGTCAGCGAGGCGCTTTACGTTGCCGACCCGGACGGCAACGGGGTCGAGCTCTACTGGGACCGGCCGCAGGAGGAGTGGCCCGAGCCGCAGCCCGGCCAGAAGGTAGAGATGTTCGTGCGGCCGCTGGACCTTCCCGGCCTGCTGGCCGAGCTCGACGAGTAGCGCTCAATCCGGAGGTCGCCGACCTGCTTCGATTAAGCGGGTCCTAAGCCAGAAACCGACCAAGGAGCGCTGCCATGGACGTCGTGATTGCAGGCGGGCACGGGAAGATCGGATTGCAGCTGGGAAAGCTGTTGGCTGAGGGGGGCGACCGGATCAGGGGGCTGATCCGCAAGCCGGAGCAAGCCGACGACCTGGTCGAAGGTGGGGTCGAGCCGGTGCTCTGCGATCTCGAGGGAGAGGAAGACGTGGCGGCGGCCATAAAAGGCGCCGATGCCATCGTCTTCGCGGCTGGGGCAGGATCCGGCAGCGGTCCCGCGCGCAAGTGGACGCTCGACTACGGCGGCGCCGCGAAGCTGATCGAGGCGGCCAAAAAAGAAGGGGTCGGCCGCTACGTCATCGTCAGCTCGATTGGGGCTGGGAGCCCACCGGCCGAGGGGGGCGGCAGTTTCGGCGAGTATCTCCGCGCGAAGGCGAAAGCCGACCGGGAGCTGGAAGCGAGCGGACTCGACCACACGATCGTTCGTTCCGCCGGCCTCACCGACGAGCCCCCAAGCGGAAAAGTGACGGTCACCCAGAGGCTGGAACGGGGCAAGATTCCCCGCGCCGACGTGGTCGAGGTGCTCGCGGCGGTTCTGCCCGCCCACAACACGATCGGCAAGACCCTCGAAGTCGTCTCCGGCGAGACGCCGATCGAGGAGGCGATAGCCGCCGTTTGAGCGGCGGCACTCCTTGTTGCTGGGGGTCCGCCTAAAGCGCGGCGCTGGCGGCTGGGGCGCCGCTTTCGACCGGGTGGCCGCCGTTGCGCCAGACGCCGACGCCCTGGCCGACGTGGACGACGTCGGCAAAGCCCTCGCGCTGCAGAATCGAGGCGGCGAGGCCGCTGCGCTTGCCACCGCGGCAGATCGTCGCGATCGGGCGGTCCCGCGGCAGCTCGTCAAGCCTTCCGGCCAAGTCTCCGTAGGGGATGTGCAGCGAGCCGGGAATGTGCTCGCCCGCGTACTCGGCGGCATTGCGGACGTCGAGGACCGTCGGCGGCTCGGGGCCGTCGACCCGGGATGCCAGCTCCTCGGGATCGATCAGCTCGATCCGGTGAACCGGTCGCTCCTCCGTGCGCCAGGCGGTCATCCCGCCCTCGAGGAAGCCGCGCACACGCATGCCGACGGCGGCGAGCAGTTCGGCGGCGTGGCGCTCGTCGCCGTCGGAGGCCGCGACGACGATGATCTCGGCGCCGTCGGGTGCAACCCGCGACACCTTCGTCGCGAAGCCGGTGTCGTAGGCCGAGGTGCTGAGGGCGCCGGCGATGTGGGCCTCGTCGAACTGCTCGTTGGTGCGGCCGTCGATCACGACGGCGCCCGCGGCCACCGCCTGCTCGACCTCATGTGGGGTCAGCGGCGACGGGGTGCCGAAGGTTTCCACCAACGGTCCCCGGTTGAGGGCGACGATCTGCTCGACGTTCGGCGGCCGGTCTCCCAGCGAGGCGCAAGCGCTCTCGACGAACTCCGCTTCGTCGGCGATCGCCAGCGCCTTGTTGTGCTGGCGCTCGAATCCAATCGTCGAGCAGGTCTTGAGATCGATCCCCGAGCCTCCGCAAAGCGAGCCGCCGAGATGCCCCGGCCAGATCTCGACCTCGTCGTCGAGCGTCAGCAGCCGCTCGTGCAGGGAGCGGAACATGTCGGCGGCGCCTTCGCGCGGCTCCACCGCCAGGTCGGGCCGGGCGACGTCGCCGATGAACAGCGAGTCGCCGCCGAGCACGGCCCAGGGAGCGCCGCCGCGGCTGGCGTCGCGGAGCAGGAAGCAGGCGTGCTCGGGACGGTGTCCCGGCGTGTGCAGCGCCTCGATCGAGAGGTCGCCGATCTCCAACACCCAGCCGTCGGCGAACGGCTCGTGCTCGTATTCGGCCCCGGCCAGCTCGTGGATGTGGATCCTCGCCCCGGTGCTGTGCGCCAGCCGCCCGTGCCCGGAGACGTGGTCGGCGTGGTTGTGGGTCTCGAGCACGTGGCCGATCCGGACCCCATGCAGCCGCGCCAAGCGCCGGTAGGGCTCGACGTCCCACTGCGGGTCGACGACCACCGCCACTCCCGATTCCCGGTCGGCGACCAGGTAGGAGGCGCAGCCAAGGTCCTCGTGGATGATCTGGCGGAAGAGCATGCCTGAGCGATCAGGCTAGCGTGGAAACCAGGAGTGCGGGCCCGCAGCTAGAATCAGGCGCGATGCGGCTGTAGCTCAGCTGGCTAGAGCGTCTGCTTGCCATGCAGAAGGTCGAGGGTTCGAATCCCTTCAGCCGCTTTTTTGAGAATGCCCTGCATGTGGGCGGGTTGGTTCCGGCGCTGGCTGCCGAAACAAGATCGAACCATCCCCGCATATCGCCTCCACTAGTGCCCAAAATGACGCGGATGTACGGCGATTTCGGCCAATTCGCCTTGCATTGGTCCTGCAGACGAGGTGGTGGGCCGGCGGCGACGTACCCTTGCCCTATGGCCCAGAAGCGAATCACCGTCGATACAAACCGGATGTGCGGCCTGCCCAGTATCCGCGACACCCGCGTGACCGTCAGTGCGGTGCTCGGTCAGCTTGCTACTGGCGCCAGCGTCGATGAGCTACTGGCCGACTACCCCTACCTGGAATGCGAGACGTCCTCGCCGCGCTCGAATACGCAACAGTCGCTGCGCAGGAGCGCGAGATGGCAGTTATAGCTCTAGCGTGAAGCCGCTCCTCGACGCGAATCTCTTGCTTGGGCGATGAGCGCCTTCTCGAGTCCGACCGCGGCGCTCTCGCTGTCGCTTGGTGTGCGACCGCCGCGAGTCGGCCTGCTGGTGCCGATCGTCAAAGGACTGAGCTGGCCGCTCCTCGTCGAGTTCGCGCTTGCGAGCCAGGCGCAGATCTGGGGAGGGCAGGCGAACCTGCCGTTTCCAATGACTCCCGGCTTCGAGGAAAGCGAGCTCTTCTGGGCCCTGGCGGATCGGCTGGATGCCGACACCTACATCACCACCGGCCTCTCGGTCGCCGATATGGAGGAGGTCGAACCGAACTGGTACCAGCGGCAACGAGCTCGTTTCGACGAGCAATTCGCTGACTACGACGACGAACAGGCCGCCGACCACCTGACTGACTTCCTCCGTCAACCGGCGGTCCAGGCTGAGGTGAGTCCCGACCTCCAGGGCCAGCTCTCCGATCGTCTTGGTGTCGTTGACGGCCGCGGTGGATTCTTTCCATTCACCTCGATGGACGAGCCGCGCTGGCCCTGGGGAATGGACGTATCGAAGCTCGGCCGAGTTCCCGAGGCGATTGTCGACCTTCAGACCGACCGCGCCCTTGGGCCGGTGCGAAAGCTCTTGACGACGACGGTCTCGGGTCGACTTCCGAGTCGACTCCAAACGGCACTCGAAGCGAAAGGGGTGGCTGTCCGCCCTCAGGTAATCAGTGATCGCGGTCAGTGGGCACAGGGGGTGACTGGCGGCCAGGGCGACGACGACGGCATACCCCCTTGGGGTCCAAGCGAGGCTGGCCTCGCCTGGTATCGAACCAGGCATTCGAGCCGGGGTCCGGCGACGCTCGTGGTCGGCAACAACCCGTGGGACTTCGCCCTCTTTTACGCGCTGCGGCGCTGGACTTCACTTGCTTGGTGGCTGCCCTCTTGGCTGATGCGAGACCGTGGCTACATGCGGCGGCTCGGGATAGAGATCGAGCGCCTCGCCCGCCACGATGCCCGCGAAGTCGTCGTCACGACGACGTCGACGATCAGGCAGCGCGACCGCGTCGCCCGGGAGATCTCCGGATTTCGCGGGCCGCTCGGCGCCGGGGTCGCCGACTGGCAAGACCTCCTGCCGGAGGAGCCGGGCCGATACTTCGAGTACGAGCACATGGGTAGGCCGACCCCGGTCCTGCTTTTGGGGGAAGAGACGCCGGAGCTCAGCACCCCGCTTCCCCAAACCGCTCCCGAGGGCGATGACCACCAGATGCGGTGGATGGTCGAGGCTCGGGTCGACGGCTGGTCGCCGATCCGCGCCTCGAGCGAGTTGGCGGCGAAATCGTTCCTCGCGCCCAACTATGAGCTCGGAATGGTCCGTGCGACCCGGTATGGGCTCGCGTACTTCAACCCGGACGTGATGACGTTTTCTGGCCAGGCCCTTGCGAGCAATACGGTGCGGCCGAAGATCCGCCCGCTATCTCTGCTGGCGCAGTTGCAGATGCGTCTCGAGCCGCATGGCTGGAGCTGTGAGCTCTCAGACAAGGGGATCTACGCCGCGCAGACCATTGCGCTCTTCGGCGGGGTCGAGCCAGCCTGCCAGGCGCTCCGCGATCCCCTCCTGCGCCCCCTGCTCGATGTCTACCAAAGAGTCCAAAAGGGCGACCAAGCCATTCCCGGCCGTTTCCTCAGCCAGGACCAGCGCCGCTACCTCAGCTTGCGTGACGTCGGGACGGTCGTCGGCAAAAAAAACGCAGGCGCCACCCTCGAGCGGCTCGTTGAGAGCGAGGTCTTGATCCGGGGGCTGAGTCTCAAGTGCCGGCGCTGTCGCCAGGAGGGTTGGTATGGGCTGGACGAGTTCTCGCGCAGCTACCTTTGCCGTCGCTGCTCGCTCGATCAGTCGATTCAAAAGGGCTGGTGGCTCGGTCATGATGAGCCCGCCTGGCTCTACCGACTCGCAGAGGTCGTCCACCAGTTCTTGATCGCCGACGGCGATCTTCCGTTGTTGGCCGCTTGGGATCGATTCGGATCCGGCGAACGACCGCTCGACATAACGAACGAGCTGAAGTTCAGCCGTGGAGACGGAAGCAGCTTCGAGACCGACATCGTGCTCAGCAGCGGCCACGAGCTCTGGCTCGGCGAGGCGACCAGCTCGACCGATCTGCAGCCCCTCGACCGCTTGGATCAGTTGGGGGAGCTATCCGACCTTCTGTCGGCCTACGGGGTAATGCTCGCGACCTCGACGTCGGGTTTCAAGAATTCGGTCCGGAAGCGTTTCGGCGAGGTCTTCGACGGGCTCTGGCCGAAGGTGGAGATCGTCAACCAGGTAAGGCGAGCTGCCTGAGTTGCGCCGGCCCCTGAATGTTCTATCCACGGGCCAGTGAACACCGCTGAGTGGCGGCCCATTTCTCAAAGAAGTTTCAGGAACTCAGCGCGATCCAAGCCGGAGGCGCTGACGATTTGGTTGAGCGTGCCCTTGGCCAGGTCGCGGCTGTGCATCGGAACTACGACCCGGTGGGAGTGCTTGGGATGCCGGAAGACGTGATGGCTCCCCTTGGTCCGATCTAGCTTCCAGCCGCAGCGCTCCAGCGCGCGGACCGCTTGGCGCGGCGTGACGGCCGGGAGCCGCGGCGTCACGCGGCGACGGTGACTCGCTCGATCTCGACCGGCCCGGGGATCGGGTCGCCGTGCGCGACAAGCGATTCGATGTAGACCTCGATCGCCTCGCGGATCATCGACAGGGCTTCCTCGCGAGTCTCGCCCTGGCTCGCGCAGCCGGGAAGAGCGGGAACGGCCACGCTGAATCCACCCTCGTCCTCGGGCGTCAGCACGACCTCGTACTCGCGGGAAGTGGACATCGATTCAGCTTACCCGCCTGTGGCGGATTGATGGCTGACCTGCGGATAGCGGGGTCGCTGGTGCCGGAATGGAACCGGCAAGTCGAGTTTTCGGGCACTTCTGCGCCGAAGTTCCCAAATCGCGGCATATCGGCGCACATCCATGCCTATTTGTGCGGGCGTGCCCAGCTTCGCCAATTTATGAGATCCCTGCAAAGCGTGCTTAATCAGCCCAGTTGCCTGCGGATGATTTCCCTAATTGCTATGCAGAAGGTCGAGGGTTCGAATCCCTTCAGCCGCTTTTTCGCGAGTCTGCTGTCTATGCGGACATCGATTTCGGGGTAGTGGTGGCGGTGATGGAGAACGTCATCACCGAACTAGACGAGCGCTTCAGCGATCCTGGGGCCGAGCCGACCTCCTGGGCGCAGACCGAACGGACGCTGCGCGAGGCGCAGCTGTTCTGGATCTCGACCGTGCGCCGCAATGGCCGCCCGCACGTGACGCCTCTGGTGGCTGTATGGCACGGTGGCGCATTGCATTTCTGCACCGGTCCGGGCGAGCAGAAGGCACTCAACCTCGAAGCCAACCCGGAGGTTGCCCTGAACACCGGCTGTAACGGCTGGCAGGAGGGCCTCGACGTCGTCGTCGAGGGAGAAGCTGAGCGGGTGACCGACAGGGCAAGGCTGGACGACCTGGCGCGTGCCTGGGTGGAGAAGTGGGACGGCTCCTGGAGGTTCGAGCCGGTTGCCGAGGGATTCCGCCACTCCGGGGGTGAGGGCATCGCCTACGTCTTCGCGGTGGCGCCGGCCAAGGTCCTTGCTTTTGGAAAGGGCGGCTTCAGCCACACCCGTCATCGGTTTCCGCCCGTGGCGGGCTCCTAGCGGGGGCGAGGTCCAATTCCGGGACGCCGGTTAGAGGGTGGGTAAGCCCCACTTGACGAGCGATGACGCTGGATGCTTAGATAGTCGCCTTAGTCAGATGACTAACCAACTTATCCCAGAAGAGAGCGGAGTTGCGGGCGACCGTTCGATCAGAGAGGTCAACGTCGCGGCGTTCCTCGATGCCGCGGAGCGACTCTTGGTCAGGAAGGGAGCGGCAGGGATCTCGACTCGACAGCTGGCCCGGGAGGCCGGGCAGAACCATGGCCTAGTTCACTACTACTTCGGCTCGGTCGACGAGTTGCTGTTGCAGACCCTGGAGCGATTCACCGGCCGTGTTCTCGATCGCCAGCGGGCGATGTACGCAACGGAGGCCCCGTTCGCCGAGAAGTGGCGCTCTGCGGTCGCCTACATCGAAGAGGACCTGGCGTCCGGTTACCCAAAGGTCTGGGCGGAGCTGGAGGCGCTCGCCTGGCACAAGCCCGAGCTGCGCGAGCGGCTGAACGGCGTCAGCGAGAAATGGCGCTCGTTGCTTCGCGATGCCCTGACCGAGGCAATCGAGGAGTACGGCCTCGATTCCGTCCGCTTCTCGGCGGAGTCCTGGGCGGCGCTGGTGATGCAGTTCAACAAGGGTCTGCTGTACGAGCGCCTGCTCGGCTTCGACCGCGGTCATGCCGAGATGCTCGCCTCGATCGACGCCTGGCTCACTTCACTGGAGGAGCGGAAGAAGTGAGCGCGAGTGTCCCGATCGCGCCGAGCGTGGAGTTGGCCGGCCGTGAGGGCGAGCAGAGCCGGGCCCGCTATCCCGACAGCCAGGGGTTCGTCGAGCGCGACGGGATGAACCTCTTCTACGAGGTGTACGGCGAGGGAGAGGAAACCCTTTTCCTGCTTCCGACTTGGTCGCTCCTCCATTCTCGCTACTGGAAGATGCAGATCCCCTACTTCGCCCGCCACTTCCGCGTGCTGACGATGGACGGGCTGGGCAACGGCCGTTCCGCGCGGTGCCGCGACCCACGCCGCTACGGACCGGTTGAGTTCGCGCTCGACTGCCTCGCCGTGATGGACGCGACCGAGACCGAGCGAGCGGTGCTGGCGACGTGGTCGCGGGGCGCCCAATGGCAGCTGGAGATGGCACGGCTCGCCCCCGAGCGCGTGGTGGGGGCCGCCTTCATCGGCCCGATGTTCCCTTACACGCCGTCCCACTGGTCAATCCTGGCCAGCCCAAGGACCCTGCCCATGTTCCGCAGGCGGATGCCCGCCTACCGCTGGTGGGGGCGCATGAACGCGAACCATTGGCGCCAGGACTATCCGCAATTTGTGGACTGGTTCATCTCACGATGCCTGCCCGAGCCGCACTCGACCAAGGGCATCGAGGACGGGGTGGGATGGGCCCTGGACACCGACCCCGAGACGCTGATCGCCACGGCGGAAGGGCCGGTTCATAGTCACCGCCGCACGCTTCGCGAGCTTGCGCGAGGAGTCCAATGCCCGGTGCTCGTGATCCACGGCGACCGGGACAAGATCACTCCCCTGCGCGACGGTCGGGCCCTGGCCCGGCTCGCCGGCGCCGAGCTCGAGGTGGTCAAAGGCGCCGGCCACTTCCCGCACGGGCGCAAGCCGGTCCGGGTCAACCTGGCGCTGCGTAACTTCTCCGAAAAGGCATTCGGGCGCAAGCGCAAACGCCGCGACGACAACGTCTACCGCCCTGACGGGCGTCCGCGGGCCCTCTACATCTCCTCGCCTATCGGATTGGGCCACGCGCAGCGCGACATCGCGATCGCACGTGAGATGCGCAAGCTCGAACCCGACCTGCAGATCGACTGGCTCGCTCAGGACCCGGTCACCAGGGTGCTGGAGGCGGAGGGGGAGCGCATCCATCCCGCCAGCGCGCACCTGGCCAACGAGTCCCGGCACATCGAGTCGGAGTCCGCGGAGCACGACCTGCACTGCTTCCAGGCGCTGCGCCGCATGGACGAGATCCTCGCCGCCAACTTCATGCTCTTCCACGACGTCGTGCACGACGAGCGCTACGACCTCTGGATCGGCGACGAGGCCTGGGAGCTCGACTACTACCTGCACGAGAACCCAGGTGAGAAGCGGGTCCCGTTCGCGTGGCTGACCGACTTTGTCGGCTTTCTGCCGATGGACGAAAAAAATGAGCGCGAAGGCTTCCTGACCGCTGACTACAACGCCGACATGGTCGACCACGTCGCCGAGCACCCCGAGGTTCGGGACATGGCGTTGTTCGTGGGCAACCCCGACGACATCGTCCCGGAGCAACTCGGACCGCAGCTGCCGGCGATTCGCGACTGGACCGAGCGCCACTTCGACTTCACCGGCTATGTGACCGGCTTCGACCCTGCTGACCTCGGCGATCGCACCAGGCTGCGTGCCGAGCTGGGCTACGGCGACGACGAGCGGGTCTGCATCGTCACCGTCGGCGGCTCGGGCGTCGGGGCCGACCTGCTGCGACGAGTGATCGCCTCCTTTCCCGCGGCCAAGGAGAGGATTCCCGACCTGCGCATGATCGTCGTCGCGGGGCCGCGAATCGACCCCGCCTCGCTTCCCTCGCACGCCGGTCTCGAGATCGTCCCCTATGTGCACAACCTCTACCGCCACCTGGCGGCTTGTGACCTGGCAGTCGTCCAGGGCGGTCTCACGACGGCGATGGAGCTGACCGCGCAGAAGCGGCCGTTCCTCTATTTCCCGCTGCGCCACCACTTCGAGCAGAACTTCCATGTCCGCCACCGGCTCGAACGCTACGGGGCCGGTCGTCGCATGGACTTCGACGACTCGTCGCCAGAGCGAATCGCGGCGGCGATCGCCGAGGAGATCGGCCGTGAGGTCGAATACCGAGATGTCGAGGTCGACGGCGCCGCCCGTGCCGCCCGACGCCTCGTGGAGCTGCTCTAGCAGAAAGCCCCGCTCCGGCGGAGCTTTTCTGTGGAGGTATGCTCGCGTGGTGCGACCCCTGCGGTATTCGATCAACGTCACCTTGGACGGGTGCTGCGATCACCGTGAGGGATCCCCGGACGAGGAGACCCATCGTCACGCGACTGAGGGTCTCGAACGGGCCGACGCCCTCCTCCTCGGCCGGGTGACCTACGAGATGATGGAGTCCGCCTGGCGCCCGCCGGGACAGATGGGGGAGATGCCCGAGTGGACGGCGCCTTTCGGCCGCACGATCGACGCGGCGAAAAAGTACGTCGTGTCGAGCACCCTGGACCAAGTCGATTGGAATGCGGAGCTCGTGCGTGGGGATCTCGGCGAGGCTGTTCGGAAGCTGAAGCAGGAGCCCGGCAAGGGACTGGCCGTGGGGGGCGTGACGCTTCCGCTGGCGTTGGCGGAGATGGGGCTGATCGACGAGTACGAGTTCGTGGTGCATCCCAGGCTGGTCGGCCACGGGCCGACGTTGTTCGCGGGGCTGTCGAAGTCGATCGACCTGAGGCTCGTGAGCCGGCAGGAGTTCGCCTCAGGCGCGGTGGCGATGCGGTACGAGCCTCGGGCTGCCTAGAGGCTTCACCGCCACAGCTCGCGGCGCAGCAAGGCGTTGCCGCGCTCGAGCTGCTCGATCGTGGCGCTGGTGACCGAGCGGGTCCGGGTGTCGCGATTGACGCGGGCCTGGACCTCCCGGTGCGACTTGCCGGTGCGACGGGCGACGTCGGCGACCAGGCGCCTGCGCTCGCCCCGCAACCGCTCTCGGGTCGCGTAGGCCGACTCCCGCTCGGGTTCAAGCTCCTCTGAGGGGGCTGCGGGCCTGGCGATGACGGTCGCCTTCTTCGCCCCCGGCGCCGGGTCTTCGGTCGGGAAGAGCTGAAGCGTTGTTTCGCTCATGATCGCCTCGTCCAGTTCGGCCCCGCCCGAACTCAGCGCTGCGAAGCCGCCGCCCGGCTCGCCCTCCTCCGGACCGGAGTCATCCATCTCTTCGCCCTCTTCCTCTTCGGCACCCGGCGAGAGGTCGAGCGCGTGACGGCGCTCCAGCTCGATCTCGTGGGCGAGTGCCTTCAGCCGCGGGTCGGCCGGCATCAGGAGGTAGCTCATCTGGCGGCGCGGCCCGCCCGGGGTGGTGCGGATGAAACGACCGACCACCTGGCGGAAGAAGAGCTCGGTCCGGGCCGCGGTCGCATAAACACCGACCCGCAGGCGGGGGATGTCGACGCCCTCGGAGACCATCAAGACCGAGACCAGCCAGCGGCGATCGGAGGAGGCGAAATCGGCGATGCGCCGGCTGGCATCGGGCTCGTCGCTCATCACCAGCTCCGGTCGCTCCCCCGAGATCGAGCCAAGCCGCGCCGCAATCGCCCGCGCGTGATCCTGGTCGGAGGCGATGACCAGGCCACCCGCGTCGGGGTGTCCATCGGCGCGCACCTCGCTCAGCCTGGCGTCGCCGTCGCGCAGCACCTCGCCCATCCACTCGCCGTCGGGGCTGAGCGCCGTCCGCAGGCGCCGGGCCCCCTCCGCCGCCGGCAGGGCAAGGTCGAAGTCGGCGCTGCGCAGCCGACCGTCCGAGAGCCACTCCATCTCGCCGTCATAGGGGAGGAAGGTGATCGGGCGGCATACCCGGTCGACCAACGCCTGCGGATAGCCGTAGACGTAGTCGGCCCGGCTGAGGCCGTCCTCGTCGTAGATGACCCAGGGAATCGCCGAGTTGTCGGAGCGGAAGGGCGTGCCCGAGAGGAGCAGCCGGAAGCGAGCGCCGTCGAAGGCCTTGCGGGTTTGCACGCCCCAGGCGGCCAGATCGCCCATGTGGTGCGGCTCGTCGGCGATCAGCAGCGTCGGCCGGCGCTCGGCGGCCAGCCGGTGCGTATCCGGCCCGGCCGCGATCGTCTGGTAGGTGACGGCGACGCCGTGGAAGTCGGCCGACTCCGGCCCGTCGGAGTTTGGCCTGTTCGGCTCGAGGTCGATGCCGTAGCGACCCGCGTCGGCGGCCCACTGGCGGCAGATGTGGGTGGTCGGGCCGGCGACGACGACGCGCGAGACGAACTTGGCGCTCAGCATCCGGTGGGCGATGTGCAGGCCGAAGGTGGTCTTGCCGGCCGCCGGCGTGGCCGAGGCCAGGAAGCTGGTGTCCGAGTGCGCTCGCACAGATGCGGTCGCCTCCTCCTGCCACGAGCGGAGCGGTCGGGCATCGGGCCAATCCGGAAGCGATCCGGCACGCGCCCCGTCGCCGATCAAGTGCTGAGAGGCGTCGTACAAGGGCGCGCAACAATAGGTTCGCCCGCGGTCGGAGGACGGCCGACCTCGAAGCGAGCCAGGGTTTTATTGTCTCCGCCTATGCCACGAGAAACTGATTCCGCCGCCGCTGTATCCCTAGAGCACCCCGACCTCGCCGCAGCCGCGTCGGCTGTCGAGACCGCCGGCTCGGTTGTCGAAGGCGCCTTCGGGCACCTCGCCGCCGACGGAGACGTCGATGCCGACCAGGTCATCGCCTACGACCTCGCGCACGCCGCAGCGGCAGTCGAGAACGCTCGCGCCGTCCTCGACTACGGCGAGAAGGGGGACGAGGAGGCCCGCATCGCCTGCGCCTTCGTCGCCGACGTTGTCCATGACGTTGCCACCCGGCTGATGGGTCGCGAGCAGGAGTGGGGCGCAGAATTGACTGCTCTCGACTCCGCACTCGCCTTCGCGCGCCCCTATCGCTCCCCGGAGTTCCTGTCGGAGCTCTGCGGGACCCAGGGCCCGCGCCACCTCGACGACGACTTCGTGATGGTGCAGGACACCTTCCGGCGCTTCGCCGAGGAGCGGATCCGTCCGGTAGCCGAGGAGATCCACCGCAACAACGAGGACATCCCCGAGGAGATCATCGAAGGGCTGTCGGAGATCGGGACGTTCGGCGTCTCGATTCCCGAACAGTACGAAGGCTTCGCAGCTGAGGGCGAGGGCGAGTATCTCTCGATGGTCGCCGCGACCGAGGAGCTCTCGCGCGGATCGCTCGGCGTCGGCGGCTCCCTGGTCACCCGGCCCGAGATCCTCGCGCGGGCGCTTTTGGCAGGCGGCACCGAGGACCAGAAGCAGGCCTGGCTTCCGCGCATGGCCAGCGGTGAGCTAATGGTCGCGATTGCCGTGACGGAGCCCGATTACGGGTCCGACGTCGCCTCGGTGAGGACCATGGCCACCGCGGACGGGGACGGCTGGCGGATCAACGGCGTCAAGACCTGGTGCACCTTTGGTGCCAGGGCAGACGTGTTCATGCTGCTGGCGCGGACCGACCCGGATCGCTCAAAGGGTCACAAGGGACTTTCGCTCTTCATCGTCCCGAAGGAGCGCGGCGCCGGTCACGGCTTCGAGCTCAGCCAGGAGGAGGGCGGCAAGATGGAGGGCCGCGCAATCGACACGATCGGCTACCGCGGGATGCACTCCTACGAGGTCGCGTTCGACAACTGGTACCTCCCCGCGGAGAACCTGATCGGCGGCGAGGAGGGGCTGGGTCGCGGCTTCTACTTCCAGATGGCGGGTTTCGAGAACGGCCGCATCCAAACCGCGGCGCGCGCAGTGGGCGTGATGCAGGCCGCATATGAGGCCGCCTACGCCTACGCGTCGGAGCGCGACGTCTTCGGCAAACCGATCATCGAGTTCCAGCTCACCCGCGCGAAGCTGGCCCGGATGGCGGTGATCATCCAGGCCAGCCGCCAGTTCGCCTATCGCGTGGCTCGTTTGATGGCCCAGGGCGAGGGAGCGATGGAGGCTTCGATGGTCAAGGCCTATGTCTGTCGTGTCGCGGAGTGGGTGACCCGCGAGGCGATGCAGATCCATGGCGGCATGGGCTATGCCGAGGAGTTCCCGATCAGCCGCTATTACGTGGATGCCCGGGTGCTGTCGATCTTCGAGGGCGCGGACGAGATCCTTGCCCTCAAGGTCATCGCTCGACGGCTTGCTCGGTAATTGTTGAGCACGGCTGAGCTGCGCGGCTTCTACGCGGAATACGTCGCCGCCTGGAATCGTCGGGACCTGGAGCGCTACTACTCCCTCTACAGCGAGAACCTGGTCTTTCACGACGGCATTGAGGTCGCGCACGGCGTTGACGCTCTTCGAGAGCGCTACGAGTCTGAGCTGGCAGCCTTTCCCGATCTCACGATCGAGTGCAAACGACTGTTGGTCGACGAAGGAACGCAAACCCTTGCGGCCGAGAACCTCGAGCGAGGTACGCATAGCGGCGACTTGGTGGTGGGTGGCGAGAGACTTGCGCCGACGGGAAGGAGGCTAGAGCTGCGGGGAGGCCTATTCATGGCCCTCGATGAGGATGGGCGCATAGCCGAGATGAGCGAGTACATAGACACCGGGCAGTTCCTTGCCCAGCTACGCCACGAGTCTGAGACCGCCTAGCGGGGAGTGAGTACGACCACCGGGATCGTGCGGTGCTCGCGCGCCTTCTCCTGGTAGAGGTCGTAGCCGTCGTAGAGGGTCGTCGCCAGCTTCCAGAGTCGCTCGCGTTCCTCGCCAGCCGCCTCGCGGGCGAGGTATGGCTGTGGCCGGCCGTCGCTACAGGCTTCCACCTCGGGATTGGCTTTGACGTTGTGGTACCAGGCGGGGTGTGACGCGGCGCCGCCCTTGGAGGCGACCAGGACCACCTCGTCGCCGTCGGTGAAGTAGAGCAACGGCGTGTTGCGGCGCTTGCCGCTCCTCGCCCCAGTGTGGGTGAGCACGACGGTGGGCGCGATGAATCCCACACGGAGCCGGCCGCGGGTGAGCCGCATCAATGGCGGATCGACTCGCTGGCCGACGTTGATCGCCGTCCAAGTGCCGACCGGCGTTTTGAAGAGGCGCTCGAGCAGCGCGAGCGTGAGGCCGCGGTCGACGCTTGGGGTGTAGGGCCGAACTGCCACGCGGTCACCGTACCAGCGGATATCAGTCTGAGTAATCCGGTAGAACTCGCGCGATTACTGCAACCAAGAAGGAGCCAATGAAGTGATGAAGCTACGTAGCGCCCTTACCTACGCGAACGTCGTCGCGACCCTGGCGTTGTTTTTGGCGCTAAGCGGAGGCGTCGTCTACGCCGCGGCGCAACTGGACAAGAACGCGGTCAAGTCGAAGAACATCGCGGCGAACGCCGTGAAGACCCGGAACCTGGCCAAGAACGCCGTAAAGACGAAGACCATCGCGGCGAACGCGGTCACGGCGGTGAAGATCAAGAAGGGCGCGGTGTCAGGTGGCAAGGTCGCGAAAGCGACGCTGACCAGGAACAACCTCGCGGCCGGCGCTCTCGCGGGATTGCAGGTCGCCGAAGTACAGTCCGCATCGGTGCCCGGACTCACCATTGCGACCCCCGGCGGCTTCGTTGTCCCGCTTGGCGGGACCCCCACCTTTACGCCGGTAGCCGGCAAATCGTATGAGCTCCTGGTCGAACTGAAAGGCACGCCCACCGACGCCGATGGCACCGAAAGTGAAGTGTGCCAGCCATTCGTCACCATCCTCGTCAACGGGGTGCCGATGACTGGCGCCGGCCTCTGGGCCAATGCCAATGGCACGCCGCCGTTCAACATCGAACCGGTCGGCAGCAGCTCTACGGCCTTGGGCCTCCAGCAGGCGGGTCAGCCGCAGACGCTTTCAGCGTTGGCGTTTGGAAGCACTGGCTGCAGCCCCGCCACTACCGGCTCCCTGCGCGCCACGGTCATCGAACTGGGATAGCAGTAAGGGTCAGCGACGGGCGGCCTGCGCCCGTCGCTGACAGAATCCCCCTATGCCCGCGGATCGCCAATACGACCTCGCCCTGTTTGGGGCCACCGGATTTACCGGGGGTCTGACGGCTGAGTACCTCGCAGCGAACGCTCCAGAGGGGCTCAAGTGGGCGCTGGTCGGGCGCAATCCAGCGAAGTTGGAGGCGGTGCAGTCGCACCTCGCGGAGCAGTCGCCGGCCTCTTCGATCCCCGATCTGATCGAGGCCGACGCAGCCGACCGGCAGGCGCTGGCGAAGGTCGCCGAATCCGCCCGGGTCGTGATCACCACTGTCGGTCCCTATGCCCTCTACGGCGAGCCCCTCCTCGCCGCCTGCGCCGCGGCCGGGACCGATTACGTCGACCTCACCGGCGAGCCCGAGTTCGTCGACCGAATGTGGTGCAGCCACCACGCCGAGGCCGAGCGAACCGGCGCGCGGCTGGTCCACTGCTGTGGCTTCGACTCGATTCCGCACGACCTCGGCGCCTACTTCACGGTGAAACAGCTGCCCGAGGCCGTGCCACTGACTGTGAACGGCTATGTCCGCATGGGGGCCAGCTTCTCCGGCGGCACCTACCACTCGGCGATCAACGGGTTCGCCCGCGCCCGCCAGACCCTGGCTGCGGCCAAGGAGCGCCGTCGCGGAGAGCAGCGGCCGGCGGGGCGTGAGATCCATTCCGCCTCGGCGCGGATCGGCCGCGAGCAGGCGCTGGGCGGCTGGACGGTGCCGCTGCCGACGATCGACGGTGGGGTTGTCCGCCGCTCCGCCGCCGCACTCGATCGCTACGGCCCCAACTTCACCTATGGCCACAACCTGGTCGCCAAGCGGCTCACCACTCTGGCTGCACTGGGTGCCGGGGTGGGGACGGTCGCGGTGATGGCGCCGCTGCCGCCGACCCGCAAGCTGCTGTTGAAGGTCAAATCCCCGGGTGAGGGGCCGGACCCGGCAGAGCGCGCCAAGAGCTGGTTCAAGGTCAGGTTCGTCGGCGAAGGCGGCGGCGAGCGTGTCGTCACCGAGGTCTCCGGCGGCGATCCGGGTTACGGCGAGACTTCGAAGATGCTGGCCGAGTCGGCGCTCTGCCTCGCCTTCGACGAGCTGCCGGCAAGCGCCGGCCAGGTCACCACCGCGGTGGCGATGGGCGATGCCCTGATGGACCGCCTGCAGCGGGCCGGAATCGGCTTTGAGGTGCTCGAGTCGACCGCTCAGCCGGCTGCGGCGGCGCCGTAGATCGCCCGCGCCCAGACGTCGACCAGGACGTCCATGACCCGGTCCTCCTCGAGGGCTGGAGTCTCGCCGGCGAAGGTGGCGAAGTGGACCCGCTCGTTCATCTGCAGCAGGGCGATCGCGAGCTCGCGGGCCGGCAATCCCGGGGGGGCGACGCCACGGGCACGCTCGGACTCGATGATCGCGCTGACGTCGGCGACCCAGCCCTCCATCACCTCCGACCACAGCTGCCGCGCCTCGGCGTTGGTCGCTCGCAGCTCGGCGGCGGCGAGGATCGCGCCGCGGCGCGATCCGAAGGCCTCGAAGGTCGCCTGCAGCCCCTGGCGCAACCCCGCCCGCGGTTCCTCCGCCAGCTTCGCCAGCGCCTCCTGGCGGTTGCCGGCTCCCTCCTCGACCATCCGTTCGACCAGGGTGAGCAGGACCGCGTCCTTGGAGGGGAAGTAGAAGTAGAAGGTCGAGCGCGAGATGCCGGCGCCGCTGGCCAGGTCCTCGACCGAGATCTCGTTCAGAGAGCGCTCCTCGAGCAGGCGTTCGGCGGTGGCGAGGATCGCGCGTTCGCGCTCATCGCCGCTGGCACGGGGAGCACGGCGACCGCGCGCGGTC
>DASSFS010000102.1:0-36320 GCA_035694165.1 Solirubrobacterales bacterium | reverse complement strand
TTTGGTGTCCTCGGCGTCTTCCCAGGACCAGGCGGCATCGGAGATGAAGCCCTCGGCGACCCCTTTGGTTTCACCGCCGGCCTCGAGCCGGTAGGTATAGAAGTTGCTCGTTTCCTTGGTCACCACCGGCGCGTGCAGGCGTGAGCTGGTGGGTTTCACCCAGGCCTCGACGGTCAGCGCGTTGGCCAGCTCCAGGGAGGCGGCGTCGGGGACGTCGACCCGGTCGTTGATGCCGTCGAAGCTGAGTGCCCGGCCGAAGCGGCCGCTGGCGGTCTGGGTGGCGCCGTTGGCGGTGCCGTTGTTTTTCGCCGGCGAGGCATCGGTCACACTCGTCCCGGAGGTCTCCTCGAAGCCGTAGCCGAGGACCAGGCCAGCTGGCGCCGGTTCGGGTTTGTAGGTGGCCGTGTACGTCGTCGCCGTCTCTGGCGCGACGATCTCGTGGGTGCGGGTGCCGCCGTCCGACCAGGAGGCGAAGCCCAGTGCGGAACCGCTCTGCGACTGCGGCGTCGGTGCCGTGACCGTGTTGCGCGAGCCGACGATGACCGTCTCGGTGAACGGCGTGGCGGCGGTTTGCTGGCCGACGCCCAGCGACAGGCCGGCCGGGTCCGTGCTGAAGGTGAGATCCACCGTGCGCGGATCGAGCCGCAGCGTCTCGGTGTCGCTGAGGCCGCCGCTGTCGGTGACGGTCAGGCGCAGTTCGAGGTGCGACGGATAGTCGTGGTCGGGCGCTGTGAATTTTCCTTCGGAGACGCCGGGATAGGACTGGATCGAGTGGGAGTGACAGGCGTCCACCGTTTCGCAGTGGCGCACGATCAGGGCCCAGGTCATGCTTCCCGGGCCCAGCGCTCCGTCTTGGGGGTCGCTGCCTTTGCCGGAGAACGACACCTCCTCGCCGACCGCCCAGTGCAGGGCTGCGGTCGGAGTATCGATCTGCGCATCGGGAGGTTCGTTACCAGCGCCGATCACGACCGAGTGGGTGGCCGACAGGCCCCCTTTGTCGGTCACTTGCAGCCGCACCGTGACGGTCGCAGCGCTGGTGTAAGTCCAGCTGGGTTTCGCCGCGTTCGAGTCGTCGTACTCCCCGTCGCCATCGAGATCCCAGGCGTACGTCAGCGTGTCGCCGCTGTCTGGGTCGGTCGAGCCCGTGCCGTCGAAGTTCACCGTCAGCGGCAGAGGTCCGGACTGTGGCTGGGCGGCCGCGGCTGCGGTGGGCGGGCGATTCCCGCTGGCGTAGGTGACGCGCCGCACCGAGCCGGTGAAGTCGACGACGAAGAGGTCGCCGCCGGGCCCGATCTCGATGTTGACCGGATCGTTGTCGCGCAGGAAGCTCGCCCGCGTCGCCGGGTCAGGCTGCCCGTTTTTTTCGAAGATCACCCAGGTGCAGCGTCGCGAGTAGTCGGCGAAGAAGAGGGCACCCGTGTAGGCGGCGGGGTAGTTGCCGCCCTGGTAGAAGGCGAGCCCGGAGATCGAGGAGCCGCCAGCTTCATGGCAGTCCTCGCCCGTCACCACCTGTTTTCCGTGCGCGTAGGTGAAGTGCGGCGAGGTAACGGAGCCGGGCGTGTTGTAGAGCTGTTTGCACAGGTTCAGGCCCGCTCCCTCATACGACGACCGGCCGACGCCCTCGTAGCAGGGCCAGCCAAAGTTGTCGACGGTCGCGTCGTCGGCACGCGGCACGCGGTCGATCTCCTCCCAGGCGTCGTAGCCGACGTCGCCGATGTAGATCTCGGAGGTGCCGGGTCGAGGGGCGAAGCGGAAGGGGTTGCGCATCCCGGTGGCGACGATGCGCCGCGCGTTCGGGTCGGGGCTCGCGCTCATCGGGTTCCCGGGCGCGCCGGCTCCCGTGTCGGGGTCGACCCGGATCAGGCTTCCGTTGAGGCCGGTCGGGTCGGAGGGGGTGACGATGTCCTGGGCGCGCAGGGCGCCACCCTCGGCGGTCGGTGAGGTCTGTACACCGCCGGCCGGAACGGGCGGGTCGCCGCAAGGGTTGAGCGGCTGTCCCTGCTGACCGTAGTCGGTGAAGGTGAAGCTGGCGCCGTCTCCGCCCGAGGCGTAGAGCATGCCGTCGCCCCCGAACGCGAGCCCGCCGGCCGAGTGGCTCGGGTACTGCTGACACCAGTCGTTGATCAGGACCTGCTCGCTGCTGAGGGTGTTGCCGCTGAGCGTCAGTTTGGAGAGGCGCGTGCTGGCGACGCAGCCGCTGCCGGTGGCCCCGGGCGGCGTCGGGCACGGGTCCGAAGTGGCGCCGGGCTGCCCCCAGCGCGGCACCGATTCGCCGATTCCGCCGTCGAGCGTGTAGAGCGCGTACAGGTAGGGACGCACGGGGAACATCGGGTCGAGCGCGATGCTGAGCAGACCGCGATCCCAGAAGTTGTAGACCTGAGTCCGCAGGTCGGCGGCGATCGTCGACGTCGTCGCGTTGAGGTTGGGGAAGACTTTGATCAGGCCGCTCTTCTCGGCGACGAAGACGTGGCCGTCCGGTGCGAAGGCGAGGTCGGTCGGCTCGGTCAGGCCGTTGAAGACGACGGACTCGGTGAAGCCGGGCTGGAGCGGCGTTGCCTGCGCCGGGGTCGGCGAGCTCCACGCCGCGGCCATCGCGGAGAGGACGAGAGCGCAGGCAAAGCTCAGAGATCGGACGGCGGACGAGGAAGTCACGAGCCGGCATCGTCTGTGCAGAAGACCCGCGTGTCAACTGACGAAGAATTACCGAGAACTCAAATGTTCTTTGCATAAAGCGATCCCGTCGGTAAGGATTGGCCGCATGGCTGAGCTGCGGACGCGGAAGATGCCGGTCGTCGCGCAGGATCCGGGGGTACGGCTCGACGACGATCGGATCCTGACGACGACAGTCTCGGTGCCGTGGGAGGACCTGCAGCCGGGGCCGATCGGGCACCGGGTTTGTGTGATCGACTACGACTCCTCGACCGGGAAGATGTACAGCCCCGCGGTCGTCGACGGGTCCGAGCCGGCGAGCGACGAGGCGCTGCTGGGCGATCCGGGCTTTCACGCAGCCAACGTCTACGCCCTGGTGATGCGCACGCTGGCGCGCTTCGAGTACGCCCTCGGGCGCCGGGTCGCCTGGGGCTTCAAAGCCCACCAGCTGAAGGTGGTGCCACACGCCTTCGAGGAGATGAACGCCTTCTATTCGCGCGAGGCCGAGTCGCTTGTGTTCGGTTACTACCCGGCGGAGAAGGGTATGGCCTTCACCTGCCTGTCCCACGACATCGTCGTCCACGAGACTTCACATGCGCTCCTCGACGGGCTCCGCGAACGCTTCATGTCGCCTTCCTCCCCGGACCAGGCCGCCTTCCACGAGGGCTTCGGAGACATCGTCGCCCTGCTCTCCGTCTTCTCGCTGAAACAGGTTCTGCAGACGCTGCTGGCGCAGTCGACGCCTGCTGGCCTGCGGCGCAAAGGGCTGGTCGCCAAAAAAGAAGTCTCGCGGGAGAGGCTGATGAAATCCGTGCTCCTCGGGCTGGCGGAGGAAATGGGGCCCGCGACGGGGTCGGCGACGGGGGCGCTGCGCCGTTCGGTCGAGATCCCACCTGACGTGAACATCCTCAAACGCCCTGAGTACGAAGAGGCCCACAACCGCGGCGAGATCCTGGTCGCGGCGATGATGCAGACCTTTGTCGACGCCTGGACGCGGCGGCTCGGCTCCCTCGGCACGATCGGCGGCAAATACCTGGACCTCGAGCGGGTTGGCGAGGAGGGTGCGGCGATCGCCGACGTCCTGCTGACCATGGCGATCCGCGCGATCGACCTACACGCCCCCGATTCACATCGATTTCGGCGACTACCTGAGCGCCCTCGTCACCGCAGATAGCGAGATTCGCCCGGACGATCGCTATGGCCTGCGTGGCGGCCTGCTCACCTGGTTCGGGCGCTACGGGATCAAGCCGGCCTCGGGCACCAAAGACGGGACATGGAAGCCGCCCGAGCAGCCGATAGAGCACCACGGGCTCCACTTCCAGAGCCTCCAGACCGACTCGATCGAGATGTTCGGCCTGCTCTGGGCCAATCGCAAAACCCTCCGCTTCGACCCCAGCGCCTACACCCGGGTGGCCAGCGTGCGGCCGAGCGTTCGCACCTCGCCAAACGATGGCCTGCCGCTGCGCGAGACGGTCGCCGAGTGCACTCAGTACGTGAAGCTCCAGGCGCGCGACCTGGGACAGATCGGGCTCACTCCTCCGGTCGGGATGAAGGACGACGAGCCGGTAACGCTGGAGGGCGGCAGCACCCTGATCCTCGACGAGTACGGGCGCTTGAAGTACGACATCCACAACCGCCTCCCGCGCAAAGGAGAGCCCGAAGGACTGGCCGAGGCACAGGGGCGGCTGCAGTACCTGTGGGATCACGGCGGCTTCGACGCCGGCAAATCGATCGGCGCCCGGCTGGCGACGCTGCACCGGCGTCGTGCCGGGCTCGACGGGCGCAACAACCGCAGCGAGGTCTGGTGACGTGGCCTCCGCTCCCCCCACGCAGGTCAGGATCCGCTCCTACAACGTCGGCTTCGGCGACTGCTTCCTGCTGACCTTCACCTACCCGCGTTCCCAGCGCAACGTCCTGATCGACTTCGGATCGACGAAACAGTCGAAAACCGGCCCCTCCGGCGGCATGCTGGAGATCGCCGAGAAGATCAAAGAGGACTGTGGCGGCAAGCTGCAGATCCTGGTGGCCACTCACCGTCACGCCGACCACATCTCCGGCTTCGCGGGGAAGCCGGGGAAGGTGATCGCCTCACTCAAGCCGGACCTCGTCGTCCAGCCCTGGACCGAGGATCCCGACCTCGATAAGGACGCGAAAGCGCCGGCGAGCTCGGACGGCGGCGGCCGCCTGCGCGCTCGTGCGCTGACGACCCGCCTGTCGGCGATGCAGGCCGTTGCGGAGGCGGTGCTGGAGCAGGTTCCGAGGCTTGAGGCCTCAGATGCGGTTTCGAATGCCGTCGCCAACCAGGTCCGCTTCCTGGGTGAAACCAACCTCAAAAACGCAGAGTCGGTGCGGAACCTGATGTCGATGGGCGATCAGAACGTCTACGTCAACTTCGGCACGAAGCTGAAACTGGGGGCGCTGTTGCCCGGCGTGCGCGTCGACGTCTTGGGCCCGCCGACGCTGGAGCAGTCCTCGGCAATCTCCCACCAAGCCGATAAGAACGAGGACGAGTTCTGGCACCTGGCCGCGCGTGCGCTCGACGTGGACGGGGCCGAGCGCTCGCCGATCTTCGACGGCGCACCCACCAGCCGGCGCTCCACCCAGGAGGCCCGTTGGGTGATCCCGCAGATCGACAAGATGCAGGCCCAGGAGGCGCTCGCCATCGTGCGAGCCCTCGACGACGCGCTGAATAACACCAGCGTGATCCTGTTGTTCGAGATCGGCGACACCCGGCTCCTGTTCCCCGGCGACGCCCAGATCGAGAACTGGAACTACGCGCTGCGTGAGTGCGACGAAGCTGACGCGATCCGCAAGCGCCTGGCCGATGCCCGCTTCTACAAGGTCGGCCACCACGGCAGTCTCAACGCCACGCCGAAGACGCTCTGGAACGGGTTCGAGCATCGGGATAAAAAGCCCGGCCCCGAGCGGCTGGCGACGATGGTCTCCACCGCCGCCGAAAAGCACGGCTCGGTCAAAAGCGGCACCGAGGTGCCCCGCCGCGTCTTGATCGAAGAGCTGACGGAGATGAGCGACCTCCGCAATACGCAGTCACTCAAAGGTGACGAGCAGTTCTGGCACGATGTCGAGTTCGAGTTCTGAGATCCTCACCCGAGGATGACTTCGCTTGGGAAGGTGCGAATCGCCGCCGCGCAGGCGACGCCGGCGATCCTCGACGCGCCCGGGTCGATCGCCAAGGCCGCCCGGCTGATCGAGCGCGCCGCCGCCGACGGCGCTGAACTGGTCGTCCTCCCCGAGGCCTTCGTCTCCCTCTATCCCTCGCAGTCCTGGGCGGCTGCCGCGGCGGGCTTCCAGGGCTTCGACGAGCTCTGGCAGCGACTCTGGGAAAGCTCGGTCGACGTGCCGGGGCCGCTGACCGACGAGCTGGTCGAGGCCTGCAGCCGCACCGGCGCCCACTGCGCGATCGGCGTCAACGAGCGCGAGGCGGAACGGCCCGGCTCCCTCTACAACACGCTGGTCCTGGTCGGTCCCGATGGGCTGCTCTGGAAGCACCGCAAGCTGATGCCGACCCATCACGAGCGTCTCTTCCACGGGATCGGTGCGGGTGAGGACCTGGAAGCCGTCCAGACCCCGCTGGGCAAGATCGGCGGCCTGATCTGCTGGGAGAACCGGATGCCGCTGGCGCGCTACGCGATGTACAGGTCGGGCCCGCAGATCTGGGTGGCGCCGACCGCCGACGACTCCGACAGCTGGCTCGCGAGCATGCGCCACGTCGCGATCGAGTCAGGCGCCTTCGTCATCTCGGCGCCGCAGTTCATCCCCCGCGAGGCATTTCCCGACGACTTCCCGGTCGAGCTGCCCGACCGCGAGGTCTTCGGCAACGGCGGCGCCGCGATCATCGAGCCGACCTGGGGCGAGGTGATCGCCGGCCCGCTCTACGGCGAAGAGGGAATCGTGATCGCCGACTGCGATCTGCGGGAGGGCCTGCGCGCCAAGCGCTGGTTCGACTCAGTCGGCCACTACAGCCGCGAGGAAGTCCTGCTGGGGAAGCTCGGTGGCGGTAGCGGCGTGCCGGAGGCCGAGGTTGCGGATGATGTTGGCAGGCCCGGCGAGTAGCCAGGGCACGTTTATGCTCCGGCGATGCGGAATGCCTTAAAGATCTTTCTCTTAGTCCTGCTCACTGCTTTCTCCAGCGGGGCAGGCGCGATGGCCGCGGATCCCGAGCCGCCGCTCTTTGACGGATCGATGACGTTCGCGGCGATTGATGGGCCTGAGGATCCGGAGGAATACTCGTGGACAGTTCAGTTGGCAGACAATCAGGAGCTGAAACTGATCGACGACCAGCACGCGCAGGTCATCTATGACGATGGGGTTCACGTTGCCTTCACCATCAACGCCGAGGCTGCGCACGATGCCATCGGCACCTCCGTGCCGACCAGCATCAACGTGTCGGAGGGCGACATCGTGACCCTCACCGTTCACCATCGTGCCGGCAACCCGGCCGCGGGCGGAGCCCCGTTCGACTATCCGATCATGGGTGGTGCTGGCTGGGAGGGCGGCCTCCAGACTCACGTCGTCTTGGGGCCTCCCGATGAACAGCAGCTCCGGGAAGAGCGGGAAAGGCGACTGCGGGAAGAAGCAGAGGCGGCTCGTCGCCAGCAACGCCTCGAAGGCTGCCGTGTTCCCAGGCTTATGGACGGACGGCTGGCTGGTGCGAGGAAGAGACTCACCGGTGCCGGCTGCGCACTCGGCAAGGTCCGCGGCGAGAAATCGAAAACCTCTCGCGTCGTCAAGCAGTACGTCGCCGCCGGCACGGTCCTGCCCGCCGGCGCCAAGGTCAGCATCAAGCTCGGATAGCGGCTCCGCGCGGCAGCCGCGCGCACCAGAGGGCGAAGAGGGCGACGGCGACGATCGCCCCGGCCCAGTGGAGGCCGACGACGACAGCGAGCAGGCTCGGCAGCCCGGCGAGGACCGCGCCGGCCAGGGTCGGCACCAGGGGCAGCGAGAGCACCCGAGCGGTGAAGGCCGCACAGAGCATCCACGAGCCCGGGCCGGCGAGCCAGCCCCAGTCCTCGAAAAAGCTGTGGGGGAGGGCGAGGCCGAGCGCCAGCGAGAGGGCGGCGACGGCGATCAGCTGAACCAGCGCTGCCCGCCAGAGGATCGTCGTATCCATGCCCCGCGAGAGGCTAGTCGACGATGACCTTGCCCTTCATAAAGGGGTGGATCGTGCAGTGGTAGGCGAAGGTGCCCTTCTGGCCGAAGCGGACGGAGACCGACTTGCCGGCCTTGATCCGGCCGGTAGTGAAGCTGCCCTTGCGGGTCGCCGTGTGCGCGGTCCGGCTCGTGTTGGCGAAGACGACCGTGGAGCCGCGACCGACCATCAGCGTCGGCGGCTTGTAGGCGAAGTTGACGATGTCGACAGTGGCGGTGCGGCTCGATCGCGCGGTCTCCTCGGCCGCCGCTCCGCTGGAGGCGATGCCCGCCAGCGCCAGCGCGAAGGCGATGACGACGAGCACGAGGGCCACTGCCTGGCACCCCCGCCTCACTCTCACGATCGCCGTCATCGGACCGGGATACGGAGCTCCCCTTGCGGGGGTTCAAACCTCCTTCATAATCATCGGACCAGCTGCAACCCGGGCGGTTAGCTCAGTTGGGAGAGCACCTCCCTTACAAGGAGGGGGTCACTGGTTCGAGCCCAGTACCGCCCATCAACTCGCAGGCCGCGGCTCGATCAGCAGCCCCTCGGCGACCGCGAGGATCTCGCCGTCCGCCGCCACGATCGCACCGCCGGCGAGGCGCTTGCGACCGTCCTGCTCGATCGGCCAGGCGATGACCACGTGCTCCTCGCCGGCCCGAACCGGGGCGAGGATCTCGGCCCGCTGGCGGACCAGCATGCTCAGCGTCAACTCGCCCTCGAGGTGACAGGCGAAGTAGGTGGGACAGTCGAGCGCCGCCCAGACGAACTCTGGGCGCACGGTGCCGCCGTCAGCGGCGGCCCAGGCTGGAGGCGTCCACGGCGTCGCGACCATCTCGCGGCCCTCGACCGGACCGGCGAAGACCTCGAAGCAGTCCTCGCCGCGGGCGCGGCCGCAGACGAAGCAGTTGCTGAAGATGCCATCGTCCGGGGCGCGGTAGTTCTCGGACGCGCGGCGCGCCTCGCCGAGGTCGACCGGCGCCGGCACTGCGACGTCGAGCTCTGGCAGCGCCCGCGCCTCGGCGATCAGGGTCTCGCCGGCGAGCAGTCGCAGCGAGGCTTCGTCACCCTCCGTCAACTCGAGCGGCTGATCCAGCGGCACGGGGCTGCGCAGGCTGACCTCGACCGGACCGTCGAGGTGCGCGGCGAGAACACCGCTGGTGTAACCGCCGTTGCCACTCTCCTGCGGTCCGTTGAAGCGGCCCGGGATCGTGACCATCGCGGTCACGGCGAGGGCAGCGCCAGTTCGAAGACGGCGTTGACGGTCGCAGTCACGCTTGAGTTTCCGGCCTGGACAGGAGGCGCCGGCGCGGCGCAGGCCGCGCTCGTCGTGGCCTTTTTGCTGGCTTTCCCCTTGCGGACGGGAGTCGCTTTCGACCCGACGCACTTCTCAAGCGCTTTCGCCGCCGGCATCGGCGCCGGAACCACATCCCCGCTCTCCGCGATCGTGACCACCGGACCCAGCGTCGCCCCGGCCGCTATCGCCAGAGCTTCCGCCTTGGCTTTGGCCCGTTTCATCGCTTCGACCAGGGCCGCGTCGTAGGCAACTTCCTTGTCCCCGACGAAGAAGTTGGGCCCGCGCGTTCCCGTCGCCCCGGCGGCAACTCCGGCCGCGATCAGTTCGCCGGCCGTCTCGGGGCGGTGGAGGATCACGGTGACGCCCTCGCTGGCACGGTAGACGGGGTTCTTGCCGCGCTCGACCCGGCGGACGGTGATGTCGCCGGTGCTGACATCGCCCGGTCCGACTCCCGGGAACGCTCGTGCCGCCGCAATCACGGCCTGCAGCCGGATCGCCACGATCCGCAGCGCCGCCCCGCGACCATGTCGTTCCTTGCTGACAAAGAAGCCGATTTCTGCAGTGTCGTTCGGTACTTCGCGTTCGACGGTGGCCTTGACGCTGACCGTTCGGTCGAGGGCGGCGGCGCTGGCCGGAGCCAGCATGGCGATGGAGACGGCGAGGATGACGACGAGACGGCGCATTCGGGGCATCATCGCAGCCGCTGCCGCCGCAATTCCGGCGCGCGTCTCAGGCTCAGTTGACGCCCGCGCCCAGCTCCGGCGTCGCCGTGCCGCCCCGCCGCCGCTCCTGCTGGGTGACGACGTCGAAGAAGACGTCGTTGCGGCCGCGGCGCAGCTGGTACGGGAAGGCGCGGCGGGCGCGGCGGTGGCTGGCAGTGATCGAGCGGAAGGCGGTCTCGTGGCCGCGGGTCCAGCGGATGCCGAAGATCTCCCGCACCCGCGGCGGCAGCGTCCCCTTGATGACGAGGTTCTGGGTCGCGAGGTTGGCGCGGGCGGCGGCCGGCACCGGCTGCTTGAAGGCGACCAGCGGTGCCATCTCCAGCGCGTGCGGCGTGGCGCAGAGGTCGGGCGAATCCAGGCGCTCCTGCCACCAGGCGCGGAACTCGCGGTAGCTGCCGGGGACCTCGCTGCTGGGCAGGCGGAAGAGCTCGCCGAAGCGGACGTAGTCCTGCCAGAGCGCCTCGCGCTCGCCTTCGCTCAGTGGCTGCACCATCGCCTCGTACATCGCCCGTCCGGAGTCGGCGATCACGGCCAGGGTCCACAGCATCAGCTTCGGGTCGAAGGCCGAGTAGGCGGCGCCGGCCGGGTGGGCGCCCGCGGCCTCCGGCAGCGAGCCCTTGATCCGCTCGTGCAGGCGGTGCACCGCGGCGAGCGCCTGGTCGGCTTCCTCGCGGGTGCCGAGGAAGACCGTCTCCTGGATCTTCGCCGTGCGCGCGAGGCGCGTGAACGGCCAGTCACCCGACTTCGTGCTCAGCATCGTGCCGGTATAGGTGAGCGGTTCCAGTGCCCCGATCAGCAGCGCCCGCTGGCCGTAGAGAAGCCCGACCGAGCGCTCGCCGTGGACGCGCCGCGCCATCGAGCGCCCTGGGGGGAAGTAGTAGGTGTCGTCGCTCATCCTGGCTGCCTGGCCAGGAATGCTACTCGGGCTGCTCGGGTTCGCGGGCCATCGCCACCAGCGCGGCGGCCGAGCTGCGTTGCTCCGCCAGCTGGCGCAGCTCGTGAGCGGTGAAGATCTCGTCTAGGTCCTCGCGGGTCAGGGTCTCGCGCTCGAGCGCGTTGGCGGCGAGATCCTCGAGACACTCGCGGTTGGCGGCGATCAAGGCTCGCGCCCGCCGGTGGGCGTCGTGGGCGAGCGTCATCGCCGCCACGTCGACCTCGCGGCGCGTTTCGTCGGAGACGGCATAGTCGCCGACCGGCATCGCGATCGGCGGTGGCCCATGGGCATCCAGCGCCACCCCCATGCCGAACTCGCCGACCATCTGCTTGCAGACCATGTGGACCCGGGAGAGGTCGTCGACTGCGCCCGAGTAGGACTCGCCGAGCACCTCCTCCTCAGCGGCGCGCCCGCCGAGCAGCGTCACCACCTCATCGAGCAGTTCGTCGCGGGACTTCAGATAGCTGTCCTCCTGGGGCGAGTGGCCGACGAAGCCAAGCGCGGGACCGCGCGGGACGATGCTGAGGATCTCCGGCGGGTCGAGCCCGAGCAGCTTGCGACAGAGCGCGTGGCCGGCCTCGTGGTAGGCGACGATCCGCCGCTCCTTCTGGCTCAGGCGCCGCGCCTGCTGGGAGCCGACCGACTGCCGCAGCAGCGCCTCGTCGAGGTCCTCCCGGGCCATTGTGTCGTGGCCGGCCCGGCCCGCGATGATCGCCGCCTCGTTGAGCGCGTTGGCGAGCTGGGCGCCGGTCATCCCGGTCGTCTTGCGGGCGACGTCGGTGAGATCGAGGTCATCGGCGAGGGGCTTGTCCTTGGCGTGGCTGCGGAGGATCGCCTCGCGCCCGTCGCGGTCCGGTGGTGAGACCAGCACCTGACGGTCGAAGCGCCCCGGGCGCAGCAGCGCCTTGTCGAGCTTGTCGACGTAGTTGGAGGCGGCGATCACGATCACGGTGCCGGGGTCTTTCTCGAAGCCGTCGAGCTCGACCAGCAGCTGGTTCAGCGCCTGCTCGCGCTCGCTGGAGCCGCCGTCGCCGCCACCGCCGCTGCGGGCGCCGCCGACGGCGTCGAGCTCGTCGATGAAGATCACCGCGCGGCCGGACTTGCGCGCCTCCTTGAAGAGGCGACGGATCCGCGCCGCGCCGCGGCCGACGAACATCTCGACGAAGCTGGAGCCGGAGGAGGCGAAGAAGTCGACCCCGGCCTGGGCGGCCACCGCTCGCGCCAGCATCGTCTTGCCGGTGCCGGGCGGTCCGTAGAGGAGGACGCCGCGCGGCGCCTTCGCTCCGAGGGCGGCGAAGCGGTCCGGTTCGCGCAGCCAGGCGGCGACGTCGATCAGCTCGTCCTTGGCGGCGTCGACGCCCTGCACTTCCTCCCAGAGGACCGGCTCGGTCTTGCTCGCCTTCACCGTTTCCGGCTTGGTGCTGCCGACCGTGCTGCGCATCAGCCGCAGGAAGACCAGCAGCAGGCAGGCCATGAAGAAGACCCCGAAGACGGGGTACCAGTCGAAGAAGAATTCTTGGATGCCTTCCATCGGGGGAGTGTGCGGGTCGGGGCCGCCGAATACAAATCGACATATGTCCAAGGAACTTGCGTGTTGGCGGAGATCGCCCAGTGGTGGAGCTGGATTCCGGCTTGGCTCCTAGGATCCGGGCATGAGCGAACGACGGGCGGCGAGCGCACCGGAGCTGAAGGCGCAGATCGAAGCCGAACGGGCGGGGCACCCGTTCCTGGTCTTCCGCGACGGTGGGGACGCGCAGCAGATCGTCGCGATCGAGCCGGGAGCGGCCGAGCTGTGGGTGGGGCGGGGCGAGTCGGCGGACGTGCAGCTCGGCTGGGACGAGGAGGTCTCGGCGCTGCACGCGCAGATCGCGGTCGTGCGCGACGAGTGCACGCTGGTCGACGACGGCCTCTCCCGCAACGGCTCCTACGTCAACGAGGAGCGCGTCCACGGGCGGCGCCACCTGCGCGACGGCGACGCAATCCGCTTCGGCCGCACCACCGTGATCTATCGCCGGCCGGGCGACAGCGCCCCCGAACCGACCGCGCTCGCGGGCGAGACACCGGCCGCGGCGACGATCTCACCCGCCCAGCGCAAGGTCCTCATCGCCCTCTGCCGTCCTTATAAGGACGGGTCCTCATTTGCGACCCCGGCGACGAACCAGGAGATCGGGGCCGAGCTCCACCTCAGCGTCGACGCGGTCAAGACCCATATGCGGGCGCTGTTCGAGAAGCTCGGCGTCGGCGACCTGCCGCAGAACCAGAAGCGGGTCGCACTGGTCGAGCAGGCCCTGCAGACGGGCGCCGTGAAGAGCCGCGAGCTGTAGCCGCCGCGCCCGGGGGGTGGGCGGGTTCACCCCTGGGGTCTCTGGGAGCGCCCCCTCGACGAGGCGAAAGTGAGTGCAGAAGTCAACTCACTCACCCAGGAGGAATCCAATGACCCGCAAGCTCGCCTTTTTCACCGCCGCCCTCGCCAGCCTCGCGATGATGGTCGCGCCCGCCGCCGGTACGGCCGCACCGGTCAAGTTCGGCGCCAAGCTCGACCCGACCGTGCAGCCGTCCAACTCGCTGCCCGGCCTTCCCTGCATCCCCGACGTGCTCCGCTACCACGCCTGCACGATGGTCCAGAACGAAGCCTACGGCCGCCCTGGCAACGGCCACATCGCGCCGAAGACCGGCACGATCAAGAGGATCCGGCTGATCGCCGGAGGCCCCGGCACGATGCGGATCGAGACCGCGAAGGTCAAACGCTCGACTCTGTTCACCACCAAGGAAGCCAAGCTCGTCCACAAAGGCCCGAAGATCTCCTACCTGGGCCAGAGCGAAGCGAACTGGGAAAGCGACAGCTACCGGGTCGAGTCCTTCGCCGTCGACATGCCGATCAAGAAGGGCGAACAGCTGGCGATCCACACCAGCAACACGTCGATGATCCGCTGCTCCTCAGGCGGCGACAACACCCTGATCTACTCCCTCGCCTACTACCCCAAGCACCCGTTCAACGCGGCCGAAAACAGCGACGGCTGCTGGCTCCTGGTCGAAGCCGTCATCAAGTAGCGGCGCGGTCCGGTGGTGAGTCTGCTCTTTTGTTCGCTATGCGGACACTGGAGCAGACTCGTCAGCTGCGCTCGACCTGGGAGCCGCCGACGATGGCGTCTTCGCTGGAGTCGGCGAAGACGATCCAGGCCTTGTTGCCGCCGTCGTAGTCGGGCGCCCAGAGTTTCAGCGTCGCCGCCCGGTTCCAGACGGTGACGCTCTCCTCGCCGGTCGCGTCGAGCCCGCGCCAGACCCGCACGAAGGGGTTGCTCTCCCACTCCTCGCCGATCGTCGTCGGCTCGCGGTGGCCGGGGTGGACGCGGGTCTCCGGCGGCAATTCCATCAGACGCATGACCGAGGACTTGAGGTCGTCGAAGCCGCTCGCGCCCGGAGCCATCGTGCCACCGACCGTCCCTTTGAAGAGGACGTCGGCGGTGAAGAGGTCGGTGCCGTCGATCAGATAGGCGAGGTGGCCGGCGGCGTGGCCGGGGGTGTAGATCGCCTCTACCTCGAAGCTGCCCGCCTGCAGCTTCTCGCCGTCGCCGAGGATCACCTCGACGTCTTCGTCGAGCTCGGCCGCGGTCGCTGCGTGGGCGACCAGCGGCGGGTTGCCGAGCTGTTTGCGCGCCTCGGCCAGGCCGGCGACGTGGTCGCCGTGGGGGTGGGTGACGAGGATGTGGGTGATCCCTATCCCGTCGCGCTCGATCCGCTCCAGCAGCGGCCCGAGTTCTTCGTTGCCGTCGATCAGCAGCCCTGTTTGCGCGTCGGGGTCCACGACCAGGTATGCGTTGGACAACCAGGTCGGGTTCTCGGTCCGCTCGACGATCACGTCGGTGAGGATATCCGCGCGCTGCCGTCAAGCAAGGTGCGGGCGACCAGCTCCGGGTCATCCCAGGTCGGCGTGTGGCCGACGCCGGGGAGGAGGATGAAGCGGGCTCCGGCCGGGCGGCGCTCGGCCCGCGGGGGCGCGACCAGGCGATCGAGTTCACCCCAGGCGAGGGTCACCGGCACATCGCCCGGGTATCCCGCCGGGTCGAAGACGTGGGTCCGCATCGCCCGGTTGGCGCCGTCGTAGCCGTTGGCGTCGATCCAGCCGAGGATCAGCTCGCGGCCGGCGGCGACGGGTATCCGCTCCGGGTGGGCGGCGAAGGTCGAGAGCATCGCCTCGCGGGCGCGGCGTTTGCGGAGGGCGAGCCGGACCAGCGGCCGCGCTCGCCGCGCCCAGGCACGGGCGTCGCGGCGCCGGGGGCCGATCGGCGCCCGCCAGAGCCCGGCGGGGGAGATCGCCGTGACCGAGGCGGCCCAGCCGGCGCGTCCCATCTCCAGTCCGACCCACCCACCAAGCGAATTGCCGGCGACGTGGGGGCGCTCGAGCCCACGCTCCTCGCAGGCCGCATGCATCGCGGCGGCGAGGTTGGCGGCAGTCGGCTCGACGCCGTCGGGGAGCGGCGGCGCGTTGCCGAAGCCCGGCATGTCGAGGACCAGCGTCTCGCGCTCGTTTTCCAGCAGAGGGAGCACCGGACCCCAGACCCGGGCCGAGCCGCCGAGGCCGTGGATCAGCAGCAGCGGCTCGCGGCCACTCCCTCTCACCGCCATCCCGGCTTCGCGAACAGGGCCTGGACGTCGCCGATTCGCCGCTCGCGGAAGCCCGCCTCCGAGGAGGAGAGGTAGAAGTCCCAGAGGCGGCGGAAGCGCTCGTCGTAGCCGCGCGGACGCAGTCGCTCCCAGGCGGCGAAGAAGCGCTGGCGCCAGGCGGCGAGGGTCGGCGGGTAGTGGGCGGTGATGTCGTCGAGCCAGACCTGGCGCATGCTGGTGACGCGGGCGACGCAGTCGGCGATCTTCTCCTTCGACGGCAGGCAGCCGCCGGGGAAGACATGGGTGTTGGCGAAGCTGCGGGCGCCCTTCTCGGCCTCGAAGATCTCGTCGTCGATCGTGATCGCCTGCAGCAGCATCGCCCCGTCGGGCTCCAGCAGCTGGTCGCAGCGGCGGAAGAACTCGTCGAAGTACTGCCAGCCGACCGCCTCGATCATCTCGACCGAGACGAGGCGGTCATAGCGTCCGCGCAGGTCGCGGTAGTCCTGCAGCAGCACCGTCACCCGGTCCTCGAGACCGGCCTCGCGCACGTGGCTCCTCGCCAGCTCGTGCTGGCGCTCGGAGATCGTCGTCGTGGTGACGCGGCAGCCGTGTTCGCGGGCGGCGTGGACGGCAAGCCCGCCCCAACCGGTGCCGATCTCCAGCAGGTGGCTGTCGGGCCCGAGTCGCAGCCGCCCGCAAATCCGGTCGAGCTTGGCCAGCTGCGCCTCCTCGAGGCTGGCGCCGTCGCGGGGGAAGTAGGCGCAGCTGTACATCATCCGTTTGTCGAGGAAGGAGGCGAAGAGGTCGTTGCCGAGGTCGTAGTGGGCGGAGATGTTGGCGCGAGCGCCGCGGCGGGTGTTCTCGGGGACCAGGTGGCGCAGCCGGTGTAGGGCGCCGCGGGGGCGGGCGATGGCGCCGCGCAGGCCGTCGAGGTCGCGCAGCTCGCGAGCGGCGATGCGGATCAGGTCGACCAGGTTGTCGGTCTCCCAGAGTCCGTCGACGTAGCCCTCCCCGAGGCCGACGCTGCCGCGCAGCGGGCCGCGCCAGGCGGCCGGGTCGTGGATGGTGACGGTCGCACGCAGGTCGGCGTCGGCGGGGCCGAAGCCGCGGCGGCGGCCGTCCTCGACGACCTCGATCCGCCCGTGGCGGACGCCGCGGCTCAGCACGGCGCCGACGGCGGTGCGGGCGAGCGCGTCCCTCATGGGGCGACGAACCCCTTTGGTCGCCTGCCCTCCGGGTGGGGGAAGTAGCGCGCGCCCTTCAGCTTCAGCCGCAGCGACTGGGCATAGATCTTCGCCACCACCTGCAGCGACATCGCCGGGTAGCGAGCGAGCAGCCGGGTCAGGAGGGGACGGCTGAGCTCGCGGCGGCGCAGCGAGAGCGTGGCGTCGAAGGACTTGCCGCCGGCCTCGGTGTCCGCCGCCGCGTCGAGGGCGGCGTTGGTCTGGCGCGGGCGCGACTCGATGTGGACTGCGAGCCGCGTGCCCGGCTCGCTGGCGCGGAAGGCGTAGGTCTGGTCCATCGCCATCAGCGGCGAGACGTGCAGCGTCTTCTCGAGCTCGGCGCTCAGCACCGGGCCCTCGCGCGCGCCGCGGGCGAGGACGTACGGGTGTCGCTCTCCCCAGGGAATGCTCTGGACATCTGCGACCACAGCTTCCACCCGCTCGGCGGCGCTGTCAAAGCAGTAGTAGAAGCTGACCGGGTTGAAGTGGTGGCCGAGGTAGCGCAGCCCGGCCAGTAGCCGGACGGGTCCGGCGGGGCGGGCGCCGGTCGCGGCCTCGACCGCGTCGCGGGCGCACTCGTCCAGCGGCTGCGCGGGGTCGCCCATGAAGTCGTCGCGGCGGAAGCGAGCCGGCGCCGGGCGCCGCGCTGACCACAGCGGGTAGGGATCGAGCACTCCCGGTAGCTCCGCCAGGTCCAGATACATAAGGAAGAGCCGGTAGCGGAAGGCATGCTCGACCGGCTCGAAACGCCGATGGCGCACCCAGCCCTCGTAGACGGCCGAGGCCGGCGCGCCGCTGGGCGACGACGCGGTCACGCCGCCAACACCTCCTCCTCGGGGGGCGTGTCTGACTTTAGGGTCCTTATCTGGGCCCCGAGATCAGACACCCCCCTGTCGACGGGCGGTTCGGGGGCGATTCCCTTGCAGGCGCGCAGGGCGCTCGCTACGCCGTCCTCGTGGAATCCCCAGCCCCAGTAGGCGCCGCAGTAGTGGGTGTTGCGCACACCGCTGATCTCGCTGTGTCGCGCCTGGGCGGCGACGCCGGCGGCGGTGTAGACGGGATGGTCGTACTGGAGGCGCCGCAGCACCCGCTCCGGGTCGATCTCCTCGCTGCGGTTGAGGGTGAGCAGGTACTGGCGCTCGCTGCGCAGCCGCTGCAAGTTGTTCATCCAGTAGGTGACGGTGCTGCGCCCGCCCGGCAGCCCGTCGAGGTGGAAGTTCCAGCTCGACCAGGCGGCGCGCCGGCGCGGCAGCAGCGAGGCATCGGTGTGGAGGACGGCCTCGTTGGCCTGGTAGGGGATCGCGCCGAGGATCTCTCGCTCGGCCGGGCTGGGGTCGGCGAGCAGCGTCAGCGCCTGGTCGGAGTGGGTGGCGATCACGACCTGGTCGAACTCCTCGCTCTCGCAGCCGTCGGCCTCGATCCGCACGCCACCGGCGCGCCGCTCGATCCGCCGCACCGCCGCCCGCAGCCGCACTCGGTCGCGCCAGGGCGCGGAGATCGCCTCGACGTAGCTGCGCGAGCCGCCGCTGACCGTCCGCCAGCGCGGCCGGTCGCGCAGGCTGTACATGCCGTGGTTGTCGAAGAACTCGGCCATGAAGCTGGCCGGGAAGCTCCACATCTGCTCTGGGTCAGCCGACCAGACGGCGGCGGCCTGGGGCACGATCAGGCGCTCGATGAAGTGACGGGAGAAGCCCTTCTGCTCGAGCCAGACGCCGAGTGAGGGCGCGGTCCCGTTCATCCCGATCAGCTCCCTCGCCTCGCGGTTGAAGCGGCGCCAGTCGCGCAGCATCCCCAGGAAGGAGGGGCTGAGCAGATGGGCGGGCCGGGCGAACAGGCCCCAGGGCGTGCCGGCGTACTCGAAGCGGCCGCCGTCGGAGACCGAGAAGCTCATATGGGAGGGCCGGCTGGCGACGCCGAGCTCGGCCAGCAGCGCTTCGAAGTGGGGGTAGTTGCGGTCGTTGAAGACGATGAAGCCGGTGTCGATCGCCACCTCGCCGGCCTCGTCCTCGACCGTGACCGTGTTCGAGTGCCCGCCGAGCCGACCCGCCGCCTCGTAGACGACGAGCTCGTGCTCAGGGTGGAGGCGGTGGGCGGCCACCAATCCAGATACCCCGGTTCCGACGATCGCGATCCTCATCGCCCAAGCAGTACGGACTGGCGGCGGGATCGGATGCGAAACGCTCCCGCGAGGCGCCCGCCTCCGCACAGACGACGACGCTCCTTTCCGGTACCACCGCGGGGGCTGAACTGTCCCACCGAGGTGCCCCGCCAGCTACCTTCTTTGCAGCCATTGTGTTCGCGCTGAGCGGCCCACTTACCACTCCAGGTCCGGCTCCTTGAGCCGGCGCCCCGTAGGGGCGCTCGCGGTCATCGCCATCGTTTTCCTCCTCGCGGCCCCGGCCGTGGCGGAGACACGCGCTTCGGCGATGCAGCGAGCTGCCTTCAGTGTGCCGCGCCCGGCGGTGCCGCTGCGCGACGTCGTCCGCGAGGCCCCCGGCGCGGCTGGCGCGCGGATCGCCGCGACGGCCTCGAGCCTGCGCTATCCGCTGAACGACGGCAGCGACGACTCGATCGCCGTCGAGGTCACCGCCGCCTGCCAGCGCGAGTGCGACGCGGCCGACCCGCAGGCGATCGCCAACACCGTGGGCACCTTCATCCACGGCCCCGAGGTGAACCTGCTGACGGTCCAGCTCGACACCTCCTTCCAGCTGGGCTTCGACTGCGGTTTCGACGCCCAGTCCTGTTACTTCAGCAGCGAGAACAAGATCGTCCTCAGCGGCGACGCCAACCCCGCGCCGGACGGGGCCAGCCGCGAATTCGTGCTCGCCCACGAGTACGGGCACCACGTCGCCCAGCACCGTGACCTGCCCGCTCCCTTCCCCTCGGCGATCAACTGGGGGACCGAGCGCTGGGCCAGCGCCGAGGGCATCTGCCAGGGCCATCGCTCCGGCGCCTTCTTCCCGGGCAGCGACGGCAGCCATTACTACGAGGACCCGGGTGAGGCCTTCGCCGAGTCGTTCGCCTTCAACCGCTTCCCGGAGGCGGCGGTGGAGTGGGCCTGGGCGCCGGCCCTGCGTCCCACCCCCGCCTCGTTGCGAGCGCTGCGCCGCGACGTCCTGCGTCCCTGGCTGGGACGGAACAGCTTCAGCGTCTCCGGGGAGGTGCCGCCCAGCGGCGTCGTCGTGCAGGAATTCCGCACACCCTTCGATGGGCTGGTCAGCATCGGCCCGGCGGGGAAGCCCGGTCTTGGCTACGAGTTGATCATCCGCAATGACTCCGGCGAGCGCCTGCGCTCATCGCGCCAGGGCGTCTCCTTTCGGCACCGGCTCGACTACACAGTCTGCGGCCAGTCGCGGCTGCGGGTGGCGGTGCGGGGCCGGGCCGGGAAGAGCTTCGAGCTGACCGTCCAGCGCCCCTGAGGCGAAGTTGGTCGATTGTCCCACCCATAGAGGGGACAACTGACCAACTTTCAGCCGGCGATGTGGGTCTCGAGCCGGCCCAGGGTGGGGGACTCGATCACGATCTCATCGCCGTCGGCGAGCCAGACGCGCGGGTCGCGGACGCTGCCGACGCCGTCGGGGGTGCCGGTGGAGACGATGTCGCCCGGCTCCAGCGTCATCAGCTGGGAGAGGTGGGAGAGCAGGGCGGGGACGCTGAAGATCAGCGACGCGGTTGAGTCTTCCTGCATCTGCTCGCCGTTGAGGGTGAGGCGGATCTCGATCCCGTCGTGCGGCCCGGCCTCCTCCGGAGTGACCAGCGCCGGCCCGCAGGGAGCGGAGCCGTCGAAGACCTTGCCGGACATCCACTGCGGAGTGGAGAACTGCAGGTCGCGGGCGGAGAGGTCGTTGAGCAGCGTGTAGCCGGCGAGGTGGTCGAGAGCGTCGGCCTCGCTGACGTCCTTGGCGCGGCGGCCGACGACGAAGGCGACCTCGGCCTCGTAGTCGACCTTGCGGCTGTTGGCCGGCAGCCGAACCGTGGCGCCGGGCGCGGCGAGCGCGTTGCGGTACTTGCCGAAGATCGTCGGGCTCGCGGGCACCTCCATGCCGCCCTCGGCGGCGTGCTTGCCGTAGTTCAGGCCGATGCAGATGATCTTGTCCGGGTCCGGGATCGGCGGCAGGATCGAGACCGCCGAGTGCGGATGCGACGGCGTGCCGCTGTTGCCGAACGTCCCCCGCAGATCCTCGACGCGCCCGTCCGCGATCAGCTCCCGCAGGCTGCCCCGGTGTGGCTCGCCCAGTGCGGCCCAGGCGTCGAGGACCCGGTCGTCCTCGAGCACTCCGGCCCGCGCCCCGTCGCCGGCGTCATAGCTGACCAGTTTCATGGCGGGCAGCGTAGATCACCGGCGCCGACGGGACGCGGACGCGGTGCTCAGGCTTGAGCCGGCTCGGGCGGCGCCTCCAGTGGCCGCTCGGGCGCCCCGTCGCGCTCGATCTCACCCTCGCGGACGAGCCACAGCGCCATCACCGCGCCGGCGAAGGAGAGGATCGCGCCGAGCAGGAGCACCTCGTTGAGGCCGTGGAGGAAGCCCTGTTCGGCAGCGTTGCGGGTTAGCGCCTGCGCCTGCTCGGGCATCGCCGAGACCGCCTGCTGCAGCGTCCCGGAGGAGGCGGCCTCGACCAGGTGGCGCGCTTCGGTGCCATCGACGGCCCCGCCGGCGACCTCCTGGGTCTTGGAGGCACCGACGCCGAGGAAGATCGCTCCCCAGGCGGCGATGCCGACCGCGATCCCGACCTGGCGGAAGGTGTCGTTGATCCCCGCCGCCATGCCGCTGCGCTCTTTCGGGACGACGCTGAGGGCGACGTCGGCGATGACCGGGTTGAGCAGGCCGACGCCGACGCCGCTGATCACGAACCCGGCCAGCAGCGCCGTCCATTCCGAATCGAGGCTGAGCCCGCCCATCAGCGCCAGGCCGACCCCGGTGAGGGCGAGCCCGCCGCTCATCAGGTAGCGCGCCTGGATCTTGGCCAGGGCGATCCCCGCCAGCGGCGCCGCGATGAAGGATGCGATCGTGATCGGCAGGTAGCGCAGGCCGGCCTCGACCGGGGAGAAGCCGAGGAAGCTCTGCAGGTAGAGGGTCAGATACAGGAACAGCGCGAACATCGAGCCGGAGACGGCGAAGGCCGCCAGTTGCACGCCGGTGAAGGCCCGGCGGCGGAACAGCGAGAGCGGCAGCATCGGCTCCTTGACCCGCTGCTCGATCACCACGAAGGCGGCCATCAGCACCGCCGCGCCGGCCAGCAGGGAGACGATCAGGGGGCTGCCCCAGCCGGCGTCGTTGCCGCGCACCAGCGCCAGCACCAGCACGAACAGCGCGCTCGAGAAGGTGACGAGGCCGCCCCAGTCGATCCGGGTCGCGTTGGGGTCGCGCGACTCCGCCAGCTTCCAGTAGGTGACGGCGATCGCGGCGAGGCCGATCGGCACGTTGATCAGGAACACCGACTCCCAGCCGAAGCCGTCGGTCAGTAGGCCGCCGACCAGCGGGCCGACCGCGACCGCGACGCCGATCGTGCCGCCGTAGATGCCCATCGCCATCCCGCGTTCGGGGCCGCTGGGGAACTCCTGGGCGACCAGCGCGAGGGAGACGGCGAACATGATCGCGCCGCCGATGCCCTGCAGCCCGCGAGCCAGGTTGAGGAAGGTCGGGTCGGGGGCGAGGGCGCAGAGCAGCGAGGCGACCGAGAAGATTCCAAGCCCGACGGCGAAGATCCGCCGCCGTCCCAGCCGGTCGGCGAGGGAGCCGGCGGTGAGCACCAGCGCCGCCAGCGAGAGGGCGTAGGCGTCGATCACCCATTGCAGGTCGGTGAAGCTGCCGCCGAGGTCGGTCTGGATCGCCGGCAGCGCCGTGTTGACCACGGTGATGTCGAGAAGAAGCATGAAAGTGGCGACGCAGACCGCGCCGAGCGTCCACCATTTCCGGTTCATTTGGGTCTCCTGTGCATGGGGTACAATTCGTAAGGAAGCCTTGTCAGGCGAACTGACCAGGGCAACTTATCAGGTATCCTGACGAAATGACCGCACCTCCCAACACTCCCCTGAATCGGACCCCGCTCCCGCTCCCGGGCCTGCTCGCCATTGCCTCGGAGGCGATGTTCGCCGAGTTCCGCGAGGACCTGGTCAAGGCGGGATACGGCGACATCCGTCCCACCCACGGCTGCGTCTTCCGCTTCGTCCGTGAGGACGGCATGCGGCTGACTGAGCTGGCGACCCTGGCCGGGATCACCAAGCAGTCGGCGGGAGAGCTGGTCGACGACCTCGCCGCGCGCGGCTACATCGAGCGCTTCCCCGACCCGGCCGACCGTCGCGCGAAGCTGCTCCGCCTCACCGCACGCGGCGAAGAGGCCCAGGCCATCGGCTCCGAACTCTTCGGAAAGCTGGAGGAACGCTGGGCCGAGCGCTACGGCAACGACCGCCTCGAGCAGCTGCGCCATTTGCTCGAAGAGATTGCCGCCACCGAGGCCCCAACGTCAGTTCCGGAGCTCGCCGCCGCCGAGCCCGCTCCCATGCGCTAGCTTTGGCATCCCGGGCCGCCGCAGCAAGGCCCATCCGAAACTCTCGGGGGCGTAGCTCAGTTGGTTAGAGCGCCGGCCTGTCACGCCGGAGGTCGCGGGTTCGAGTCCCGTCGCTCCCGCTTCTCTGTGTGCCTGCAACTGCTGCACTTTCCGGCTCCGTCTCAGAGGCTGTCTTGTTTTCCTGGCCTCCGGTCATTGGGCACTGGTGCCCAATGAACACGTCTTTGGTCGATAGTCGGCCGCACTCGGGTCGAAGACTTACGCCCAAAGATCTAAGCCCAGACTGTTCGCCACTATGGCTAGAAGCGCAGTGGCTGGCAGCATGAGCAGCCGAGCAACGGCGCGGTCGATGACGGGATCAAGCTCGATGCGAGTTGAGTCACCGTCCCGTTTTCTCCGTTCGTATTTCATTGAAAGATTGGCTGTCTGTCCGATTTCCCAAACTCCAGCAAGTTGAGCGAGAGCGTTCCACAGCTCCCGCCCCTTTCAAAGGTGGCTATTGCGGCGAGGGCTCGCGCCCTAACTGCCACCCCGCCAGCACCCGCTGTCGGGGACAGCTTGTTTGAGCCGCCGGTGCCCAATTGGCTCGACGCGATTGCTCCACAGGGCGCCGATGTCCTCTATACCAATACGTCGATCCTGCCCTTAACCGCTGCGGATTGGACGGAGGTAGAGCCTCCGTATAAGACGACCGTCACTACACGGGACGACGGAAGCCTTGTCCATCATGGGCATGCGACTAAAGATGCGCACGCGCCACCACGCCATCCGACTGAAGCGCCGCGACCAGAGCAACGCGTTCGGGAGGAGCGAATTGCGCGTGCCTGGAACCGCGCCCACGCGTTGGCCCTTGCTCTCGTTACCGCCGGTGTCGGCGAACGAGGCATTGGCAGAGGAGCGATGCGTATTGCCGAAACGGCGCTTTGGCTGGCAGATGGCGGCGTACGGGAACCTGGAGTTCCAATCTTCGATCGGCTTCCGCGCCGCATGCCGGGAGACATAGAGCTTCGCAGCGGCAATCTCCTTCAGGGGAAACGTTTCGGACGAAATGGAGCCTCGATCTTGCGCATCGAATGCGCCGTTGGCCATGATTTGGTCGCGGCTCCATACGCCCAGCTAAGTAAGGCGCAGCAGTGGCGCGGGCATGTCGATGCCCACGGGAATCGTGGAAATCCAAGCGAGGCTAAGCGAGCCGTGCGAGAGGGACGCAAGCTCCTTCATCGCCTAGGCGCTTGGCCCTGGGCGCACGCTGAAGCTGGACGACTGCACTTGCATCCTGGATGGTGGACTCAGCCGGGCTTTCTCGATCCTCTTCGGTCCTGGATTTCCTATAGCTGGGCTCGATTTCTTTTTCTTGAATCTTTGCGAGCGCGAAGAGCAAGCGAACTTGAAGAATCGTCAGGCGTTCCTAAAAAAATGGCTGAGGCAAGCCTGAATGTCCTTGCCGACGAGATGGCACAAGTTGTGATCGCGCTGGACGCGGATCGGTTTCTCGATGCTTTCATCGGAAAAGGCAAACAGGACTAACCGCTTCAGAGTTGTTGGATGCTCTAGCGGTCCCTGATCTCCGCGCAGTCCTGCCAGGAATCATCCGAAAGTAACCCGCCCATCCTCGCTCGTGGTTGCATCTCGGTCACGTCGGTGTAGACGCGCAGGGTCATGCGCGGATCGCGATGGCCCATCTGTGCGGCGGTGATTGCGGGATGCTCGCCCAGCTCGGCGCGGAGCGCCGCGGAGGTGTAGATGCTCTGTGGTCAGATGCCGAGAAGACCTGACCTAAGCTAGAACCCCATCCTCCCTAATAGACCGTTCCCATGGCAAGGAAGGCCGCTCTAGTGCTTGAGCGCGGGCGATGCGTCTTTTGTGGCTACAAGGGAAAGATGACGGCCGAGCACGTCTTTCCTCTATGGACCAGGGAGACGGTTCTACCCGATGTCCGTGGCGATTCCGGATACATCTTTCGTGGAGCTAGTGGCCGTTTTGAAGTTGTGCCAGGAATGCCGGTCGCCTCACTTGAGGTAAAGCGTGTCTGCGCCTCCTGCAACAACGGCTGGCTTGCCAGCCTTGAGAGTAGGGCTAAACCTTTGCTTACTCGGCCGATCCAAGGAGATCCGACGACTCTGCACTTCATGGATGTGCACACGATTGCGACTTGGGCCTACAAGACGTGCATCATGGCCGACTTGGCTAGCAGTCGGCTCCTCGGGGCTCTACCGTTTCGATGGCTCGGACAGCACCGGTATCCGCCGCTTGATGCCGTCATCGTCATGGCCTCATACGGAGGAGTCCGGTATCCCCAGTTTGCCTTATCGATGCCTGTGCACTACAAGGTTCAGTCCGATAACGGCGGGTTCGACTTGAGGGCGTACTCGATCACGGTTGGCATCGGCCATCTCGTCTTTCAGGTCTTCGGACATCACATCCGAGGAGCTATGGATCTCACCCCCTCCGACTGGAAGCGGGACTACTCCCAGGTTCTTTGGCCGCCGCCGGCATCAGTGAGGTGGCCGCCTCTTCGTACGCTCGATGACGCAAACCTTTTTCGGTTTGCAGGCACGACCGAGGCGACTGCAGAGGAGCGAAGCGAAGCGATCTGGAGATACCCAGCGCGTTCGTCGCCCGAGGGCACCGAGGCGCCATAACCGCAAACCTGCTGACTCTAGGCAGCTGCGCCCTGTGCCGCGCTCGGCGCTGGTAGCGCTTCGAGGATGCTGGCTGGAAGGCGGGTGCTTGCGTCCCAGACCTCGATGGCTACAAGCTTGTGAGTGGCGCGGTCGTAGTCTCGAAGGCCGCCCGGCACGCGCTCGCTGACGACGTCGTTGGATTCGCCGGTTGGGAACCAGGCGATGTCAGCGTCTGAGTCGTAGTAGGCGAACATGCTCATCAAGGGTAGCGCTGGCTCGGGTCGCCGACTAGGAATCGAGTCTCCAGACCGAGACGATGCGGACGACTGCGTCATCGTCGCCGTGCGGGTGGTCGTAGATGGCCTCGAAGGCCGTTCCGTCGGCAGTCTTCCCGCTCACGAGCCACTCGGCTCGGCCATCGTTGACCTGGCGGTCGACGTGCCCATCACGGATAGCCTGCTCGACTTCTGATGCGGTGAGGCGGCGTTCATCGAGGGGCATCTCCGCGTGGTCGGTCCAAACGAAGCGCTCGATCTCCATGCGCGCAGCCTATGCGGCGGTGGGGGCCATCGGGCACTGGTGCCCAAACCCAATCGAATCGACCGCAAACAGCGCCCATTTCGTGCGGCGGAGTCAAAGCAGCGCGACGGCTTTCATTCCGCCTCAAATAGCGGAATTTGATCCCCTCGCTCCCGCTTCTTCGTGCTCAACAGCTCGAGCCCAGGCGCTCGAATTGCCGCCCGTGGCTTCGCAGGAAGCGAATCAGCTCCGGTAGGTCTTGGGCGGGGTGCTCGAGGCCGGGTGCTAGTGCTCGCCTGTACTCGCAGAGCATGCGCGGACCCCAAAGAGCGTCGGATCGGGGCGTGGTCAGGTAGCCGTTGTTGAAGAGCCACGCCATGTAGTCCATGTTCGCCGCCTCGATCGCCGTGGCGCGGTAGGCCGGGCGGCTCAGTTGTCGCCGCTTGCCGGATCGCAGTGCACGGAACTCCGGGGTGAATTGCACTCGAGCGTAGACAGATTCGTTCATTTGGCTTTGCAGCTGCGTCAGCAGTCCGAGCTCAGTCGCCAGTTTTGCCTGCCGTTGGGCCTCGGCACTGTCGCGGACCTGGAGGCCGTTGAAGCCGATCGCTACGGCAAGGGAGACGCCGGCCAAGATTGCGGACCAGATCGCCAGCCTTCGCTCCGTCACCTTCATCGTTCAGGGCTCGGTGCAGAGGAGCAGTTGACGGAGCTGAAACGGAACCGCACCGAGGCTCCGCGTAAGCGTCGAAGGCTCAGGGCCGCAGCGCAGATCCTGCGCGCCAGTCCCGGCGCCCCGCTTCCGTTCAGATGCCAGGCAACGATCGAAGCAAACCGGTTACTCACGTCGATGTCGCGCACATGCGGATACCAGGTCTCGTAGAGAAAGTGGCGAGCGAAGTGTCCGCGGACGATCGCCGCGGATACGGGCGCCGAGTCCGTGGTGGGCGAGTCGCCGGCAAGAGTGGTCCCTGCGGGGGAGGGTCCTCCTCGGACAAAAGGGGACGACCCGGCGGGGGACTGGCGGATCTCTACTGGAGCGCTCCCGGCCGAGTGGTCGGAGTCGGGTGAGGCACGAGGCGGATACTCCGGTTCGACTGCTGGCGAATACTGAATTTCGGAGGCGTCGTGTGCGGTGGGGGCCTTAGCGATTTGCTCGGCCGGTGACGGCTCGCGCCTCTTGACCGGAGCTGGTGCTTGGCGCTGGCTCTGAGATAGCGCATGGTGTTCCACCGCCGACTCGTGTCGTTCGACCGGGGGCGCGGAAGGTTGCGATCCGCAGCCACCTCCGATAGTGACGATAAAGAGCCCGCTCGCTAAGGCCGCCAGCAGGGATGGTCGGTCCACCCTGTCTAACTATCATAGAAATCTTTTAGTAATTCGTCCTAAGGCGACGGCCTTGAACCACACGACGCACCTCAATCAAGGCCGTGGCACCGTTCTCCGTCCGCGCGCTCGCAAAGACTGGGGCCCGTGAAGGAGCAGGTACTCAATCCGAGCGATCGGGCGGCGCTGCAGGGACTAATCCCCCTTGCCGGGGCGCTTGGCGCCGGCACGATCTTCGCTCTGTTCTTTGGGGGCCGGCGGCGGGGGTCGGGGATCGCGGTGTTCGAACTGTTTGCGATCGTGGCGGTGTTGGTCTCGGTGGGGACTACGGCGTATTTGGCGATCAGCCTGCTGCACCAGAACGAGGCGATCGACGACCAGGCGCTGACGCAGACCGCGACGCCGCTGATCTTCGCGGTCTTCCTCCTGGTGCTCGTCAGCGTCCTCGGGCGGCTTCCGGGCTCGGCGATGCGGATCTTCAGCGTCCTGCCGCTTGTGGTCGGCGCCGCGCTCATTGCGGCATGGCTCGCCAGCTCGTCCTGGTCGTTCGAACCCGGGGAAACGGTGCTGATGGCGGTGCTGATTCTCGGCGTCGGTGGCCTCGCCGCCCTGCTCGCCTGGGGTGGCGATCGGCTCGACGGTCGCTGGGAGCGCCGCGCTGCGCACCAGCGCTTCGTGTCCCTCTCCGTCGCCGGCTACCGGGTCGCCGATAAAGGCCTGAACCTTGCCCTGCCCGGCCGCAAAGCGGGCAGCGACAGGCCGACCATCTCCTGCTGGACCCGCAAGGACAGGGTCTACCTCGACTGGAAGGCCTGCCGGCAACTGCAGGAGCGGACCGAGGCCCATTGGGATCGGCTGGCCGAAGGCAAGGGCAGGCCGCCCGGCGGACCCAGGGTCCTAACTCGAGTCCACGTCTCCCATTATGCGATCGCTTTGGTCGGGAAGCTCACAGCTCGCTTCTGGACCTTCGAGCCGGGCGCCGACGAGGACGCTCGCGTTCACGAGCTCGAGGCCAACGCCGACAAGCTCTTCGACGTGACAGAGCTCGGGATCGTCTAGATCCGGCCCGCGCAGGAAGCCGTGCCGAGCCAGGTGTGGGGGTTGCGGTCCCAGCACCAGCCAAGTTTGGGACGGCCCTCGCTGATCCAGAGGGCGGGGACGCGCTGGTCGCCGCGGCGGGAGCCGGCGAGGGAGAAGCCCCAGTTGCGTGCGATGACCTCGGGTTGCTGGAGCATCAGGGCGATGCCCTCGTCGAGGGTCAGCGGCGATCGGCCGGCGGCGAGGATTTCCTTCAGGGCATCCTCGGGTCTGACGTTGCGGCTGCCGGCGCCGAGGTCGACGTCGATAGCTAGATAGGCGGGGGCGTCGGGCACCTCGACAGGCTCGATCGGAAGGAAGGTCTCGAGGTCGGCGGGCTCGAGCTGGCCGAGGACGACCGGCTTTCCGCCACGCTCAATGCGGGCGGCGGCGTCAGCGACCGGCAGAAGATCACGGGACCAGGCGAGCATCGATCGCTCCTGGGTCTCAGAGGGGCGGGCGCTCTCGAGGGCCGCCCGGAAGGCCGGGCCGTCGCCGGCGACGCCGCGCTCGCTCAGCGCCGCAAGCTGCTCGTCGAACGACATCGTCCTCATCTCGACCATGTGGCCGGCAGCCTAGGCGAGATTGGGGAACTGGTCCCCGTTAATACCGTTTGCCCTGGCCGGGCGAGCGGAAGTGGAGGATCTCGACCTTGATCGGTGTCAGCTCGGTTTCGGGGACGCTCCTGTTGCTGATTCGGCCCTGGATGTCGATCAGGCCATCGAGGGTCGCGGCCAGCCAGGCCACGACTTCGGCCCAGCCCTCTTTGTCCACGCTCATCGGCGTGCGGCTGAGGTGATTGTCCGCGGGATCGCTGAACGTTCCCGCGGATATGGCCTCCTCGATGTCGGCCGAGACCATTTCCATCACCGTCGACGTGATGCCCTGCTGACCCTCAGTATCGAGTTGGGCCCAGCTCTCTCGGTCCAGCCAGGGACGTTTGGTCGCTTTATAGAAGTGCTCGACGACACGCCCGCCTCCGGCTGACTCGGTGCGGACCAGCTCCACGCAGTTCAGATCCTCGAGTACCCCGAGGTGGTAGGTGACGTGGCGGATCGTGCGCCCGAGTTCCTCGGCTATTTCCTTGGGGCTGGCAACGCGCTCGGTAAGGATCGCCAAGGCGAAGGTGCGGGTTGGGTGCTTTAGCGCCTTCGTCAGTTCCGGGACGATCAGGCGCGGCGTTTTCTCAGTCAAAAGAAAGCTCCAAAGAATCTGAGTAGCAGGGCAAGCCTCATTAAACCGGATCGCTAATAGGCGTCTCTCGATCCTCCGAGGTAATTCTCTGAACTGAGAGAGAGGATTTGAGCAAACCTACGACCGCGGGTCGTGGGATGGACGGTCGCAGCCTCCTGGCCCGGGTGCTCCCGATTGCGACGCGGGAGGGGGTGAGACCACGTGAATACCGCTATTACAGAGGCGCTAGCTCCAGTAGCAAGCGTCCGGAAGGCCGCTTAGTCCTGGGATCAGCCGGGCCCGATCCGCATGTGGCTGCAGATCGGGCCTGGCATCATCGCTCAATACAAACTGAACAATTCAAAAGTTGTCGCTCGCGCTGGAGACAAATGAGTAAAGCTTGAGCAATGCCCCAAGACTCCGGACCAATTATCGATCAGCGCCTTGTTCGCGCGCTCGCCCACTCAAGCAGGATCAGGATTCTCGAAACGCTGGTCGATCAGAAGGGACTCAGCTTGGGTCAGATCTCCGAGCGGGTGGAGGCGGCGCCGGCCAACGTCAACTACCACGTCAACGTGCTCGCGGAGGTCGGCGTCATCGAGGGAGTCTCGGGGGGGCCGGGCAACGGGGCAGCGGAGACACTCTTCCGCCTCACCCCCCGATCGCCGATCGGGAGCCAGCACTGGCGGGAGATTTCCGCCTCGATGCGCAGTGAGATCTCGACTGCCCTCCTGCGGAACATCCTGGATAAAGCGAGGAGCAGCCGCTCCGACTACGAGGACCGCGGCGCGTAGCGGTTGTGCAGCATCAGGGCGTTGCCGTCGGGGTCGCTGAAGAAGGCCATGTGGCAGACGCCGCTGTCGATCGTCTCGCCGTGGAACTCGACCCCTTTTGATTCCAGCTCGGCCCGCGCCGCCTCGACGTCGTTGACGCGGAGCGCAATCGGGTGGTCGCTGGGCTTGAACTCCCGGCCAATCGAGGCGGCATCCATCAGCTGCAGGGTGACGTTGCCGGTCTCGACCTCGCCGGCGGGAATTTTCCCGTAGTCGACCGAGTGCTCGAGGCCGAGCAGGCCGCCGTAAAACTCAAGCGCCGCGGGGTAGTCCGTGACGAAACGAGTGACGAAGTCGACGCCGGTGACGTTGATTGCAGAGCTCACCTGCCCAGCATACGCAGAGATATCTCCCAGAGGCGCTCGGCGTTGCCAGGGTCGAGCGGGTGCGTCAGGCGCCGCGGGCGATGTAGACGGCCTTGCCGTGGACCTCGTCCTGCAGCGGCTGACGCAGGATCGCGTCTTCGCCGTGGCCGAAGACCTCGAGGCACTCGAAGCCGGTCGCCTCCAGTGCGGCCAGGATCTCGGCTTCGGGGAAGTGGCGCTGGCGGTGCATCTCCGGCTCGATCTCGGGACCATCCTCGCCCTCCGCCGGCAGCACTTCGAAGCTGGCTTCGGAGATCGAGCCGGGCTGGGCGTCCGGGGTCGAACGCCCTTTCCAGACGAGGCGCCGCCCGTCGCGCTCGACCACGACTTCTTCGGCGAAGAAGGTGCGGTAGGCGTCGAGTGCGTTGACGTCGAACATCAGCAGCCCGGTGGGCCCGAGGTTGCGCCGCATCCCGCTCAGAGCCTGCTCCAGCTCCTCGGCGCTGAGCAGGTAGTTGATCGCGTCGTCGAGGCACCAGACGAGGTCGAACTCGCCGAAGGTCGGCAGCTCCCGCATGTCGGCGACCGAGAGCTCGGCCGCATCGCCGACCTTGCGCCGGGCCAGCTCGACCATCGAAGCCGAGATGTCGCAGGCGGTCACCTTCCAGCCGCGTTCGAGCATCGGGATGAAGCTCTTGCCGGTCCCGCAGCCGACGTCGAGCAGCCGGTCGCCCTGCAGTCCGAGCCGTTTCAGTTCCGGCATCAGGTTGCCCAGCCACAACTCATAGTCGTGGTGAGCCGTGAAGTCGTCGTAGACCGGAGCAATCGCCTCATAGGCGATCTCCGCCCAGCGCGGCTGCTCCTCCCCCGTGATCCTGGCCGTCACACGCAACAGACCGCCTCTTTGATCAAAACAGTTTCAGCGATTTAGTTAACCCGTGTGGTCACCGGTTATGTAAGTTCGTTTGATCAACACTCCGACGAGGCATCCGGGTGGGACCGAAGATGGCTGGGAGTGGGGTGAGGCGCACAGGGTCTGCCTACGGATGGCGTATCGCTACGCCAGCAATCCAAGCGAGGCGGAGGACATAGCCCAGGATGCCTTGCTCCGCGCCTGGCGCCGTCGTTCGACCTTGCGCGAGGCCGAGCGCCGCAACCAGTGGCTGGCGACGATCGTCCGCAACGAGGCCTTCCGCCAGCACGCCCGCGTCCGCCCCGATCCGATCTCGACAATCGAGACACAGGAGGGAGCCGAGGACGCGCAGGTGGTGGCGACGGTGGAACGCGCCGACCTGCACGCGGCGCTGAAGGCGCTGAACGAAAAGGACCGCCAGCTGCTCGAGCTTCGCTACACCGAGGACCTGACCCAGTCGGCGATCGCCCGTCGCCTCGGCATCCCGGAAGGAACCGTGAAGGTCCGCCTGCACCGGGCCCGCAGCAAGCTGCGCCGCGCCTTCGTGCTTCAGTGAGCAGTGGCGTGGAGGGCGCCGGCGGCCAGCTGCATCTCGGCGGCGGCGACCTCGGGCCCGACGTAGGGAACGAGCATCGCAAAGGTCAGGTCCGGGAGTCGCTCCGGTAGCTGCTCGGCGCGGCCGGCCACGACCTCGTCGAAGATCAGGCCGGAGACCGCCCCCGCGGACATCAGCGAGATGTTCTCCGGCAGCTCCCTGCCTTCGGCCAGCTCGCGGCCGCCGTCGAGGTACTGGGTGAAGCGGGCGATCGCGTTCCAGTGCAGCTGGCGCGCATCGGCGCCGGCGGCGGCAACCTCGACCACGGCGGTCCGGGCCAGGGCCGGGTCCCGCGCGAAGAGGTCGACGATGGTCCGCAGGCCAGCGGTCATCCGCTCCATCCAAGCGGCGTCGCCCTCGCAGTTGTCGGCGACCTCGGCGAAGACCTGCTCGACCAGCATCTCGTAGGCAGCGAGAAAGCACTCGTGCTTGTCCTTGAAGTGCTTGTAGAAGGTAGTGCGGGAGGTCGGGGCCTCGACGATCAGGTCGGCGACGGAGGTCTCCCGATAGCCCTTGGCGCCGACGACGCGGATCATCGCCGCGAGGATCGGTTGACGCCTTGATTCGGTGGCTGCCATCGGGCCGCTTTCGAGAGAGAGGCTGAACTACTCAGTACAGTCATCATAGCGGCGCGTGTACGAATGTGTTTATCGAGCCGCCTGGGCCACCTCACGGGTTGCCTCGTCGGGGCCGAGATAACCGACCAGAGTCGCGAAGAGAAGCTCGGGGAGCAGGCTTGGGAGCCGCTCCGCCCGGCCCTCGACCAGCTCGTCGGAGATCAGCCCGACCACTGCTCCCGCAGCCATCCGCGAGGCGTTGGCCGGCAGGCCGCGCCCGCCCGGGGCAAAGTCGCGCCCCTCGTCGAGGAGCGGGGTCAGTCGCCCGATCGCGGCCCGGAAGCGCCGCTGCGCGGCGGGACCGGCGGCGGCGACGTCGACCAGCGCGAGCCGCGCCTGCGCCGGGTTGGCGGCAAGCGCCTCGAGCAGCGCGGCGAGTCCGGCCCGGGCCCGATCGGGCCAGCGCTCCTCCGCTTCATAGGCGTCGGTGATCCGCCGCACGAGGCCGTCGACGGCGTTGTCGTAGGCGGCCAGGAAGCAGGCTTCCTTGTCGTCGAAGAGCTCGTAGAAGGTGGTGCGGGAGATGCCCGCCTCCCTGGTCAGGTCGGTGACGGTGGTCGCCGCGTAGCCCTTCGCGGCGACGACCTGCATCGTTGCCTCCAGCAGCCGTTCGCGCTGGGAGCGGGCGACGACCTCCGGCGGTAAGCCGTGCCGCCCCCGCGGCGGGCGCCAGCGCGCACCCGCCTTTGCCGGCGGCACCGGCTCAGCCCGCCCCGGAGCGGACGGAGGACTCCGCTTCCCGGGATTGCCGCAAGGCCTCGTCTTGACCGAGGTAGGGGATGGTGAGGATGTAGACGACGTCGGGCAGCAGCTCGGGCAGACGCTCGGTGTTGCCGGCGAGGATCTGGCCGACGACCAGCGACTCGGCGGCCGCGAGCGAGCCGCGGCTGGCGCTCGACGGGACTCCCTGCTCCTCGACCGGGTCAGTCCGCCCGCGGTCGAGCAGGCTCTGCAGGACCCGCTTGCCCGACGCGTACATCTCCATCGAGCGACCGCCCGCGGCCGGCGCCTCGACCAATGCCATGCGAGCGAAGTCGGGCCGGCTGGCGAGCAGGCCGAGGAAGACGGCGGCGGTGTCGCGGACCATCGAGGCCCAGGGCTTGTCGGGCGAGTAGGCCTCGCCGACGCTCGCCGCCACGTCGGCCGCCATCAACTCCATCGCCGCCCGCAGGCAGTCCTCCTTGTCCTTGAACAGCTCGTAGAAGGTGGCGCGGGAGACGCCGGCCAGCTCGACGATGTCGCCGATCGTGGTCGCGACGTAGCCGTTGCTGGCGCAGGCCTCGGCCATCGCGTTGAGGATCCGTTCGCGCTGGGAGTCGGCGACCAGCGGCTCGGGGAGGTCGGCCCGCCCCCCCGGCAGCTGCTCCCGCTCGAGCAGACCGCGGAGGTCATTGGACTCGACGCCGGATTTGGCCGCGCTACGGGAAGTGGTGGGGGGCATTCAGGAGTCTTACTCAGACAGCCGTGTTTAGGTAAACGCAATTGTACACCCCAGGCACGCCTTTGTGGACGATCCAGTACCGATTTAATCCTTTCCCGGTTATTTGGGAACGCGGTTGGGATGCCTGTACACGCGGGCGAGCGAGGTACCCAAAACTTCGGACCGCTGTACAACCCGGCCGGCCCGGTTCCCGTCGACCATTTAGACATGAAGACCGCACCTCGCCAGATCGTGGCCTTCGGCGGCGGCGGCTTCTCGATGGAGTCCGGGAATCCGCTGCTCGACGACTACGTGCTCGGCCTGACCGGGGCCGAGCGGCCGCGCGTCTGCTTCCTGCCCTCGGCCAGCGGCGACGCCGATCACTACATCGTCCGCTTCTACCGCGCCTTCTCCGGCCACCGCTGCGAGGCCAGCCACATCTCCCTCTTCCGCCGCGAGCAGGGGCCGGAGGATTTGCGCCGCCACCTCCTCTCCCAGGACCTGATCTATGTCGGCGGCGGCAGCGTCGTCAGCCTGCTCGGGGTCTGGCGGGCGCATGGGATCGACGAGATCCTGCGCGAGGCCTGGGAGGCTGGCGTGATCCTCTGCGGCCTCTCGGCCGGCTCGCTGTGCTGGTTCGAGGAGGCGGTGACGGGCTTCCACGGGGAGCCGAAACGGCTGCAGGGCCTGGGGCTGCTGCCGTTCAGCAACTGCGTCCACTACGAGCCCCGCTCGACCCGGCGCGAGTCCTATCACCGCTTCCTGCGCGAGGGCATGCGCGCGGGTTACGCGGCCGAGGACGGGGCCGCCCTGCACTTCACCGGCACCGAACTGAGCCGGGTCGTCGCCTCGCGACCGGAGGCGCGCGGCTACCGGCTCGACGTCGCCGGGCAGCGGGTGGTGGAGATGCGGATCGCCACCACCTTCCTCGGGGATCGCGGAGTCGTGCCGGCGGCGCCGGTCCCGGAGGCGCTCTCCACCGCGGTCGCTGCCTGATGGGGTTGGCGGCCAACGGCGACAGCGCCGGCCAGGCGAAGCCAGTCCGCCGCATCCTCGCTCTTGGGGGGCACGACTTCACATCGCGGCCCCCCGACCGCGCCGTCTGCGAGCTGCTGCTGCGGCTGGCGACCGAGCGTGGCGGTGAGCGGCCGCGGATCTGCATCCTGCCGACCGCCAGCGGCGACACCTCCGACCTGATCGGCCGCTTCTATGCGGCCTTCGGCGAGCGACCCTGCGAGCCCTCCGACGTCTCCCTCTTCCGGCTCGGCCGGCGGCCGATGGCGCTGCGCGACCACCTGCTGGAGCAGGACCTGATCTACGTCGGCGGCGGCAGCCTGGTCAACCTGCTGGCGGTCTGGGAGGCGCACGACATCGCCTCGATCCTCAGCCTCGCCTGGCGCCGCGGCATTGTCCTCGCCGGCCAGAGCGCTGGGGCGATGTGCTGGTTCGAGGCCGGGATCACCAAGTCGTCGGGCAAGCCGCTGGAGGCGGCGGGCCTGGGGATGCTCTCCGGCAGCCTCTGCGTCCACTACAACAACGAGCCCGAGCGCCGCGCCGCCTACCTGGAGGCGGTTGGCAATGGGATGCCGGGCGGCTACGGCCTCGACGACTACGCCGGCCTCCTCTGGGAAGGCGAGGATTCCCCCTCCGCCGTCACCGCCCGCCGCGGCGCCCGTGCCTACCGCGTCTGCAAGCGCGACGACGAGGTCACCGAGAGCCCCCTCCCCGCCCGTTTCCTCCCGGCCCCCGCCCCGGCGGCCCTGCGCGAGGACATCGCGGAGTTCCGCCGGATCAAAACGATGCGCCGGCGCGCGGGCTGGCTCGGGT
>DASSFS010000101.1:0-9194 GCA_035694165.1 Solirubrobacterales bacterium | reverse complement strand
GGCGGGCGACGTCGGGGTGCGAGGCGAGGCCGTCGAGGGCTGCGGCCAGCGCGTTCTCGACCTTCTGCTCGAAGGTCTGCCGCCCCTTGCAGGCCTGTGTGAGGATCGCCAGCAACTGCTCCTGGCAAGCCTCGTGGGCGCTGGCAAAACAGTCCTGCTTGTCGCTGAAGCTCCTGTAGAAGGCGTTGCGCGAGACCGCCGCCTTCTTGACGATGTCGGCCACCGTCATCGCCTCGTAGCCACGCTCGGCGACGACGCTCGGCACCGCCTCGAGCAGGCGCTGGCGCTGGTCCGCCAGGACCTGCTCGGGACTCAGCGCGTGGCGGCCGCGCGGTAGGCGCCGAGGCGGGTTGAATCCGGATATCGCTCGGGGCTTGGTCATTGCTTGATCCCCAGCGTCGCTCTCCGACCGACGCCGCGGTCGCTTACACGTACATCCTAGTTCCTAAATAACCACACGGTCAAACCGAGATCATCAACCGCCGCAAGAAGAGACCCGGGCCGCAAAGAGGCCGCGACTCGGCGGCGGCGAACCTGTTTCGCAAGAAATGCGCACGATCCGACGACACCCACTGAGCGCTCGCGCGGCCGCCCTGCTGGTCGCCCTGGCGAGCCTCGCCGCGATCGTCCCCACCGCCCAGGCCGCCGTCAGCTGGGTCGTCCACGGGCGCGGCTTCGGCCATGGAGTGGGGATGAGCGCCTACGGCGCCTACGGCTTCGCCCTCAAAGGCAAGAGCTACCGCTTCATCCTTGGCCACTACTACGCAGGGACGACGATCGGCACCCTGCCGGGCCCGCGGGTCGTCCGCGTCCTGCTCGACATCTCCCCCGGCGACGTCGGCTTCACCCGCGCCAGCAGCGCCTGCGGGATCGCCCTCGACCCGGCGCGCAGCTACCAGGCGCACCGCACCGGCGGCGCGATCGTCCTCCGCAGCTCCGGCGGCAAACACCTCGCCAGTTGCGGTCGCAAACTGCGCGCCGCTGGCAGCGGCACGATCGAGATCGCCGGCGTCGGAGCCTTCCGCGGCGCCCTGGAGACGGTTCCGACCGAAAGCGACCCCGGCTCGCTCAACGTCGTCAACGCGCTCGCCCTCGAGCAGTACGTCAAAGGCGTGATGCCGAACGAGGTGCCGCCGTCTTGGCCGGTGGAGGAGCTGAAAGCCCAGTCCCTGGCGGTGCGATCGATCGCACTCACCGGGGCCGTGGGCGGCAACGGCTTCGACCTCTACAGCGACACCCGCAGCCAGGTCTACGAGGGCCTCGAAAGCGAGGACCCGCGCAGCAACGCCGCAGTCGACGCGACCCGCAGCCAGGTCGTGATGTACGGCAGCGAGGTCGCCCAAACCTTCTACTCAGCCTGCTCCGGCGGCCACACTGAGAGCGTCGAGAACGTCTTCGGCACCGCGGTCCCGTACCTGGTCGGCGTCCCCGACCCCTACGACTACCACTGCCCGCTGCACACCTGGACCCTGCGCTTCAGCGGCCCGGAGATCAGCTCCCGCCTCGGCGCCTACCTCGACGGCCGCCTGAAGAAGATCCTCATCACCAAACGCGGCGTCTCCCCCCGGATCATCACCGCGAAGCTGTTCGGCACCGGCGGCGTCAGCACCGTGACCGGCGAACAGCTCGAGGTCGCGCTCGGCGGCTACGACACCTGGATGACCTTCGAGAAGGTCATCACCGGACCGCCGAAATAGTCGCGAAGCTCAGCCGTCCGGGTAAGGCTGGATCGGGATGCCATGGTCGGTCTCGCGCATCCCCAGCTCGTAGGCACCTCCCGCGGCGAGGGTGAGCTGGCGGGTCGGTAGGCCGGGCTGCTCGACCGTGAGTTCGAGGTCCGCAACGGAGCAGTTGACCGTGTTGTGCTCGGGCCCCTTGGGGTCGGCGTAGACCCATCCGACGAAGTCCTTCTCCGGAGCGGAGACACGGCCGCGGACGACGATGTCCTTGCCGGGGAGGACGAAGGAACAGGCGGCCGGCGACTCCTCGATCGAGGCGGAGCGGATCGCGCCGAGCCCGCCAAGCCGGTGCGGCTCGCCGTCCAGCATCAGTATTCCGGAGGGAATCCAGGGGCTGGTGCGGGAGCCGAGCTTGACCCGGGCGGCGCCGGCATCGAAGTAGGTGCCGGGTGAGTCGGCGAAGCCGGTGCCCTCGAGCCAGACCCAGCGCTCGGCGTGCTCGCTGCCCCAGTTGTGCCCGATCATCCCCGGCCACTGCCGGAACTCGATCGACTCGCCATCGATTTCGAAGCGGCCGTCGAAATGCGTCAGCGGCACCGGCGAGACGAACTTGGTTTTCGGCAGCGGCGCCTCATACAACCAGTCGGCCGGCAGGTACTTGCAGGGTTCGGCCTCCGGGGCGAAGGTCAGGGACCAGCCGGCGCTGAGCGCATCGGTGTCGACCGAGCCCTCCGCGCGGCCCGGCCCGATCACGGCATCGCCAACCTGAATCCAGGAACCGGCGGGCGCCGACAGCTCGGCGGCGGGAACGGTGACCTTGGTCGCCCGCGGCCCGGCGGCCGCACGGTCGAAGAAGACGAACCAGATCGAGGCGTTGGGCTCGGCCCCCGGCCGCTTGTGGACCGTGTGCCGGATCCAGATCCCGCGACCCCCACCCGGCTCGCAGGCCTTGATGTAAAAGCTCTCGTAGTGGCCCGCCTTGGCGGCGACCCGCGGGAACCGCGCCCCTTCGTCCATACACCGACTCTAGCTCCCGTGCTTCATTGCATCTCCCCCGATTGCATCCATCATCTCGAGTGCGACGTAACGCCTCTGGCCGCGTATTCCCTCATCGACTTCGCTGAGCACATGCTGTTCCTCCATCCGTCGGAGAAGCCGAAGTGCCGTGGGTCGGCTTACCCCGAGGCGACCCTCGATCGACCTCGTGGTGACAACCGGGTTCTCGCAGATCAAGTCAATGAGAGCGAGAGCGCTTGGAGTTCCTATGGTCACCGCGGCCTGTCGGTACTGCTCCCGCAACTCGATGATTCGCTCCGCACGCTCGACCGCGTCCTCGGCCTGGGTGTGAACCGCGGTTAAGAACAACTCGACCCAGGGAATGGCATTGCCTGATTCGCGCATGGTCTGAAGCGCCTCGTAGTAGTCCTGTCGCTTGCGCTCCAGATAAGCGCTCAGATAGAGCAGCGGGGCAGTGAGCCTATCCTGCGCGATCAGAAAGAAGACAAGTAGGAGCCGCCCGAGTCGCCCATTGCCATCGAGGAACGGATGGATCGTCTCGAACTGGGAATGAAGGAGTGCGTTCTGCACTAGCACTGGCATTTCCGGCTCCTCGTGGGCAAAACGCTCCCAGTCGGTGAGCAGCACCGGCAACTCGCTGGTAGGCGGCGGCACGAACTGCGCCGACTCGATCGTCGAGCCGGGCGCTCCGATCCAGTTCTGGCTCGAGCGCAGCTCGCCGGGGGCGAGTTCGCGGCCACGAACACCGTCCATCAGGCGATGGTGCATCTCACATAGCAAACGGATACTGAGCGGCAACTCGTGGAGTCGCTCCAACCCGCTACGCATCGCCGCCGCATAGTTGACGACTTCCTCGACATCGGCATTGGGCGTCGCCCCAACTGCATCCGATTCGAGGACCTCGCCCATGGTGGCCTGCGTTCCCTCGATCCGGGTCGATGAAAGTGCCTCCCGGAGGAGATAGGGACGGATCAGAAGATCTGGATTCGGCAGCAAGCGACCGAGTCCGGCGAGCTGTCCCAATGCCCCCTCAGCGTCTCCGAGCAACCGCGCCGCCGAAGCCGGGAGCTCCAGCGTGCGCGGTATCGGTGAAGGGAAGTAGGCCACGTAGCCATGGCGGCCGCGGGTTCGACGAGCCTCACCAAAGGCAGTTGACGGATACCTCTCAAGATCCATAGAGAGATGGACTCTAACGGAAAAGGCACAATTCGTTAGAGACGCAAGAGCACTCTAACGTCGCCGTCAGAGTCGGCCCGGCCGCTTGCGTCAGACCTTGATGGTTATGACGTCGCCATCCTGGACGACGTAGTCGCGGCCCTCGATCCGCAGCTGACCCTTGTCGCGGGCCTGCGAGTAGCCGCCGCACTCGACCAGCTGCTCCCAGCTGACCACCTCGGCTTTGATGAACGCTTCCATGATCTCGGTGTGGATCGTGCCGGCGGCCTCCAGCGCGGTGGCACCCCGACCCAGCGGCCGGGCGACGGCCTCCTTGCCCTCGCCGGCGGTGAAGAAGGTGATCAGGTCGAGCAACTCGTAGGCCGCACGGACCAGCCGCGCCAGGCCGGAGCCCTTGACCCCGTAGGACTCGCGCATCTCAGCCGCTTCCTCCGCGTCGAGCTCGGCCAGCTCGCCCTCGATCCGGGCGCTGACCGCGACCACGCCGGCGGCGGCGGCATTGGCGTGGGAGACGACCGCTTCCGGCGCCTCGGCGTCGCCCTCGTCGACGTTGGCGACATAGAGGATTGGCTTGGTGGTCAAAGCGCCCAGGTTGACCGCCGCGTTGGGAGCGGCATCGGGAACCGGCACCGAGCGGGCGGGACGGCCCGCGGCGAGCGCCTCGTGCACGGCCTGCAGCCAGCCGTGCTCGGCGATCGCTTCGGTGTCGCCGGACTTCGCCTGCTTGCCGACCCGGCCCAGCCGCCGCTCGACCTGGTCGTAGTCGGCCAGCACAAGCTCGGTCTCGATCGTCTCGATGTCGGCGAGCGGGTCGACGCGGCCGTCGGGGTGCGGCACGCCGGAGTCGGCGTGGCAACGGACGACGTGGCAGATCGCGTCGGTCTCGCGGATCGAGGCGAGGAACTGGTTGCCGAGTCCCTCCCCCTCGGAGGCGCCTTTGACCAGGCCGGCGATGTCGTGGAAGGCGATCGTCGCCGGTTCCAGCTTGGAGCTGCGCACCGTCGCCGCCACCTTCTCGAGGCGTTCGTCGGGGACCTCGGCGATCGCGACGTTGGGCTCGATCGTCGTGAACGGGTAGTCGCCGGTCTGGGCGCCGCCCTTGGTCAAAGCGTTGAAGAGGGTGGACTTGCCGGCGTTCGGCAGCCCGACGATCCCGACCTTCATAAGGAGAGCGGCACAATCAGGCCGAGGACGACGCCAAGCAGGGCGCCGACCAGGACATCGGACGGGTAGTGCATCCCCAGGTAGGGGCGGCAGAGCGAGATCGCCAGGGCGACGACGAGGGCGCCCGCCGTTGCCGGATCGACCCGGACCATCGCCGTCGCGACGGCGAAGGAGGAGAGCGCGTGGGCGGAGGGGAAGCTGAGCGAGCTGGGGGCGCCGCCCAGCGGCGGCAATCCCTCCAGCACCGGCCGCGGCCGCCGCACCAGCAGCTTGATCCCGTAATTGAGGCCGATCGCGATCGGCCCCAGCGCGGCGCAGATCAGCCAGGATTCGCGCCGGTCGGGGTCGAGCAGGGCAAGCGCGAGGCCGAGCACGACCCAGACCAGGCCGTTGTTGCCGGCCTTGCCCAGCGCCTTCGCCGCCGACTCCAGCCCAGGCGAGTGCCCGCGGGTCCGCATCAGGCGCAGCAGCTTCAGGTCGAACTCTTGCATCGGCGCCGCAGAATACGGCGCTCAGTCAGTATCCGGTCATGCCATCCGTCCCCGGCTACGTCCACACGCCCGGCAACCACTGCGGATCGACCGCGCTGCGCAACCTGCTCGCCTTCCACGGGATTGAGCTCAGCGAGGAGATGGCCTTCGGGCTCGGGGCCGGCGCCAGCTTCTACTACCTGACCCTGGAGGACGGCTCGCCGACCCGCTGGTTCAACGGCCGCACGGCGCGGCTGGAGGAGACTTTCCGCGACCTCACCGGCGCGGCGCTGGAAATGCGCACCTTCGCCCCCGGCGACGACGGCGCCTGGGAAGCGGCTCGGGCCGAGGTCGACGCCGGCAGCCCGGCCCTGCTGCTGACCGACATCTACTACCTCGACTACTACGGCAACTCGGCGCACTTCCCCGGCCACGCGGTGGTCCTGGCGGGCTACGACGACGAGGTCGCTCATCTCTCCGACACCAGCTTCGAGCAGCTGCAGCAGACCCGGCTCGAGAACCTCGACAAGGCGCGCCACAGCGACCACCCGGCTTACCAGCTGCAGGGGCACATGTTCACGGTCGCCGCCGTGGTCGACCGCGAGCAGCTCCTGGCCGCGATCCCGGGAGCGATCGAGCAGACGGCGAAGGAGATGGTCGAGCCGACCTTTGGCGAGTTCGCCGGCTTGCCGGCCGTCGACCGCCTCGCCGCCGAGGCCGGGTCCTGGCCAGAGGTCGCCGAGGACTGGCAGTGGTGCGCCCGCTTCGCCTACCAGGTAATCGAGCGCCGCGGCACCGGTGGCGGCGCCTTCCGGCTGATGTACTCACGCTTCCTCGAGGAGGCCGGATGGGAGGAGGCGCCGCTGGCCGCCGCGGCAGCGGCGCGCTGGACCGAGCTGGCGGAGGCGTTCAAAGCCGCGAGCGAGAGCGACAAGCCGACCGCGACGCTCTGGGGTGACGTCGGCTCCAGCGCGGCGGCCGTCGCGCGCTCGGAGCGGCGCCTCTGGGAGTCCCTGTACGAAGCGAGTGAGGAGGACTGATGCCGACTGCTTTCTCAATCGCCAAACGCGTCCCCTGGATGAAGGTCTGGGCGGCCGCCGTCTGGCTGACGGCAAAAGGTCGCGCCCACCTCAACGACAACCTGACGGAGTCCGAGCGCGACGAGCTGCGCGGCCTCGTGGTTAGGTCGAAGGGCCGCCCCGGAAACCTCTCGCAGCGCGATCGCGACCGGGTCAAGGCGATCGTCAAGAAAGCCGCGATCGGCCGCTGAGTGGCGCCCGGCTCACGGGCGGCGCATAGACAGGGCGCATCCCGGGTAGCGGAGCACCATGACCATTGGCGGATCGATTTTCCTGATCGCGGTTGGCGCGATCCTCAAGTTCGCGACCAACTTCCATGTCCAGGGCGTCAGCATCGACACCGTCGGGCTGATCCTGATGATCGCCGGCGCCGCCGGCCTCATCCTCGGCTTCCTCCAGGAGACGATCTGGTCCCGTCGTGCCCGCCGCGACGAACCCCCCGCGGTCGAAGAACGCCGCGAGGTCCGCGAGCCGCCGCGCTACTGAGCCGGGGTCAGCCGTGCGAAGTAGGCGAACCAGTTGCCGGAGTGCTCGGCGTAGCTGAGCCCGGCGTCGGCGCCCTGGCTCTTGAGGCTGGCCAGAGTCGTGAAGTGAGGGTCGCCGAAGAGCTCGCCGACGACGAGGCGGCCGCCGGGCTTGAGCACGCGACGGATCTCTCTCAGGGCGGCGGCGGTGTCGGGGATCTCTCCCAGCACGGCGGTGAGGATCACCGCGTCCATCGAGGCGTCCTCATAAGGGAGGGCGGTCGCGTCGCCCTGAGTCGGGACCAAGTTCGTCAGGCCGCGCTCGCCGCCCGCCCGCATCACGTGATCGAGGAACTTCTGCTGCAGATCGAAGAGCTCGAGCTTGCCATCCGGGACCCACCCGGCCAGGTCGAGGCTGTAGTAGCCGGTGCCAACGCCGAGCTCGAGCAGACGCTCGCCCGGCTCGGGCCGCAGCACCTCGCGCAGGCGGTCCCGGGTGATGACCGGGTGCGGGGCTTCGACCCAGAAGCGCTGCCCGTAGGGACAGGCCGAGGGGTTCTTGCGCCACCACAGCGCCGCTGCCAGAGTCGCTCCTGCCGCGGCGCCGAACAGGAGGCGGGGGCGCATCAGTCGACGCTGCCGAGACCGAAGCCGACGCGGTGCTCGCCGGAGTCGATGCGCATGAAGGCGACCTTGCCGAGGTAGAGGGAGATGACGCCGTCCTCCGTGTGGAGGTCGTGCCAGCCACCCTTCTCGAGCTGCTTGCGCAGGTCCTTGAGGTCGTCCGCCGCGAGCCGGGCGGAAATGACCTGCCCACCCTCGAAGCCAATCTCTACTCGCTGTGCTTCGGCCATCAGTGCCCTCCTGCGGGTTCGACGATCTCGGTCAAGACCCCGCCGGTGGAGCGGGGGTGAAGGAAGGCGACGCGGCTGTCGCGGATACCGACCCGCGGCTCGGCATCGATCAGCTCGATCCCGGCGGCGGCGATCCGGCTGAGGGCGCCGTCGATGTCGTCGACCGCGTAGGCGACGTGATGCAGGCCAGGGCCCTTGCGGGTGAGGTATTTGCCGACGGCGGTGTCGGGGCCGAGCGGCGCCAGCAGCTCGACGTGACCGTCGCCGACGTCCAGCAGCACCGCCTCGACGCCCTGGGACTCGACCGTCTCGCGGTGCGCGAGCACCATCTCGAAGCTCTGTTCATAGAGCGCGATGGCCGCGTCGAGGTCCTCGACGGCGACGCCAATGTGGTCGATCCTTCCGAACACGGCGGCCAGTCTATGCGGCGGGCGGCAGCTCGTCGCCGCCGTTGCCGTGCTCGACCCGGAGGATCTCTGCCATCGCCGCCAGGCCGACCTCGAGCTGCTCCGGCGTCGGCTCCTTGGTCGCCAGGTGGCGCTGGATTTCCCGGCCAGGCGTGTGGAAGGCCTCGGCCAGAGGATCGCCGTGATGGCGGTCGCTCCAGGCGAACATCTCAACGGCAAGCGAGGCGCCCCCGAGGCCGACGACAGCGCGGGCGGCGGCGCTGGGCTTCTCGACCAGGCGCTCCAGCAGCACCGTGCCGCCGGCCGAGAGGACCATCATCGGCAGCATCAGGTTGGAGCCGCAGCGGTCGTGCTCCTTCGGCACCGAGGCGACGTCCTCGATCCCCTGCTCGTAGGCGGCGATTGCCTTGTGCTCGACCCCGTGGTAAGCGGCGAGGTCACGGTCCATCAGCGCGACCACGGCCGGGACGGCGCCGATTGCCTGGACCAGGCCCTCGCGCAGAGCCGAGGCCCGAGCCCGGCGGCGCAGCAGTCCGGTCAGCCCCAGGGTCGCGCCGGCAGCGGCCACGACCCGCCAATCCTCGAACGGGAGCCGCGCCGCCCGCAACCGCCAGCGGGCCAGCGGCAGCACCACCAGCGCCTCGGCCAGTTTCAGCGGTCCGCGCAGCCCGGGGGCCTTCGCGACCAGCTTGGGAGCGAGCTCGGGCTTGCGCTCGGAGGCAACCTGGATCTGCCCGTCGCGGTCGCGAACGGCCGCGGACCAGTGCGTCGGCCCATGAATCAGCAGCCCGTTGCGAAGCGCCATCCCTCCAAGTCGCAGCCGCTCACCGTCCTTCAAAGCCATGCCGCTCACCTTAGGCCATGACGTGTCTGACCTAAGGGCC
>DASSFS010000100.1:0-27076 GCA_035694165.1 Solirubrobacterales bacterium | reverse complement strand
CGAGGATCGAGAGCGCCGCGGTCACCGTGACCGCGCCGGCGACGTCGAAGGCGCGGGTCTCGGTCTCGGCCCGGCTCTCGGCGATCAGCCGCGGCGTCAGCGCCAGGGCGGCGAGGCTGACCGGGACGTTGACCCACAGCACCCACTCCCAGCCGAGACCGTCGGTGAGGATGCCGCCGAGCAGGACGCCGGCGGCTCCGCCGGAGCCAGCGACCGCCCCCCAGACCCCGAGCGCCTTGTTGCGCTCGGCGCCGTCTCTGAAGATCGTGGTGACGATCGAGAGGGCGGCGGGGGAGATGATCGCGGCGCCCAGCCCCTGGGCCGCCCGGGCGGCGATCAGCTGTCCCTCGCTGGTGGCGAAGCCGGCCGCGAGCGAGGCGACGGCGACGAGCAAGAGGCCGGCCATGAAGACCCGCCGCCGTCCCAGCAGGTCGGCGGTGCGGCCGCCGAGCAGGAGGAAACCGCCGAAGGTGAGGATGTAGGCGTTGACGACCCAGGGCAGGTTCTCCTGGGAGAAGTCGAGCGCATCGCCGATCGTCGGCAGCGCCACATTGACGATCGAAGCGTCGAGGACGACGACGAACTGGGCCGAGCAGAGCAGGACCAGCGCCAGCCAGCGTTTCTCCTGGAATTCCGCGGTGGACGTCATGGCTCGATCAAGCCGCGCCGGATCGCGTATCGGACCAGCTCGACCCGGTCGCGCATACCGAGCTTACGCATCGCATTTGCCCGGTGGTTCTCGACCGTCTTCTCGGAGAGGTGGAGCACCTCGGCGATCTGTTTGGTCGTGTTGGCCTCGGCGACGAGCTTGACGATCTCATCCTCGCGTGGCGTCAGCTCCTCCTCGCCACTAGAGCCGCGCTCGAGCACGTCCTTGATCAGCGTCCGCTGCGCCTCCGGGGTGAGGAACGGCTCGCCGCGCTCGACCGCGCGAATCGCGGCGAGCAGGTCGGTATCGGCCTGTGCCTTCAGCACGTAGCCAGAGGCGCCCGCTTTCAGCGCCTCGAACAGATAGCGCTCGTCGTCGTGCATGGAGAGGATCAGGACCGAGACGTCGGGCGCCTGGCGCTTAATCTCACGGGTCGCCTGCAGGCCGGTCAGTTTCGGCATTTTGACGTCGAGGATCGCCAGGTCGGGCCGCTCGCGCACCGCCAGGTCCCGCGCCTCGGCGCCGTCCCCGGCCTCGGCCACCACCTCGATATCCGGCTGTCGCTCCAGCAGCAGCCGGATCCCAGAGCGGACGATTCCGTGGTCATCGGCGATCAGCACCCTCATGAGCCCGATTCTCCCGGCACTGTCAGCCGCACGGTGGTGCCGCGCCCGGGGCGCGACTCGATCGTCAGCTCGCCGCCGATCAACAGCGCCCGCTCCCGCATGCCGGCGATCCCCAGCCCGCCCTCGGACTCGTCGAAGGCAAAGCCGCGGCCGTCGTCCGCCACCACCAGCTCGACGCCATCGTCGTCGAGTCGCCGCAGCTCTACCCCGACGCGACCTGCGCCGCTGTGGCGGGCTGCGTTGGAAAGCGCCTCCTGGGCGACCCGGTAGACGACGAGCTGAGCGTCGTCCCCGAGGTCGGAGAGGTTGCCGTCAACGCTGAGCTCCGCCTCGATCTCACCCCGCGCCAGCTGCTCGACTTGGCCCGCGATCGCGGCGGCGAGGCCGAGGTCGTCGAGGGCGGTGGGGCGCAGTTGGCGAGCCAGGGAGAGCAGCTCTCGCATCGCTTGGTTGGCGAGCGCCTTGGTCTCCTCCAGTTCTCCCTCCAGCTCCGGCGGCGCGGCATCTCGGGCTGCCTCCAAACGCAGCAGTAATCCCGTCAGAGACTGGTTGACCTCGTCGTGGAGGTCACGGGCGACGCGGGTCCGCTCCTGCTCCTGGGCCTGCAGCGCCGCGGAGCCCGCCCGTCGCCGCTCGGCTTCGAGGCGGCGCATCATTCGCAGGAACGCGAGCTCGATCCGCTCCACCTCCTCGGTCTCGCCGAAGCCGTCGATCGAGGCGGGCAAAAGCGGGCCGGGTCGGCTCAGATCGACCTTCTCCATCTCCTCGATCAGACCCTCCAGCGGCCCGAACCGGCGTCGGAGGCGCAGCAAGCTGGTCGCGAGCGCCACCACCGCTATCGCGAGCACGAGGATCAGCGCCAGGGTCATCGGTCAAGCCTAGAAGCCCCTGGGTGGTGCACCGGCACGAATAGGGGCTGCCCCCTATGTTCAACGCCGCCCGTCGCGGCAATACTTGCCAGGCAAAACGAACTTAGGAGCACGACTCGATGAAGACCACCAAACAGTCCACCTTCGGCGCCACCCTGCGCACGACGATCCTCTTGGCGTCCCTCTCTGGGCTGCTGGTCGTCATCGGCGCCCTGATCGGCGGCCCCAGCACCGCCGGCCTCTTCCTGGCGATCGCCCTGCTGATCAACCTTGGCTCCTACTTCTTCAGCGACAAATTGGCGCTGAAAATGAGCGGCGCCCAGCCGATCGAGGAGTCCGAAGCGCCGCGGCTCTACCAGATCGTGCGCGAACTGACGACCCGCGCGGAGCTGCCAATGCCCCGCCTCTACATGATCCCGCAGGATCAGCCCAACGCTTTCGCGACCGGGCGCAACCCCAAGCACTCCGCCGTCGCGGTCACCCGCGGCATCACCAAACTGCTCTCCGAGGACGAGCTGCGTGGCGTGCTCGCGCACGAGCTCACGCACATCAGGAATCGCGACATCCTGATCCAGTCCGTCGCTTCGGCGATCGGCGCCGCGATCACCTACCTCGCCTACATGTTCATGTGGTTCGGCAACGACGACAACTCGCCGCTGAGCCTGGTCGCCTCGCTGGCGCTGGTCCTGCTGGCCCCGATTGCGGCGACGATCATCCAGCTCTCGATCTCGCGCCAGCGCGAGTACGCGGCCGACGCGGGCGGAGCGGAAATCTGCGGCAACCCGGAGTCCCTGGCGAGCGCGCTGCTGCGGCTCGAGCAGGGTGCGCAGGCGATGCCGATGAAAGTCAACCAGGCGGCCGAGCCGCTCTACATCGTCAAGCCCTTCTCGGGCAAGGGCATCGCTGGCCTCTTCTCGACCCACCCCCCGATCGAGGAGCGGGTCAAAAGGCTGCGGCAGATGCGCCCCAGCTTCGCCTAGTCGCTGCGACGAAACCGCAACGGCACGAGTCTGCTCTTACCCGTGTATAGCCCGGGTAGGAGCAGACTCGGCGTCGCTACTTGTACAACAGGGACTCGCAGGCGACGCCGTCATGGTCCGCGTCGAGCCGGTGCGGATCGCGCCGCGGGCCACCGTGGTTCTTGTAGAAGCGCTGCGCCTTGTTCCAGGAGCTGAAGTCGGAGCAGTCCTTGTCAGCCGCGGAGGCCGGGGCTGCAGCAAAGGCGAGTGCGAGGGCAGCGGCGATCGATGCAGTGAGCAGGCGGGTTTTCACAAATCCCTTTCTCTTGAGTACTAAGCAAGAACTCTAAACGTACCCAAGTTGAGGCAAAGAGAGGCGGAGGCCCCCGCATAGGCGCTATACTTTTTGAAGTAATGCTGATCCGGATTTAGGAGATTTGCTCATGGCAACCGGTGCAGGGACCCAGACGATCGAGGAGATCGAGCCTTTCGAGGCGGCAGCGGAGATCGAGGGCGGCGACGTCGTCCTGGTCGATACGCGTGAGCCGCACGAGTACCAGGAGGCCCATCTCGAGAACGGCAAGCTGGTGCCGCCCGGACTGCTCGCCGACGAGATCGGCACGGCTGCGTCGGACAAATCGGCGCGGACGATCCTCTACTGCCGCTCCGGCAATCGCTCGGCGATTGCTGCCGCACAGCTGCAGGCGCTCGGCTACGACAACGTCGCCTCGATGGCCGGTGGGATTCTCGCCTGGCAGGAGCAGGGGCTGCCGGTCGTCGCCACCAGCGGCATGACCGCCGAGCAGCGCGACCGCTACTCGCGCCACACCTTGCTGCCTGAGGTCGGGGTCGACGGCCAGCTGAAGCTGCTGAACGCGAAGGTGCTGCTGCTCGGCGCCGGCGGACTCGGCGCTCCCACCGCGCTCTACCTCGCCGCTGCCGGGATCGGCACGCTCGGCTTGGTCGATGACGACGTCGTCGACGCTTCCAACCTGCAGCGCCAGGTGATCCACAACACCGAACGGATCGGGATGCCGAAGACGGAATCGGCCCGCCTCTTCATCGAAGCGCTGAACCCCGACGTCAACGTGGTCGAGCACCGGATTCGCCTCGACGCCGAGAACATCCTCGAGATCATCGGCGACTACGACATCGTCGTCGACGGTGCCGACAACTTCCCCACTCGGTACCTGCTCAACGACGCCTCTGTGCGGCTGCGCAAGCCGGTCGTCTCCGCGTCGATCCTCAGTTTCGACGGACAGATCTCGACCTTCGTCCCCTTCGAGGGTCCCTGCTACCGCTGTCTCTACCCGACTCCGCCGCCGGCTGAGCTGGCACCGAGCTGCTCCGCCAACGGGGTGCTCGGCGTGATGGCCGGAACGATGGGGACGCTGCAGGCCAACGAGGTGATCAAGCTGGTGCTCGGCGTCGGCGAGCCGCTGGTCGGACGCCTGCTCCTCTACGAGGCGCTCGGCACCAGATTCACCGAGCTGAAGGTCCGGCGCGACCCTGAGTGCCCGATCTGCGGCGAGAACGCGGCCGAGATCCCCGAGTCGGAGATGGGCCAGTTCCCCGACTACGAGCTCTTCTGCGCCGGCTAACCGATAGGTTTCCCGCCTGATGGCGACCGTGAGGATTCCACCCGTGCTGCGGCCGAAAACCGGCGGCCAACCCGAAGTTGAGGTAGGAGGGGAGACCGTCGGCGAGGTGCTGCGCGGACTTACCGCCGCGCACCCCGATACCCAGACCCAGCTCTTCGGCGAGGACGGCGATCTCAACCGCTACGTCAACGTCTACCTCAACGACGAGGACGTGCGGGTGCTCGACGGGCTCGACACTGCGGTGAAAGACAGCGACACCGTCGTCATCCTCCCCGCCATGGCCGGCGGCGCTTCCTAGCGCTCCAGCACCAGGCCGAGGAATTTCTTCGTCCGCTCCTGACGCGGGCTGTCCAGGACGTCGGCCGGATTGCCCTGCTCGACGATTACGCCTTCGTCCATGAAGACGACCTTGTCGCCGACCTCGCGCGCGAAGCCGAGCTCGTGGGTGACGACGAGCATCGTCATCCCTTCATCGGCGAGCTCGCGCATCACGTCGAGCACCTCTTTGACCAGCTCCGGATCGAGGGCGCTGGTCACCTCGTCGAAGAGCATTACGTGCGGGCCCATTGCCAGCGCCCGCGCGATTGCCACCCGTTGCTGTTGACCGCCTGAGAGGCGCTCGGGGTACTCGTTCAGCTTGTCGGCGAGCCCGACCCGTTCCAGCAGTTGAGCCGCTTTCGCCTGTGCCTCTGCGGCCGGTTTGCCGAGCACCTTTTCCGGCGCCATCGTCACGTTCTCCATCGCCGTCTTGTGCGGGAAGAGGTTGAACTGCTGGAAGACGATCCCGACCCGCTGGCGGACGAAGTTGAGCTCCCAGCTCTGTTCTCCCGTTCCCGACTCGGGCCCCCGGCAGATGTCTTTCCCTTCGAGGAAGATCTCTCCCTGCTCCGGGGGCTCGAGCAGGTTGACGCAGCGCAGCAGCGTGCTCTTGCCCGAGCCGCTCGGTCCGAGGACGCAAACGACTTCGCCCTGCTTGACCTCGAGGTCGACTCCACGCAGCACCTCGAGCTGGCCGAAGCGCTTGTGGATGTTCCGCAGCTGCAGGATTGCGCTGCTGGCGGGGGCCATGCTCCCTATCTCCATCAGAGTGCCTCGACTCTTGGCGCGCCGCGCGTGAAGCGGCCCTGCTCACGAGCGATCAGTTTGTCGACGAACCGGGCCAGAGGCAGGGTGACGACGAGGAACATGATCGCCCCGAGAACCAAGCCAGAGCTATTCAAGAACTGCGACTGCAGGTCGCGCCCTGCCAAAGCGACCTCGCTGAGCGCGATCGCGCTGACCAGGGTCGTGTCCTTCATCAGGGCGATGAAGTCGTTGAGCAGCGGCGCGAACACTTTGCGAACCGCCTGCGGGAGGATCACGTTGCGCATTGCCTGCCGGTGGTTCATGCCGAGCGAACGAGCCGCCTCCATCTGGCCACCGGGCACGGCTTCGATCCCCGACCGGTAGACCTCGGCCATGTAGGCGCCGTAGGTGATCGTGATCGCGAACACCCCGAACCAGAAGTTGTCGGGTTTGCCGAACCACTGGGGGATCCGCAGCCACTCTGGCAGGAACTCGAGCGAGGGGATGCTGCCGGAGATCAGCAGGATCATGATCAGCAGTGGGATGCCGCGGAAGACGTCGATGTAGGCGATCGTCGCGAAGCGGATCGGCAGGAAACCCTTGCCCGGCAACTGGCGCAACTGCGCCAGGATCAATCCCCAAATCAGCGAGAGGATGCCGGCGACGATCGAGAGCTGAACCGTCAGCCAAAAGCCTTCCAGTACCTGGTCGAAGTGGTCGACCATGAAGCCGACGTCGAAGTACTGGTTGATGAGTTCCTGCATCTCTTCTCCTGGTTATCCCGATCCAGAGTACGTCGTGGGAACGAAAAGGGGCGCCACTCGGCGCCCCTCTCAGTCCTGGTCCGCTCTGCTCAGCTCGCTTCGTGCGTGGCGGTGAGCAGTGCCTCGGTTGGCGCTCGTTTGAACCATTTTTCGTAGATCGTGGTGAAGGTTTCGTCTTCCTTCATTTCTTCCAGGGCTTCGTTCATTTCTTTGAGCAGTTCGTCTTCGCCCTGGGCGACGGCGAAGCCATAATCTTCTTCGGTCGGGATCGCCGCTGAGATTTCGATCCCACCGGCTGCCACCGCGTTTTCGGCCACCGGAATGTCGATCACGACGGCATCGAGGACGCCGGATTTGAGTGCGTTGACCGCGTCCGGGCCCTGCGGATAAGGCCGGAGTTCGTCCTCTTCAACTTTTTCTTCGACGAATTCCTCGCCGGTCGTGCCCTGCTGGACCCCGATGGTCGTGCCGTTGAGTTTCTCGACCGAGTCGATGTCGCTGCCTTCTTTGACCAGGATCGCCTGTTCGGAGAAGTAGTAGGGGTTGGTGAAGTCGACCGTTTCCTCGCGTTCGGGGGTGATCGTGGTCGCTGAGGCGACCACTTCGAACCGGCCCTGCGCGAGGTCGCGGAAGATCGTGTCGAAGGAGGTGTCCTGGAACTCCGCCGTACGGCCGATCCGTTTGGCGATTTCTTCCACCAGTTCGATGTCATAGCCTTTGAATTCGGTTTTGGTGTTGCCGAATTCCTCGAAGGGGGGATAAGGGACATCGGAGCCGACGCTGAGCGTTGCGCCGCCGCCGTTGCCACCTCCGCCGCTGTCGTCGCTGTCACCGCCACAGCCGGCCGCGAACACGGCGACGGCAAAGACGGCTAGCGCTGCGAGCAGAATCGAAAGATGGTTCCTATTCATCGGATCTTCCTCCATTCCAGGGCCTTTCCCCGAAGGCCACTTACCCGGGCGCAAGCGAAACTACTCGCCCCTCCGGCGCCACGCAAGGCATGTTGAGCGTCTTTCCCATGCCTGGCTATACTTTTTGAAGTAACGGGAACGGCGATGCTTCGCGACGAGCTACTCAACAGACCCTGCGGGGGACGCTTCGGCAATATCGTCGAGTCGATCGGCAATACGCCGCTGGTCGAGCTGCCCCGTTTCTCACCTAAGCCCGACGTCCGCATCTACGCCAAGCTCGAGGGCCACAACCCGACCGGCTCGGTCAAGGACCGCGTCGCCAAGTCGATGATCGAGGCGGCCGAGGCCGAGGGAGCGATCGAACCGGGGCAGACGATCCTCGAGCCGACCTCCGGCAACACCGGCATCGCCCTGGCGATGATCTGCCGCCGCAAGGGTTACCCGCTGAAGGTGGTGATGCCCGACAACGTCACCGAGGAGCGCACTCAGCTGCTCTCGATGTACGGGGCGGAGATCGTCTACTCGGAGGGCGCGAAGGGCTCCAACGGCGCCGTCGAGGTGGCGCTGGAGATGGCCGAGGACCCCAGCTTCTACATGCCCTACCAGTACGGCAACGAGGCCAACCCGCTGGCTCACTACAACGGCACCGCGGTGGAGATCCTCGACGAGCTCGACGAGGTGAACGCCTTCGTCGGCGGGCTCGGCACCGGCGGCACCCTGATGGGCAACGGCCGTCGCCTCAAGGAGGCCAACCCGGAGACGCTGATCGTCGCGGCCGAGCCAATGCAGGGAGAGCTGGTGCAGGGGCTGCGAAGCCTCGACGACGGCTTCATCCCGCCGATCATCGACCTCTCGATCCTCGACCGTAAGATCATGGTCTCCAACCGCGACGCGATCGTCTGGACCAAGAAACTGCTCGACGAGGAGGGCGTCTTCGCCGGCGTCTCCTCCGGCGCCATCGCCGCCATCGCCTCCCGCATCGCCGGCGAGCTCGACGCCGGCAACGTCGTCTTCCTGATCCCCGACGACGGCTGGAAGTACCTCTCCTCCGGCGTCTACACGAAGCCGCTCGAGGAGATCGAGAACCTCGACTCCACCGTCTGGTGGTAGGCGAAAAGCCTCCGCCAACAGCGATGCGCATCTCCAAAAACCTGATCGACGAGATGGTCGCGCACGCGCGCGAGGACCTGCCGAACGAGTGCTGCGGGATGGTCGGTGGCAGCGATGGCGAGGCGACTGAGGTGGTCAGGGTGACCAATTCCGCTGCCAGCCCGCTGCGCTACGAGATGGACCCGCAGGGCCAGTACAACGCGCTCAAGTCGATCGAAGACGACGGTGGGGAGCTGCTGGCGATCTACCACTCGCACACCAAGAGCGCTGCCTATCCGTCGCAGACCGACGTCAACCAGGCGGTCGCCTGGCCGGAACAGATCTACCTGATCGTCTCCCTCGCCGACCCGGAAGCGCCCGAGGTGAAGGGCTACCTGCTCAAAGACCTGAAGATTGCTGATGTCGAGCTCGACGTCTCATAAATCCGGCGCTCACCGGCGCGGCGCCCACGGCGGTGGGGGCGGCTCCCACGGGGACGAGGGCGGCGGCGGTGGGGGCGGCGGCGGTGGTGGGCCGCTGGTCAAGGTCGGCTTCGGCCGCACCCAGGCGGAAGCCGAGCTGCTGCAGGGATTGCTGACGGGCGCGGGCATTCCCAGCGTCCTCAAACGCAGCCGTGGGTTCGACAACCCGGACTTCCTCGCGTCGGGCCCTCACGACGTCTTCGTCAACTCCGACCACGCCCAGGAAGCCCGCACCGTGCTCGCCGAGACGATGGTCGAGGAGGGCGGGGACCCGGAGCGGACCGAGCTCGAAGAGGAGGCGCGGCTGCGTGGAGGTGGCGGCGAAACCTCCGCCAGTCGCCTCGCTCTCTGGGTCGCGGTCGCCTTCCTCGGCGCCGTGATCCTGGTCTGGGTTCTCTACCAGCTCAGCTGACGCTGCTGGGACGGGCCATGCTGCGCAGGTGGTCGCGCCAGGCATCCTCGATGTCGCGGAAGCGAGCGTCGAAGGCGTCTTCGATCGTCGGCACCGGTCCGCCGGGCTTCAGTTCGTGGACCAGCCGCTCGCAGGCCTCCGGGCCGCGTTCGTTCTCGAGCAGGTCGAAGATCGTGCCGCCGAGGATCACCGCGTCTCGACGCGAGGGTGGGAAGGACGGCCGGGCGCTCTCGCGCAGGCGCCGGATCACGGCGGCTCGGTAGAGGCCGACCTGGCGGGCGAAGTACTGGGCCCCGCCCTCGACTAGCCAGGCCCAGCGCAGGTAGCGGGCGAAGCGGCGCGGGGTCCAGGACGGCGGCAGGGCGTCGTTGTTGGCGGCGATCACCAGTTGCGCGTAGAGCCGCTCGGCGGTGCCGCGCAGGGCCTCTTTCGAGTCGTCGCCGGCGGCGCGCCGTTCCATGTGCGGGTCGTTGAGCACGTGCAGCTCCGTCGCCATCGCCCAGCCGGCGAGGTAGCGGCGGCCGGCCGGGGCCGCGGACCAGCGGGCCGCCGGCAGGAAGGGATGAGCCAGCGTCAGCCAGGCCGGGTTGGTGTGGATCACCACCGTGACCTCGCCGGGGACCTTCTCGAAGCGGTCTTCCAGGCGCAGCCGCAGGTCCTCCATCCGGTCCAACGTCCGCTCCGCAAACGCCGAATCTTCGGTGTCGTGACGAGCCGTAAACGACAGCGACTCAGTCTCAATCCAACTCATGCTTCCAGGCTAGTGACTGCGGTCGACTGAGCAAGCAGACCAAGGACGCAGAGAGCGAAGTGTGCTTGGCACACGAGCGACCGAGGACGCCGGTATGCGCCGCTCAGACGAGCGCAGGCTCAGGGTCTCCGCAGACTTCGCGGATCTCCTGGCGGGCACGGTCGAACTCTTCGTCGGCCATCACCGGCGTGCCCTCGAAGGGCAGATCGCGGTCGATCTCGACCCAAGAGCGGCAGCCGTGGTACTCGTCGCGGACGCGCACCGTGACCGGGCGCGGGATGCGGTGGACCCGCAGCAGCAGGATGTGAAGGGGGTGGCGACGCTTCCAGGCGAGGCGCTTCTCGGCGTAATCCGGGGTCCAGATGTAATACGGCGAGAGGCTGTCGAGGGTGCGGCGGTCGTTGATCGTGACGTGGTCCGTCACTTCCGCCCAGGCACGCAGCCGGACACGGTCGGGCTGGGGGATGCCGCCGTCCTGCAGCAGTGCTTTCGGCGGCGGCTCTTCGTCGGGCCAGACGCCCTCCTCGAGAGCGCGCGACAGCTCCGGGTGGTGGGATTCGCGGACCAGGTCGTTGCGCTGATGATCGAAGGTCGGGTAGAGGAAGAAGCGCTCGTGCTCGAGTTCGAAGTGCTTGTTCTCCTCGCGGATGCCGCCCTTGCGCAGGGTCAGCAATTGCTCGCCCTCGGCTAGAGCGCGAACCGTTACTGCCCATTCCTTGAAAGCGATTGGCATGTGAAATCAGTACCTGCGAAGGTGGTGAGTCGTTAATACAGGGGGCTGGGCTGCGCCTCCAGGCCTGGTGAGAGGCCGTTCTGCCTGCCCGAGGTCGCGCATTCTAGACGAGCAAGGCGAAATCGCAAAATTAAATGTCCTTAACCCCGGCCGCCGCCGCCCGGAGTCTCGATTCTAAGCCGGTCTCCGGGCTTCAAATCGCCCTCGTCCTTGCTCGCCAGAGGCTCGTCATTGAGCAAATTCAGCCCCCGTTTGCCGTCGCCACCGCCGTCGCTTCCGCGAGGGGCATGGCGCCGGCGCTCGCTCAGCAGCGTGAACCGCATCGGCGCCAGCGCTTCGATCTCCCTCACCGTGCCGTCGCCGCCCCGGTGAGCGCCGTCGCCGCCGCTGCCTCGACGAACCGCAAGCTCGCGCACCCGTAACGGGAACTCGGTCTCCAGCGCCTCGACCGGCGTGTTCAGCGTGTTCGACATCGCGACGTGGATCGCGCTGGGCCCGTCCGCATCCGGGCAGGCCCCCTGGCCGCCGCCGAGCGTCTCGTAGTAAGTGAAGTCACCGTTGGCCAGGGTCAGGTTGTTCATCGTCCCCTGGCCCTGGGCTGGGACCGGACGGGCGCCGCCGAGGGCGGCGATCACCAGATCGGCGACTCGGCTCGAGGTCTCGACGTTGCCGGCGACGACGGCGGCCGGGAAGCGGGCGTTGAGCAGGCAGCCCTCTGGGGCGATGACCTCGATCGGCCGGTGGGCGCCGGCCGAGGGTGGGGCCTCGGGGTCGGTCAAGACGCGGACCGCGAAGAAAGCGGCCGACTTGGTCACGGAGAGCGGGCAGTTGAGGTTGCCGGCGACCTGCGGATCCGTGCCGCTGAAGTCGAGCCGGAGCTGGTCGCCCGCGATCGTCGCCTCGACTCGCATGATGGCGTCGCGTTCGCGGCCCGGCCCGTCATCCTCGAGCACGTCCTCAGCGCTGTAGACGCCGTCGGGCAGGGCCGCGAGGGCGACGCGGGTGCGGCGCTCGGCGTAGTCGAGGATCTCCTTCATCCCGGCGCGGAGGTGGTCGAGGCCATGCCGCGATGCCAGCTCGGCCAGTCGCTTCTCGCCGACCCGGTTGGCCGCCTGCTGCGCCCTGAGGTCGGCGAGCCGTTGCCGTGGCGCTCGCATCAGGTGCGCGAGGCGCTCCAGCTCCTCCTCATCGGCTCGGGTCGGCGGGATCACCACTCCCTCTTCCTCCAGGGTTTGCGAGAAGGCCGGCATCCCGCCCGGCGTCGGCCCGCCGATATCGGCGTGGTGGGCGCGGCTGGCGGCGAAGCCGAGCAACTCGCCGGCGCAGAACACGGGGGAGATCAAGGTCACGTCGGGCAGGTGGGTGCCGCCGCGGTAGGGGTCGTTGAGGGTCCAGCTGACGCCGGGGCGTTGCTCCTCGCCGAGTACGGCCGCGACCGCATCCGGCATCGAGCCGAGATGAACGGGGATGTGCTCGGCCTGCATCACCAGCTCGCCCTTGGCGTCAAAGAGCGCGGTCGAGCAGTCGTGGCGCTCCTTGATGTTGGCCGAGTAGGCGGAGCGGATCAGCGTCGCTCCCATCTCATCGCAAGCGGCGCGCAGGCCGCCGATCAGGACCTGGAGGGCAATCGGGTCGATCCCGCTCATCCCCTGACTCCCTTGATCGTGCCGGCCTCGTCGACGCCGGCGTTCCAGCCCGGAGGCAGGACGAGGGTTGCCTCGGGCAGCTCGAAGACGACCGGTCCCTGGGCCGCGGTGCCGGCCGCCGGCTCTCCCCGCAGGACCGGGGTCTCGATCCACTCGCCCTCGAACAGGACCGGTCGCGATCCCTCCTCGAGGCCGCCGCTGGAGGCGGCGGCCGGGCGCAGATCCGGGCCTGGCACCACCATCGCCAGGCGGATGTCGACCAGAACGACCTCGCCCTCGGGGTCGCGGTGGCCATAGCGCTCCGCATGGGCCTGCTCGAAGCGCTCGCGGAGCTCGGCCGGGTCGGCATCGACCGGGCCGGGGACCGGCAGCTCGAACGCCTGTCCGGAGTAGCGCATCTCATAGACGACTTCGGGCCGGGCGCCGGGGAGCTCGGTTCCGGTGGCGGCGATCAGCCGGGCGACCTCGGCGGCGATGCGCTCGGCGCTCAACTCGGCCCCGCGCAGCATCACCGTGCGGGTGGTGTCGCGACGGCGGTCGGAGGCGCAGAGCCCAAGCGCCGAGAGGACGCCGCTCGCGCGGGGACAGAGGATCGTCTCGATGCCCAGCTCGGCGGCGATCGCCGCCGCGTGCATCGGGCCGGCGCCGCCGAAGGGGAGGAGGGCGAAGCCGCGGGGATCGATCCCGCGCTCGACGGTGACCACGCGCAGCGCCCGCACCATCTCCTGGTTGGCGACGCGGACGATGCCCGCCGCCGCCTCGAGCAGCTCGAGGCCGAGCGAGCGGGCCAGGTGCGCCACCGCTGCCGCGGCCGCATCGCCGTCGAGCTCGACTCCACCGGCAAGGCGCGAGTCGGCGGCGAGATGGCCGAGCAGGAGGTTGGCGTCGGTCACGGTCGGCTCGCTGCCGCCGCGGCCGTAACAGGCGGGTCCCGGCTCGGCGCCCGCCGACTGCGGTCCGACGCGCAGGGCGCCGCCTGGATCGCGCCAGCCGATCGAACCGCCGCCGGCGCCGACGGTGTGGACGTCGACCATCGGCAGCTGGATGACGCGGCCGCCGATCCGCCGCGAATCGGTGCGGCGGACCTCGCCATCCTCGATCACGCAGACGTCGCAGGAGGTGCCGCCCATGTCGAAGCCGAGGGCGTTGCCGTCGCCGCTGATGCGGGCGAGCAGTCCGGCTCCGACCGCTCCTCCGGCCGGGCCCGAGAGGACACTCCAGGCACCAGCCCGCGCCGCCTCTGCCGCCGGGGCGACCCCGCCGGAGGACTGCATCACCTGGGGTGCGGGCAGTCCCGCGGCCCCGGTCGTCTGCTCGAGTCGAGTCAGGTAGTGGCCGAGCAGAGGGCTGAGGTAGGCGTCGATCGTCGTCGTCGAGCAGCGCTCGTACTCACGGAAGCGCGGCAGCACCTCGTGTGAGGCGGAGACGTGGACCCCTGGCAGGCGCTCGCGCAGGTGCTCGGCGACGCGGCGCTCGTGGCTGGGGTCGAGGTAGGAAAAGAGCAGGCAGACGGCGACCGACTCGGCGCCGCTCTCGCGCAGCAACGCGGCCAGGCGCTCGGGCTCGTCCTCTCCAAGCGGGGTGACCACTCCCTCCGGTCCGATCCGCTCGTCCGCCTCAAAGCGCAGCTCCGGCTCCACCAGGGGTGCCGGCTTCGGAGCGCAGAGGCGGTAGAGGTGCGGGCGGTCTTGGCGGCCGATCTCGAGCAGGTCGGCGAAGCCGCGAGTGGCGATCAGGGCCGTGCGCGCTCCCCGTTCCTCCAGCAGGGCGTTGGTGCCGACGGTCATCCCGTGGGCGAAGGACTCGACCTTGGTGGCGCTGGCCCCAGCTCGTTCCAGCACCGCCTCGACCGCGCTCATCACGCCCGCCGACTCGTGCCCCGGCGTGGTCGGGACCTTGGCGCTGTGGACGCCACCGTCGTCGAGCAGCACGGCGTCGGTGAACGTGCCGCCGACGTCGACGCCCAGCAACATTCGCTCAGTCCCACTCCTCGCGGCGGACCTCGCCGCTGGCGGAGAGGACGAAATGGACGCCGTCGAGTTTGGGGTCGGTCTCGGGGCAGTCGGTTCGCAGGTGACCGCCGCGAGACTCGCGACGGTTGAGCGCGCAGGTCGCGATCGCGCTCGCCAGCGGGTAGGGATTGGAGACCAGCGATGCCAGGTCGTCCGGGTTGCGCTTCGGCCCAGCTCGGCGCCAGACCGCGTCCCTCGTCTCCTGCGTCGGTGCTTGGAACTCCCATTCGGGGGGCGATGGCCGCTCAGCGGATCCCGCCTCGGCAACCGCGGCGGTCGCGGCGCGGGCGCCGAAGACGAAGCACTCGCTGAGCGAGTTGGAGGCGAGCCGGTTGGCGCCGTGCAGGCCGGTGCAGGAACACTCGCCGACCGCATAGAGGCCTGGCAGCGATGCCCGCCCGTCGAGGTCCACCGCGATCCCTCCCATCATGTAATGAGCGGCGGGAGCGACCGGGACCGGTTCGGTGCGAGGGTCCAGGCCGGCCTCGGCCAAGGAGGCGAAGACGTTGGGGAACCGCGCCGGGTCGATTTCCCGCAGGTCGAGGGCGACGTCGGGAGCGGCGTCGGCCTGCATGCGGTCGAGGATCGCCGCCGTGACCGCGTCGCGAGGCGCGAGCTCGTCGGTGAAGCGTTCGCCTGAGGCATCGAGGAGCTTCGCGCCCTCACCGCGAATCGCCTCGGTGATCAGCACGCCGTCGAAGCGCGAGTCGGGAAGAGCCAGCGCGGTGGGGTGGAACTGGCAGAACTCGAGATCGACCAACTCGGCTCCGGCCCTGGCCGCCAGCACCGGGCCGGCGCCGATTGCGCCGCGCGGGTTGGTCGTGCGCCGCCACAATGCGGCGGCGCCGCCGGTCGCCAGCACCGTCGCCGCGGCACCGATCGGGCCGGAGTCGGTGATCACCCCGTGACAGCGTCCTCCGTCGCTCCACAGGGCCAGCGCCGAAGTCCGCTCGCGGACCTCGATCCGGGTCTCCGTGGCGACCATCGCCGCCAGCTTCGAGGTCAGCTCGTGGCCGGTCTGGCTGCCACCGGAGTGGACTATGCGGCGGCTGGCGTGGCCCCCCTCGAGGCCCAGGGCCAGCCGGCCTTCGTGGTCGAGGTCGAAGACGACTCCCCGCGCGAGCAGGTCACGTACTGCCGCTGGCGCTTCCTCGACCAGAACCTGCACGGCGGAGTGGCGACAGAGCCCGCGGCCCGCGGCGATCGTGTCGGCGGCGTGGCTGGCAGGCGAGTCGTCGGGCTCGAGCGCCGCCGCCAGGCCGCCCTGGGCCCAGAAGCTGGCGCTCTGAGAGAGCGGCGTACGGGAGATCAGGCAGACGCTGCCGCCCTGCTCGGCCGCACGCAGCGCCGTCCAGAGACCCGCGGCGCCGCCGCCAACGACGGCGACGTCGAACTCGGAGCTTGCGGCTATCGCCCCTCAGCCTCTCGGCGAATCGAGTCCAGCTGCTCGCGCAGCCAGGCCGCCGCACCTTCGCGGGCGCGAGCTTCCTCGTCGGCGACCGCCTTCTCCGCCTCCGCGGCGCGGCGCTCGGCCTCCTCGATCCGCTCCTCCGCCGCCTCGGCCTCGGTTTCGATCTCCCCGAGCCGCTCCTGGGCGGCGGCGATCGCCCGCTCTTTCGCCTGGCGCTCCCGCTGCAGCTCTTCCTCGTGGGCGAGCCGCAGCTTCTCGCGGGCCTGGCCGGCCTCGGCGCGCTCGCGCTCGAGATCCGCCTCCAGCGCCTCGATCTCGGCGGTGGCGCGGCGCTCGGCGGCGCCGGCCACGTCCGCGGCTGCCTTCAGCCGACGCTCGGCCTCGGCGACCTGTGCGCTGAGACTCTCGTCGCTTGCTCCCCGGGTGCTCATGCGCTCAATCTAATACGGGGTTGCGAGTGACGTCACGGTAGACCTCGATTACTCGCTCTGCCATGCGTGCCGCCGAGAGCGTTTCGGCCCGGGCGGCGCCGGGCACCCGCGGGTCCGCCGAGCCGAGGTGCGGTCGCGCGGCGGCGCTCCAGACGGCGGCGTCAAAGGGGGCGCAGAGGCAGCCGTCGATCCCAGCCAGGGCGTAGGGGGCGATCCCGACCGGGGTCGAGAGCACCGGCACCTCGCAGGCCAGCGCCTCGATCGCGACCATCCCGAACCCCTCGTAGTCGGAGGTGACGAGGACGGCGTTGGCGGCGTTGAGCCAGAGCGGCATCTGTTCCGGGTCGATCGAGCCGCCGCTGAGCAGATCGGCACCGCTGGCGGCGGCGACCTCGGCGGCGCGGTCGTGGCGCTTCTCGGGCCGGGCCGGGTTGGCGGCGAACAGCAAGTAGCGGCCGTAGGGGTCGAGTCCCAGTTGCGACCGCGCCGCGGCCCGCGGGATCGGCCCGAAGCGGCTCAGATCGGGACCACACGGGAGCACGGCGGAGCCGGGGACGGGGGGGAGGCCGGGACGGCCGTTTTCGGCCTCGAACAGAGCCCGCGAGACCGCCGCGACGAGGTCGACGCGCCAGGCGAGGCGGCGCGAGAGCGGTCCGACGATGCCGTGGCGAACGTCGGTGCCGTGGAAGGTGACGAGCAGCGGCCGCGCTCCGGCCAAGCGCGCGCACCAGCCGGCCAGGCCGTAGTGGGCATGGACGAGGTCGAAGCGCTCGCGCCGCAACAGCGCCCGCAGTCGCCGGGTGGCGGGGATGTACTCGCCGCGGCCCGGGGGAAAGCTGAAGAGGTCGACGTCAACTCCCCGTTGGCGCACCTGATCGACCTGGTCGCGTACCCAGCGCCCCCGCTGCGGAGCGGCGTCATCGGGCTCGAAGTTGGTGACGACTAGGACGCGCACCCGGGGCAGGGTATCCCCGGTTGCCGGCCGCACGGAAGCGATAGTTGGCATTCCGGCGCGATCACGTTTCGAACTTGTCGCGTTCGGGTCTAGATCGGTGCGTTGTCGCCGCCGAGCATGGAGCCGCAACCGAGAAAGGGAGGCTTCGATGTTCTACGCGCTGATGGGGTACCTGCACGCCGCGGTCGAGTGGCGGGTGCGGCAGATCCGTGCTTTGGCAGGGGAGACGGGGCAGGGGACGGTCGAGTACGTCGGCCTGATCCTGCTGGTCTCGCTGCTGATGGTGGGCATGGTCGCGGCGATGAAAGGTTTCAACGGCAAACAGGGGACGGAGTTGGCGGACGTGATCGTCAACAAGATCAAGGAGGCGGTGAACAAGGTCGCCTTCAAATAGGGGCGGGGGCGGCCATTGGCTGCCCTTTTCCTGCTGAACGCGCGGAAAGAGAGAGAAGCGATGACGACTGCACAAGCCACAGCCACGCCGATTCCGTCCTCCTTGCGACGTATGCTGTATGACAGCATGAAACATCGGACGCAGCTATATCTAGACGACGCCCAGCACCGTTGGCTCCGGCAGCGGGCCGGCAAGTCGGGCAGCATCGCCGCCGTTGTGCGCGAGCTGATCGATGCCGAGCGCGCCCGTCGCCCGGACCTGGCCGCGGACCCCCTTCTCCGCTACCTGGTGGATGAGTCCCCGGGGCGCGGGCGGGAGGGCACCAGCGTTACCACGCTGGACCGCGACCTCTACGGCCAATGAGGTCGGTCTTCGTCGACACCAGCGCCTTCGTCGCGCTCCGCAACTCTGCGGAGGCTGAGCACGAGCGCGCGCGGGCGGCGCTCTCGGAGCTGTTGGCCGAGGGCGCCGCTCTCTTCACCTCCAACTACGTCTTCGCCGAGACCTACACGGCGTTGCTGGTCCGGGTCGGCCGGTCCGAGGCGATCGAGTGGGGTCGTCGCTTCCGCGCCAGCGGCGCGATCGAGCTGGTGCGGCTGGAGGAGGACGTCGAGAACGACGCTTGGCAGATCCTCGAGCGCCACGGGGACAAGCACTGGAGCTATGTCGATGCCACCTCATTCGCGCTGATCGAGCGCGACGGCGGCGGCGAGGCTTTTTCCTTCGACGCCCATTTCGGCCAACGCGGTCTGCGCGTTCATCCCCACGGCTGACAGTTGTCGGCGCCGTGCCTGCTCGCGTGAAAGACTCGCCGGATGCCAGCTTCCCGTAGCTACGACCGAGCCCCTGCCGACCTTCGCCCAGTCACGATCGACCCCGGGTTCGTAGCCAGCGCCGACGGCTCGGCGCTGATCTCGATCGGCAAAACGCGGGTCATCTGCACCGCCTCAATCAACGAATCGGTGCCGCGCTGGATGCAGGGCCGGGGCAAAGGCTGGGTCACCGCCGAGTACGCGATGCTGCCCGCCTCCACCGGCGAGCGAAAGCAGCGGGATATCTCGAAGGGGAAGCAGGATGGCCGCGGGGTGGAGATCCAGCGCTTGATCGGCCGCTCGCTGCGGGTCGTCGTCGATTTCAAAGCGATGGGCGAACGCAGCGTCTATGTCGACTGCGACGTACTCGAAGCCGATGGGGGCACCCGCTGTGCGGCGATCACCGGCGGCTACGTGGCGCTGCGACAGGCCTTTCAAAAACTGATCGACAAGAAAGCGCTGGAGACGATGCCGCTGAACGGCTCGGTCGCCGCGATCAGCGTCGGCATGGTCAACGGCCGCGCTCTCTGCGATCTCGACTACATCGAGGATTCAAATGCCGAGGTCGACGCAAACGTCGTCATGACCGGCGACGGCGGCCTGGTCGAGGTGCAGGCGACGGCCGAGCGCACGCCCCTCTCGCGAGCCTCGCTCGACGAGCTGCTGGCCCTCGCCGAGGGTGGCATCGTTCGCTTGCGGGAGGTGCAGGAGCGGGTCGGTTGATTCTCGCCACCCGCAACCGGCACAAGCTGGCGGAGATGATCGATCTGCTGCCGGCGATCGAACTTCAGCCGCTGCCGCCCGAGCTGGAGATGCCCCCGGAGGACGGCGACAGCTTCGCGGCCAACGCGCTGATCAAGGCGCGGGCGGCCCGCCGGGCCACCGGCGAGGTGGTGATCGCCGATGATTCCGGCATCGCCGCCGAGGACCTTGGCGGCGCCCCTGGCATCTACTCGGCGCGCTACGCCGGCGAAGGTGCCACCGACGAGGAGAACCTGGCGAAGCTGCTGCGCGAAGTCGACGCGGCCGGGGGCGATCGCCGGGTCGCCTACATCTGTGCGATCGCTCTGATCGACGCCGCTGGACAGGAGCACGTCTTCGAGGCCAGTTGTGAGGGCTACCTGCTGGCGGAGGGGCGTGGAGAGGGCGGCTTCGGCTACGACCCTGCCTTCGTCCCGGACGACACCGGCCCCGACGATCTGCGCACGTACTCCGAGCTCAGCGCCGAGGAGAAGAACGCGATCAGCCACCGCGGCCGGGCCACCCGGCTGCTCCTCTCCTATCTGCAGACGGCGCCGGGAAGCCCGCCGTGATCCGCACCAAAAGCGGCGCCGCGGCACTCTCGATCGCTTCCAACGCGCTGCTGATCGCGCTCAAGCTGGCGGCCGGGGCGATCACCGGCTCGATCGCGATCCTGACCGAGGCGATCCATTCCCTGATCGATCTCGTCGCCTCGGTGATCGCCTTCGTCTCGGTGCGCAAAGCCGACGAGCCGGCCGACGCCGAGCACCCCTACGGCCACGAGAAGGTCGAGAGCCTGGCGGCGACGATCGAGGGGATGCTGATCCTGGTCGGCGCCGGGATCATCATCTACGAGGCGAGCCACAGGCTGGCGGTCGGCTCCGAGGTCGATTCGCTCGGGATCGGCATCGCCGTGATGGGCTTCTCGGTGGTCGCCAACGTCGTCGTCTCGACCGTCCTCTACCGGCGGGCGAAGGCGCTCGAATCACCGGCGCTGGAGGGCGACGCCGCGCATCTGCGGACCGACGCGATGACCTCAGCCGGCGTCCTCGTCGGCCTCGGCTTGGTTGAGATCACCGGCATCGCCGCCTTCGACTCGATCACCGCCCTGGTCGTAGCGATGGCGATCGTCGGCGCCGGGATCAGGATCATCCGCCGCTCCTCCGGTGTCCTGGTCGACGAAACCCTGCCCGAGGCCGAGCTGGACCGGATCGAGGTTGCGATCGCCAGTGCCCGCACGCCCGAGGTCGCCGGCTACCACAAGCTGCGCGCCCGTCGCGCCGGCAGCCGCCGTCACATCGACCTCCACGTTCAATACCGCTCCGGCACCAGCCTCGAGCGCGCCCACGCGCTGGCGCACCAGATGCGCGACTCGATCGAGGCCGAGATCCCCAACGCCGAGGTGCTGATCCACGCCGAGCCGGAGACCTCGTTCCGCGAGCCTGACGACAGCGACTCGGGTCCGTTTCGCTCGGGCTGATTCTCCAAGGGTTCCTTCTGGACCTTGGGCCGCTGGGAGGGTGGGGCATCCTCCTACCTTCGCTGGGCTATTCGCCTGGGGAGAACAGCCGGCAGTCCTAGATCGCGCTCTGGTGCGAATAGCTAACGCCGCTCGTACGGAGGATGCCCCACCCTCCGAAAACGCTTCGAAGCCCGACGACGGACCAGGGTTTTCCAACTTCTGACAACGGACCAAGGTTTTGAAGCTGGAGCTAAAAGCGATCGGCCTCGACGCAAAGCTTGTGGTTCGTGAGCTGCCGATTTTCGGAGAGCTTCCGTTGGGAGGGGTCGGGTACCCCTCGTACGAGCGGCGTTAGCTATTCGCCCCAGCGTTCTCTCTCGGACGGCCTCTATCTGTTCAGGCGAATAGCCCAGCGAAGGTAGAGGGGTATCCGACCCCTCCACACGCAACCCCTCGAACCACCGACGTCCCTCAGGGAGGAGGCAGAAGATTCACTGCAGCAGCCAGGCCGACCGCGACCAGAGTGATCGTGTAGCCGGTGTATCCGCTGATCGCGAAGAGGACCGCGGCGATCGCGCAGACGACGATGACGGTGATCCAGGATGCTCGGGCAAGGGACACGGACCGGTATTTTCACCGACATGGCCGACGCTGCCGCCACCGAGGTCTCCGCAGGCGACGCCGCGGAGGCTGCGCTGGCCTTTCTAACCGAGATGTCACCCGACCTGCGCGGGGCGGCGATAGTTGATTCAGACGGTGCCGTTTTGGCCGCCGCCGGCGATCGCGAGCGCTGGAGGGAGGACGCAGAGACCCTTCTCACTGTCGCCGACCGGGCCGGGGATGAGCCGGTCGAGCAGGTCCACGTCGCCACCGAGCAGGGCGAGGTCTTCGTCCTCCGTCACGCCGGCCTCGCCGCGATCGCCGTAACCGAGCGCTTCGCCCTCGCCTCCTTGATGTTCTTCGACATGCGCTCGATTCTGCGGGACCTCGCTCGGGCGAGAGAAGGGGGCGAGGGCTGATGCCGCCGAAGCCGCATCGCGTTCTGCTTGACCGGGTTTCCGGGTACGCCGACGAGGCGGCCGCCTATATGCGCCGGCGCCGGATCGCGCGCCGGCCCTTTGTCCGCCTCTACTACCCCAACGGGCGCAGCAGCGACCACGCTGAAGACTCGAGTGCAGGGGCGGAGCTGTTCGTCGCCGCCGGGCGCTTGATCGAGGTCGCCGGGAAGCGACCGAAGACATGAGCGAGCTGATCGATCCCGCGGTCGCCTCGCGTGTCCTCGGCCGGGCGCTCGCCAATGGCGGTCGTTTCGCCGAGGTTTTCGCCGAACGCCGCCATGGCCTCACGATGTCGATCGACGAGTCGCGGATCGAGGCCGTCCAGTCCGGCGCTGAGGAGGGTGCCGGGGTCCGCGTGGTCGAGGGCGGGACCACTTACTTCGCCCACGTCGACGGCCTCGACCCCGCCGATCTGGAGCGCGCGGCCGACGAGGCCGCCGCGGCGCTGCGCGGCGAGCGCCGAGAGCCCCAGGAGTTGCGGGCCGTGGCGACCACCCCGGTGCCGATCGAGCGGCGCCCCGAAGAGGTGCCGGCCGAGCGCAAGGCGGCGCTGCTGCGCGAGCTCGACGAGCGTGCCCGGGGCCAGGCCGCGGAGATCGCCCAATTCACCTCCTCCTACGCCGAGGCCCGGCGCCAGGTCGCCGTCGCCAACTCCGACGGCCTGCTTACCGGCGACGACCGCACCCGGACTCGGATCGGCGCCCAGGCGGTCGCCCGCCGCGGCGACGCGGTCGAGACCGGCGCCGAGACGCTCGGCGCCCACCGTGGCTTCGAGTTGCTCGAAGACGATCCCGGCCTGATCGCCGAGCAGGCGGCGCGCAAGGCGCTGACCCTGCTCGATGCCGGCCCGGCTCCATCGGGCTCGATGCCGGTGGTCGTCGGCGGCGGCTTCGGGGGCGTCCTCTTCCACGAGATGACCGGGCACGGGCTCGAGGCCGACCACAGTCAGAAGCGGGCCAGCGTCTACGTCGACAAGCTCGGCCAGCAGGTCGCCCAGCCGTTGCTGAACGCCTACGACGACGGACGCCTGCCGAACGAGTGGGGCAGCGACGCGATCGACGACGAGGGCACGCCGACGCAGAAGACGCAGCTGATCGAGGAGGGGCGTCTGAGCGCCTACCTGTACGACCGGCTGACGGCCGAGCGCGACGGCGTCGGCTCGACCGGCAACGGTCGCCGCGAGAGCTTCCGCCATCTGCCGATCCCCCGCATGACCAACACCTACATCGCTCCTGGCGACGCCACTCCGGAGGCGATCATCGCCGACGTCGACAAAGGCTTCTACGCCGTCTCCTTCGCCGGCGGTCAGGTCGATCCGGCAACTGGCGACTTTGTCTTCGGTGTCTCCGAGGGCTATCTGATCGAGGGCGGCAAGGTGACCCGGCCCTGCCGCGGCGCGACCCTGATCGGCAACTGCCTCGAGGCGCTGATGGCGATCGACGCGGTCGGCGACGACTTCTTCATGAAGACCGGCATCTGCGGCAAGGGCGGCCAGAAAGCGCCGGTCGGCACCGGCCAGGGCCATGTCCGGGTCGGGGCGATGACCGTCGGGGGGACCGAGCTTTGACCGAGCTGAGCACGACCGCTGCGCAGGCGGTCGAGGCGGCCCTCGGAGCTGGCGCCGCCGCGGCAGAGGCCTATGCCTCACGCGAGACCGGGCGCGAGGTGAGGGTCCACGGCGGCGAGGTCGAGAGCCTGACCGCGGCAACCCAGAGCGGAATCGGAATTCGGGCCTGGATCGGCGGTCGGGTCGGCTACGCCTTCGGCACCGATCTCTCGCCGGCCGGAGTTGGCGCGATCGCGGCACGCGCCGCCGAGGCAGCAGCGGTGGCCGATGAGGACGAGTTCGCTGCCCCCGCCGAGCCGGCCGAGATCGAGGCGCTGCCGGGGCTGAGCGACCCCTCCGTTGCCTCTTGGAGCACGGCGGAAGCGGCGGAGCTGGCCCTCAGCGTCGAGCGGGTCGCGCTCGCGGCCGACGCCCGCGTCGCCGGAGTCGAGCAGGTCGTCTACGCCGATTCCTCGGAGCGGGTGGCGATCTCCTCCTCGACCGGCGTCGCCGGCGAGTTCGGCGCCTCCGACTGCTTCGCCTATCTGCAGGCGCTGGCCGAGGACGATGGGACGCGGGAGACGGGCCTTGGCTTCGGTCTCGCTCGCGGCCCGGATGGCCTCGACCCCGAGGCGATCGGGGAGGAGGCCGCGGCGCGTGCCGTGGCGATGATCGGGGCCTCCAAGCCGAGTTCACGCTCCTGCCCGGTTGTCCTCGACCCGACCGTCGCGGCCAGCTTCGCCGGCCTGATCGGCGGCACCCTCGGCGCCGCCGCCGTCCAGCGCGGCCGCTCGCCCTTTGCCGGGCGGATCGGCGAGGAGCTGGCCAGCGGGGCGCTCGCCCGGCACGACGATGGCCGCGACCCGGAGGGCCCGGCTTCGGCCCCCTTCGACGGCGAGGGGGTGCCGCGCCGCCGAACGGCGCTGATCGAGGGTGGCCGCCTGCACTCGTTCCTCTACGACACCTACACCGCCAATCGCGAGAACAGAGCCTCGACCGGCAACGCGTCCCGGCACGGTTATCGCTCCCAGCCTTCGGTCTCGGCTTCGAACCTCGTCGTCTCGCCCGGCGAGCTCTCTTTCGAGCAGCTGCTTCGGTCCGCCGGCGACGGCGTCTTCGTCACCGACATCGCTGGCCTGCACTCGGGCGTCAACCCGGTCACCGGCGTTTTCTCGGTCGGCGCTTCGGGACGAGCGATTCGCGACGGCGAGCTGGCCGAGCCGCTGCGCGAGTTCACGATCGCCAGTGACCTGGTGGCGATGCTGGGGGCCGTCGAGGCCGCCGGCGCGGAGGCCCGCTGGGTCCCCTTTGGTGGTTCCGTTCTTACGCCGCCGCTGCTGATCGGCTCGATGGCCGTCAGCGGTTCGTGACAAAGGGCATCAACAGTGCGTGGCGGTTACGCCGAAGCCACTGTTAGATTGCGCCGCATCTTCAACCCCGAGGAGGATTTCCGACGTGACCAAGGCTGAGTTTCTGGATCAACTGGCTGGCGATGACCGGCTTGGCAGCAAGAAGGCTGCCAGCGATGCCGTCGACGCTGTGCTCGAGGCGATCACTGACACGCTGAGTTCCGGTGGTGAGGTCAGTTTCACCGGCTTCGGCAAATTCCATGTCGCCGAGCGCGGCCCCCGTCAGGGAGTCAACCCGCGCACCGGCGAGCGCATCACGATTCCGGGCGGCAAAGTTCCGCGCTTCTCCGCCGGCTCGGCCCTGAAGACCAAGGTCAAGGGCGGCTGACTTTCTGACCCCGTTTGCCGATCGGCTTGCGGCGCTCGTAGACGAGCGTCGCAGCCAGATCTGCCTTGGTCTCGACCCCGACCCGGCCAAACTGGCCGGGGAGGGGCCGGCAGCTTCTGGACCTGGCGCGCTGGCCGCTGAGCTCGCCGCGGCCGCCGTTGTCACCCACTGCCGCTTGCTGATCGATCGCGCCGGCCCTGCCTGCGTCGCGGTCAAGCCGCAGCTCGCCTGCTTCGAGCGCCTTGGGGCGCCGGGATGGGCGGCGCTGGCGGAGATTTGCGCGGCGGCTCGGGAAGCCGGGCTGCTGACGATTGCCGACGGCAAGCGCGGCGACGTTCCCGTCACCGCCGCCGCCTACGCCCAGTCCCTGGTCGGAGAGACGCCGACTCCGTGGGGGACAGTCCCCGGCCTCGGCGCCGATGCCTTCACCGCCAATCCACTGCTCGGGCTCGATGCCCTGGAGCCGCTTGTCGCCGCCGCCGAGCGTGCCGGCGCCGGCATTTTCACGCTGGTGCGCACCAGCAACCCGGGCGCCAAGGACGTCCAGGACCTGCCGGCGCCGCATCAGCCGCTCCACGAGCGCCTGGCGCGGCTGGTCGATGGCCTCTCCGGGCGCCTGCTCGGGGACGGCGGTCTGAGCGGGATGGGGGCAGTCGTCGGTGCCACCGAGCCGCTCCACATCGCTCACCTGCGCGAGCTGATGCCGCGCTCGATCTTCCTCATTCCGGGCGTCGGCGCTCAGGGCGGCAAGCCCGAGCTGCTCGGCGCCGCCTTCGCGGCTGGGCAGGCCTCCGCTTTGGTCGCAGTCTCACGCGGTATCGCCGACGATCCCGACCCAGCGGCGGCGGCGGAGCGCCTGCGGGCTGCCGTCTGGGACGTTTCGACCGCCTGAGGGCGCCTGCGGCGGCTATACGATCAGCGGCCCCGAACCGAATTTTCGCCCCAGTCCAATGGAAAAACGCACCAGCGCCGCCGCCCGGATCTTCGCCGTAGTCGCCCTGGCGGGCGCGATCGTGGTTGTGATCGTCGCAATCGCCGGTTCGTTCGGGGACTCCGAGTCCGCCGACAAGTCGGGCAACGGCCGCAACCACCCCGCGAACAAGGGCGGGCGCAAGACGACGGCGAGCACCTATGTCGTCAAGAGCGGCGACACCCTGGTCTCGATCTCTCACCGCACGGGGATCCCGGTCGGTCACATTCTCGCCCTGAACCCGGAAGTCGACCCGCAGATCCTGATCGCGGGCGAGACGCTGAAGCTCAGATGAGCCGGCGCCGGCTCGGCGTCGCACTACTGGCGTTGCTGCTGGCGGCCGCGCTTGCGCTCTCCTCTGGCAGCGCGGGGGCGGCCGAGCCGCCGCCGCGGGTCGAAGCCCGCGCCTGGATCCTGATCGACGCCCGCAGCGGCGAAGTGCTCACCTCTCACGCCGCCGCCGAGCGGCTGCCGATCGCCAGCACGACCAAGTTGATGACCGCCTACGTCGCCTTGCAGGAGCTGTCCTTGAATCGGGTCGTGCGCGCGGCTCCCTATGAACCGATCTACGGCGAGTCGCTGTTGGGTCTGCGAGCGGGGCAGCGGGTCAGCGTGGGCGACCTGCTCCACGGGCTCTTGATGCGCAGCGGCAACGACTCCGCCCACGACCTGGCCCTTGCCGCGACCGGGTCCCAGCCCCGCTTCGTTGCCCAGATGAACCGCCGCGCCGCCGCTCTCGGTCTCGCCGACACCCATTACGCGAACCCGATCGGACTCGACCAGCGCGGCAACTACTCCAGCGCCGCCGACCTCTCGACGCTGAGTCGCCGCCTCATGCGGATCCCGGTTTTCGCCAAGATCGTCGATTCCCGCACCGCCGTCCTCCGCAGCCTGCGGCCGCCGCGGCGGATCGCGAACAGCAACGACCTCCTGCGGATGGAGCCCTGGGCCACCGGGATCAAGACTGGGCACACCTTCGACGCCGGCTAC
>DASSFS010000099.1:0-3175 GCA_035694165.1 Solirubrobacterales bacterium | reverse complement strand
GCCTCGGTCAGCCGGTCGGTGCCGCCGGCGATCTCCCAGTAGGTCACTCCCGGGTTGATGTCGCTCCTGCCCAGGAAGCTGTGGAAGAACGACAGCGGCAGCCGCGACGTGAGGTTCTCGAGCGTGCCTGCCGCTTCGATGGTGGCGTCGTCGAGGCCGGCGACGGCGGAGAGGAAGCCCCACATCGAGTAGGCGTCGAAGTCGTAGATGACGCGCGCCCAGCCCTCGATCCACTCCGGCACAGGCTTCGGCATGCGCTTCGTCGTCGTGGCGTCGACCTTGACGACGACGGAGTAGTAGTCGCGCACCGTCTCCAGCGCCGCGTTGACGAGATCATTCGCGGTGCGCTGGCGGGCCGGCTCGGGGACCTCGAAGCCGGCGTTGACGTCGGCCGGCGCGGCGTTGTACTCGCCGCGGCGGACCTGCTGGCCGTTGGTGCGGATCCAGGTCCGGAACAGCTTCTCGGGCGGCTCGAAAGGCTGGTCGGGACCGTTGCGCCACTCGCCGCTGCCGTCGAAGGGGCGGTAGACGACCGGCGGCACGGGACCGCTGGTCTTGCCGCTGTTTGGATCGACGTCGACGTTGTAGAAGAGGCGCCGCTGCAGGCCGAGGTCGTCGACGAGCGCGAGCACCAGCGGATGGAAGTTGGGAAGCCGCATGGCGCCGGCCTCTGCGTACTGCGCCGGGTCCTTGAAATTGCGGAAGGTCTTGATGCGGCCGCCGACGCGGCTGGCATTGGCCTCGACGATGGTGACGCGGTGACCGCGGCGCGCGAGCAGCAGCGCGCTGATCAGGCCCGCGATGCCGGCGCCGACGACGAGCACCTCTTGCGGCTGCGCGGCGCGCTGGGGCTCGCGGTCGAAGAGGACGTCGAGGTACTTGCGGGTCAGGTCCTCGCCGCCCGGGCCGACGAGGAGCAGCAGACGCGCGAGGCGTTGCGCGCGTTCCCAGCGCCGAGGGTCGATTCCTGCCATGAAGAAATCCCTTTCGTTCAACAATAGCCGATCCACGTAGAAGTACGTACTGGTCGCATGGGAAGCACCAGAATTCAGAGCCAAGTGGGGAAATTCGACTGTTACGGCCGTCTACTAGGGTGCAGGCGCAGTCGATCTGCGAGCGGGTTGTGGCAAGAAAGCGAGGACAGCCATGATCGTTCCCGGGAATCGTGTCGGCCGCGTCGGTTTGATCCTCGTCATCCTGATCCTCGCGAACGGATCGCGGAACGCCAGCCTGGCAGGCGAGGTACTCCTCGGCATATCGGACTTGAAACCGTGCGGTATCACCCTATCCCCGGGGCCGATTGGCCTTCCCAATCTCGAGATCTGCTACTTCGCCGCTTTCGAGCCGGTTCTGGCGCCCGGACAAGTCCAGGTGGAAGTCGACCTGCTGATCAACGGCTCCCCCTATCCGAAGCTCGTGGACCCCGTGGCCGTACAGGTTGGCCAGGGTGGGGGCTGCGGCGGCGGGAGCCCCTGCCCGAACGCATGCTGCCTTTGCGGCGGGACGTGTCCATTTCTGGGAGACACTTGCGTAACGATTGGCGATACCAACACCTGTGGTTGCGGCACATTCCGATTCCTGACGATCACCTCCGTGCCGGTGCCTCCTGGCGCCACGCTGACGGTCGTGGTCGATCCTGACAACGCGATCAACGAGCTTGCGCCTGGTGCCGAGGACAACAACGTGCTGATCGTTGGGGGCGAACCAGTTCCCGCGCTCTCCAGATGGGCCCTCGCGCTCCTGGGTTTGCTTCTGTTGGCGACGGCGATCTTTTTTCTCCGTCGTCTTGGGAGGTCTTGGGAATAGAGCCGGCGGATGGCTCGACCTCAAGCCGGTGTGAGACGGTGAAAAATGTGTTCGCCCGATCAGTCTCTCACCGAGGCAGGGCCACCGCCCCGCTGCTCACCACTGCCAGCTTCCACGACTCGGCGGACGTGCCCTGCAGGTTGAGGTGCCCGGCGAGGAAGAACAGCCTCTGAGTGTCCTCGCTCTTCGAGGTGCAGAAGCGGTCCTGCAGGTAAAAGGGCGGGATGGCCTGGTAGTAGAGCGTCGCCCGCACCGCCGCCGGCGTCCCCGGTACCTCGGCGAGGTCGATCTCGTAGACCAGCGAGTCGCCGCCGCCTTCGCGGTAGTCGGGGTCGCCGCCGACGTCGAAGGGCTCGACGTCGAGGGCCAGGTCGTTGCCGGCGCCGAAGGCCTTGGCGATCTTGATGCGCTGCTCGCGCGGCAGGAAGCCGGCGGGGAGGATGCGGTTGTCCTTCACCCGGCCGCAGATCGACAGGAAGCTGGTCGTCAGCGGCGGCCGTATCGGCGCCTCCAACCCGCAGGTCGGACTGTCGTCGCCTGGCGGCGGCGCGCTCACCAGCTCCTGGTAGATCTGCGCCTGGTCCTGGCGGCGGACTACTTGGTAATGCCGCTGGTACACCAGCCGGTCGGGGTTCAGCAGCGCCGAGCAGTCGTCCTTCCACCACCGCTCGCCGGCGACCGGGCGGCCCTGCTCGTCGACGATCATTCCGGCGGCGTTGGTGCGCCCCGATGCCCACAGCACGTTGCCGTTGTCGTCGAGCACCTCGAAGCCGAGGAATGCCCGCCGGAAGCCGACGCCGGAGGGGAACTTGTGGCCGACGTCGCTGTCCAAGCGCACGGTGGCCGAGATCTTTCCGTCGTTCACCACGACTCTGTTGATGCCGAGCTTCGCCGTCGCGTTGGAGGCTTGGTCGAGCATCGCCTGCTCGGTGAAGAGCAACGGGTCGAGCCCCTTGGAGACCAGCATCGGATCTTGCGTGCGGATGCCGAGCACGTCGGGGAACTGCTGCGCCATCTTGACGAAGAAGACGTTGAGGCCGACCAGCGTGTGGCGGGCGAACCCCTCGCGCACCTGCAGGTCGATGTCGGTGCCGGGGAGCCCGTTCTCGACCATCGGGTAGTTGCTGCGCTCCTGGATGCCGGCGATCTTGCTGCGGGAGGGGCGGCCGTCGGCGTCCCGGCTCGGCATGTGGCAGCCCTGGCACGACTGCGCCTTGGCGCCGGGGCCGCCTGGGAGCTTGCCCTGCGGCGTGTCACCCGTGCGGTAGGCGGAGAAGGCCCACTCCGGGTAAGTGCCCTGCTCGTAGACGTGGGCCACCACCTTGGCGCCGCCGCCGACCATCACCGGCAGGTGCACGGTGTGGCAGCT
>DASSFS010000098.1:0-14168 GCA_035694165.1 Solirubrobacterales bacterium | reverse complement strand
GCGGAGCGCTCGGCCCCGGCGCCGGTGGCGGCGTCGGCTGCTCGACGAACGGGGGCTGGGGCGGCGCAGGCGCAGGCGGTGGCGGCGGAGTCGGAGGCTCTGCCGGCGGCGGCGTGAACGGCTGGGCGGGTGGCGGCCCGGGAGCGGCCGGTGGCGGCTGGAACTGCGGCTCCGGCACGGCCTGCACGGAGCGGACAACCGCTTGCTCGGCTTCTTCGGCGCGGCGCTCGGCCTCGCGGGCGCGCTGCTCTGCCTCGGCGACGCTCTGCTGCATCTCCTGCAGGCGCTGCTGGCGCCCTTCCTCCTCGGAGCGAAGCTCTTGCAGCCGCTGCGCCTCGGCAGCACGCTGTTCGGCCGCTTTGGTCCGCTCCTCGATCTGGCGCAGGCGCTCCTCCGCCTCGGCCATCGAGCGTTCCTGCGCCTGTCGCTCTTCCTGCAGCTTCTGCTCAGCGCTGCGCAAGTCCGGGAGGGGAGTCAGGGGAGCAGCCTGCAGCCGCTCGGCCTCGGCGCGGATCCTCTGCTCCTCCTGGCGAACCTGCTCGACCTTGTCGCGGACGCGCTGTTCGGCGGCGGCCGTGTCGTACTCGGTCGGCGCCGGCGCGACCGGACTTCCCACCGGTGGCGCCACCTGCGGCATTGACGGCATCGGCGGCGGCGGGACGGCCTGGACTACCGGAGTCGGCTCCGGTGCGGGAGGTGCCGCAGGCTGACCTGGAACCGGCGGCGCACCGGCCTGAGCGAGTTCGCGCTCACGGGCGGCACGGGCCGCTGCGAGCCGCTGCTCTGCCAGCGCCGCTTCCTGTTTGCGCTTTCCGCCTCCGTACTTGATCCCGAAGAAGCTCTTCTGCTTGGCCTCTGGCTGCGGGGCCGGAGCCTCACCCGGCACCCCCGGCGCCGGCGTCGCTGCGGCGGCAGGCGGCTGGGCGCCGCGGCCGCGCTTGGCTGCCCGCTCTGCCTTGCGACGTTTGATCTCCTCACGGCGCTGCTGGCGCTGTTCGTTGCGTTTGACGCGTTGTTCCTCGCGCACGCGCCGACGCCGGTCCTTGGGGTTCTCGGGTTGTCCCGGGGGCGGTGCCTGGGGGACGCCTGGAACCGGGGGCGGCGCCACCGGCGGCGGCACGGCGGCCATTTCGGCGGTGGGGGCAGCGGCGGCCGGAGGCGGCGGGACACTTCCCGGAACCGCGGCCGCAGCGGGCGCGATCGGAGGCGGCGCCGAGCCAGGGGGCGCGGCGGGCGTCCCGGGCGCCGCACCAGCGGCCTTCGCCTCCTTCTCCTTATTGCGGCGCTGGGTAATGCTCACGACCAGTAGGAGCAGCAGGATCGCGAGCACGAGCGCGCCGACGAAGTACCCGGTGTTGTCGCTGACGTAGTCGCTGGCGTCGTCCGTAAAGGAGGCGGCAGCCGTTGCAGGGGCGAGCATCGCCACGGAGGCGAGCCCGAGCAGGCACGACGAGAGAAGCAAACGGATCCGCATGCCCGTGCATCCTTGCATGTGAAGCGGCCGATGCAAGCGCCGAAGAGTCGCTGCAACGGACCTACGTTCGAGTCCCCAAAAAACCGCTCAGCGCATCCTGCCCTTGAACTCCCGTTCGACCTCGCGGCGGACGTCGCGGTCGGCGATCTCGCGGCGGCGGTCGCGGCCCTCCTTACCCCGGGCGAGTGCCAGCTCCACCTTTGCCCGCGGACCTTTGAAGTAAATCCGCGTGGGGATCAGCGTCAGTCCTTTCTGCGCGGTTTTGCCGATCAACCGCTCGATCTCCTCGCGGTGCAGCAGGAGTTTGCGCGGGCGCTCGGGGTCATGGGCGTCGACGTTGGCGAACTCGTACGGGGGAATGTGGAGCTTGCGCAGCCAGACCTCGCCGTCGTCGACAACCGCGTAGGAATCGGTCATCTGCGCCTTGCCGCCACGTAGCGCCTTGACCTCGGAACCGGTCAGCACGATCCCGGCCTCCATCCTCTCCACCCACTCGAATTTGTGGCGGGCGCGACGGTTGGTGACCACGTCGCCCGACGCCGGCAGGCGCGGTTTCTTCGCCTTCTTAGCCATGGGCCAGCACCAAGTCGACCCGCCCGCGCGGCGCCTCGACCCCGGACACCTTGACTTTGACCGGATCCCCCAGTCGCAACGACGCTTTGGAGCCGCGGTTGACAAGGGCAACCTCGGCCCGATCGAGCTCGTAGCGGCCTCCGGGCAGCCGCCGGGCCGGCAGCATGCCCTCATAGACGTCTCCCAGCTCGCCGCCGAAGGAGACGAAGGCGCCGGCGCGGATCACACCCGACACCTCCCCCTCGAACTCCGCATCCAACCCGCGCTCGCCAAGCTCGCGTTCCAGGAGATAGGCGGCGCAGACGTCGTCGGCATCGCGCTCGATCTTCGCCGACTCGCGCTCGCGGGCAGAGCAGTCGGCAGCCACCTCGCGGGCCTCGGCCAGGCGCGGCGCCTCCTCCCCCTCCCCCAGCGTCGCCAGCAGCGCCCGGTGCACGACGAGGTCGGGGTAACGCCGGATCGGCGAAGTGAAGTGGGTGTAGGCAGCGCTGCCAAGGCCGGCGTGGCCGCTGTTGCGCTCGCTGTATTGGGCTTGCTTGAGGGAACGGAGCACGAGGGAGGTATACGCCTCGCGGCCGTGTCCGCGCCGCGAGGCCTCCCGTTTCGTCAGCCTGCTCGCCTCGGCCGCCACGGCGCCCGCCTGCTGGGCGGAGAGGCCCTGGCCCAACGGTGGGGTCGGCACCCCGAGTGCCGCCAGCTGCTCGATCAGCCGTTCGATCCGGGTCGGATCGGGCTGGGGGTGGACGCGGTAGATCGCCGGCACCCGCGCCCGTTCGAGGTGCTCGGCGACCTGCTCGTTGGTGAGGATCATCAGCCGCTCGATCAGCCGGTGTGCCTCGGTCTGCTCGAGCCGGTGCGCGCCGGCGATGTTGCCGGCGGCGTCGAAGCGGAACTCGGGCTCGGCCGACTCGACGTCGAGGCTGGTGGCTCGGCGATGCTCGCCGAGCGCGGCGGCGACCTCGCGGGCGGCGGCAAGCGGTTCGGCCACCTCCTCCGGCGGCGTCACCCGGCCGGCGAAGATCACGTCGAGCTGGTCGTAATCGAGTCGCGCGTCGGAGCGGATGCGGCTGCGGTAGAAGCGGGTTCCGCGCACCACTGCGCCCGGGCCCAGCTCGATCTCCGCCGTCACCGCCAGCCGCTCGACCCCGGGGGTGAGGCTGCAGGCGTCGCTGCTGAGCGCGTGCGGCAGCATCGGCTCGACCGCACTGGGAACGTAGGTGCTGTTGGCACGGCGACGCGCCTCGACGTCCAGTGGTGTCCCCGGCCGCACATGGGCGGCGACGTCGGCGATGTGGATCCAGACCCGAGCGCCGTCGCCCTCTCGCTGGGCGGAGACGGCGTCGTCGAAATCACGGGCGCTGGCCGGGTCGACGGTGAAGGTCGAGAGCGCCGTCAGGTCGCGGCGCGGCCCGGAGCGGCGCTCCGCCGTCTTCGCCACCTCGGCGGCTTCCAGCTCGAGCGCGGCGCGGAAGCCACGAAACCCAAGTCGCTCCCGCAACAGCGCCTCAACCGCGTCGCGCGCCTTCGGGGGCGCGACGCGCCGGCCCTCCCGCCCACCGCTGCCGCGCTCGCGGTCACCGCGGGCCTGCGCCCGTTTGGCGCGGCCCGGCCGCGGCTGCCGGCGCCTGCTCACCCCCCGACCTGACCGGCAAGGACGCCGAGTGCCCGCTCTTTCCCCTCGTCCGCCGGCGTTTCCGGGTCATCGCTGACTTTGACGTCGGGGTGGATGCCGTGGCTGCGCGCCAGGTTGACCCCGTCGGGCGTGAAGTACTCGCCGATCGTCAGCTTCAGGGCGCCGCCGTTGGCGAGACCCTCCTCCTGCTGGAAGACCCCCTTGCCGAAGGAGCGGGTTCCGACCACCGTCGCGTCAGCGTTGTCGGCGAGGGCGGCGGCGAGGATCTCCGCTGCGGAGGCGGTGCCGCGATCGATCAGGACGACCAATGGCAGCTCGGTCAGGGTGCCGCCGACGGTCTCGTGGACGCTGTCGCCCTGAGTGCGCGACTCGGTCGTGACGACGACTTCGTCCTCGGGCAGGAAGATGCTGGCGCTCAGCACCGCCTCGTCGAGCAGGCCGCCCGGATTGCCGCGCAGGTCGAGCACGATCCCCTCAGCTCCTTCACGCTCGACTTTGCGGACCGCGTTGGCGAGCAGCGCGTGGACACCTTCGCTGAAGCTGAGCATGCGTACGTAGCCGAGCTTGCGCCCGTCCACGGTCTCGACCCCACTGCTGACGTTCGGCAGCGCCACCTCGGCCCGAATCAGCCGCAGCTTCCGGACCTTCTTGCTCTTGGCGTCGAGGATGCCAAGGGTGACCTCGGTCCCTTCCGGGCCTTTGATCTTGCCGGTCGCCTCGGTGCTGCTCTCACCGGCGATCGATTCGCCGTTGACCGAGACGATCGTGTCCCCGGGCACGATTCCCGCCTGGTCGGCCGGGGACTTCGGGAAGACCTGGACTGCCCGCAGCCCGCGTTTGACCGGGACCACGCTGAGGCCGACACCGGAGAAGCGGCCTTCGATCGCCTCGTTGAAGCTGGCCAGGCTTTCGGGCGAGAAGTATTCGGAGAAGCGGTCGCCGTGGCGTTTGCGCAGCTCCCGCACCATGCCCTGAAGCGAGGCGTTGCTGAGCTCGGTCTCCCCCACCGCCCGGTAGTAGTTGTCTTCGATCAGTTCCGAGGCTTCGGCCGTCAGTCCCGCCGGCGAGCCGACGAAGGCATCGCGGAGGAATTCGGGCAGCTTGGCCGGGTGCCCACCGAACCAGATACCGGCGCAGAGGAAGGCGAGGAGCCCCACGGCATAGGCCACGGCCCCGCGCGCCCTCATGCTGCCGGCCTCAGACCTTGAGGAAGCGACGCAGGGTGATACCGGACCCGATCGTCGAAACCAGCACCGCGGCGGCGAAGAGGATCGCGACCAAGGCGGGGAATGAGAGCGTGCTGTCGTTCTGCGCCGCCAGGAAGGAGAAGGAGTCGCTGAGGGGGTCGACCACGGTGAGCTTGCCGAGCCACAGGATCAGTATTGCTACCAGCCCGCCGACGAAGCCGACAACGACGCCCTCGATCATGAACGGCCAGCGGATGAACCAGCGGGTCGCGCCGACCAGCCGCATCACCTCGACCTCCCGACGGCGGGTGAAGATCGAGAGCCGGATCGTGTTGCCGACCAGCATCAGCGAGGCGGCGATCAGCAGCGCCGTCATCACCGTCAGCACGATCTTCAGGGCGCTGGTCACCTCCTCGATCTGCTGGGAGGCCTGCTGGCGGTCGAAGATGTTGCTGATGATCGGCGAGATCGGCTGCGGTTTGCCGTTGGCCCCCGTCGGCATGATCGCTTCGCGGATCCCCGGCAGGTTGCCGGCGTCGTCGGCCTTGACCTCGAAGCTGGCCGGCAGCGGATTGGTGTTGAGCTGCTCGACGATCGTTTTGTCCTTCAGTTCGCTGCGCAGCGTCGCCAGCGCTTCGCCCTTGCTGATGAAGGTGACCGACTCGACGTGAGAGATCGCTTCCAGCTTCGTTTTCAGGGCGGCGATTTCGGACTTGGTCGCGTCGTCGAAGAGGCCGGTCTGGATGTTGAGCTCGCTGCGGACCTGCTCGCTCTTGGCCTGGGTGGTCTGGAAGATCGGGATCAGGACACCAAGCAGGATCACGGTCACGACCGTGGTCACGATCGCGGCCAGAGTCGGCGCGCCGTTGCGGCGCAGCGCCCGGATCGCCTCCTGGAGGAAGAAAATGAGGCGCGACATCAGAGCAGTGAGCCTTGGTCGGCGTGGCCGTTGGTCTGGCCCTCGCCCTCGCGGCCGACGCCCATCTCGGCCCGCATCCGCAGGCCGAACTCGGTCGTCGACTCCTCGGTGTAGCCGCCGCTGACCTCATCGCGGACGACGCGGCCCTCGTAGAGCTCGACCACGCGGCGCTGCATGTTGTCGACCATCTCGCGGTCGTGGGTAACGACGACGACCGTGGTCCCGGTCTTGTTGATCCGGTAAAGCAGCTGCATGATTCCGATCGAGGTGACCGGGTCGAGGTTGCCGCTGGGCTCGTCGGCGAGCAGCAGCGGCGGGTGGTTGACGAAGGCGCGGGCGACGGAGACGCGCTGCTGCTCGCCGCCGGAGAGCTGATCCGGGTAGCTGTTGAGCTTGGTCGAGAGCCCGACCAGGCGCAGCGTCTGCGGCACCTGCTCGCGGATTTCGGCGCGGCTGGCGCCGATCACCTGCAGCGCGTAGGCGACGTTGTCGTAGACGGTGCGGTTGGGAAGCAGCTTGAAGTCCTGGAAGACGGTGCCGATGTTGCGCCGCAGCTGCGGGATTTTCTTCTCCGGCAGGGCGCCGATGTCGCGGCCGGCGATCTTGACCGCGCCCTCGGTGGCCGAGAGCTCGCGGATCAGCATCTTGATCAGGGTCGACTTGCCGCAGCCGGTGGGCCCGACCAGGAAGACGAACTCGCCGCGGCCGATCGCCAGGTTGACCCGGTCCAGGGCCATGTGGCCACCGGGGTAGACCTTGGTGACGTCGCTGAGCTCAATGATCGGCGCCCGGCGGCCGCGTGGGCGCCGCGGCTCATCGTCGCGGGGTTGTTTCTTCTTGGATCGGGCCATGCCGAGGGGGCTTCTGCAAAGACAGGGTGACTCCTTCGCGGCCTCGACCACGCAAGAACGCGCCCACGCAAGGCTTCGCCCAAGGGCGATCTAGCCGATCGCGACCATGCGCTCGATCGGGATCCGGGCCCGCTCGGCAACATCGGCCGGAACGCTGACCTCGAACTTCGTGTCACGCAGCGAGTCCCGCAGCTTCGGCAGCGTGATCATCTTCATGTATTTGCAGAAGGCCATCCGGTTGGCCTCGATCAGATTGGCCTGCGGCGCCGCCTGCTGGAGCGGGTAAAGCATCCCGTTCTCGGTGGCGACGATGAACTCGCCGTCGGGGTTGGCTTCGACGTGCTGCAGCATCCCCGAGGTCGAGAGCATGTGGACCCCCTCGGGATCGATGTCGCCCGAGGCGACGTACTCCATCGCCTGGGTCGAGCAGCCGCACTCGGGGTGGATCAGGAACTCAGCCTCGGGATTCTCGGCCCGGGTGCGGGCGATGTCGTCGGGCCTGATCCCTGCGTGGACGTGGCACTCGCCGTCCCAGATATGGAAGCGGCCGCGGCGCTCCTGGTCCTCGACCAGGCCGGTCTCGCGCTCGACGAAGGCGCCCAGCCACATGTCGGGGCCGAAGAGGATCTCGGTCTCCGCGCCGTGCTCGGCCCAAATGTGTTCGACGACGCTGACCGCGTTGGAGGAGGTGCAGCAGTAGTCGGTCTCGGCCTTGACCTCGGCCGAGGTGTTCACGTACATCACGACCAGGGCGCCGGGATGCTCGGCCTTCCAGGCGCGCAGCTGGTCGGCGTCGATCGAGTCGGCCAGCGAGCAGCCGGCGTCGAGGTCGGGGATCAGCACCGTCTTCTCGGGCGAGAGGATTGAGGCGGTCTCGGCCATGAAGTGGACGCCGCAGAAGGCGATCGCCTCGGCGTCGGTGGCCGCCGCCTGGCGCGAGAGCCCGAGCGAGTCGCCCATGTGGTCGGCGACGTCCTGGACCTCGGGCAGCTGGTAATTGTGGGCGAGGATGACGGCGTTGCGCTGGGCCGCGAGCGCACGAACTTCCTCGCTGATCTCAGCGATCTGCTCCGGCGAAAGTTCCGGTGCGAGCGTAGGTTGGATCGTCGGGAGCTCCTGCATTGAGCCCTTCCTTTCCTCTGTTCGCTGGCCCGGCGGGTGCCTTGAACCAGTCGAATGAACGTGAATGAAGTCTACTGCGTTGGGCTTGCGGGGCCGCCCCCGGGAGGGTCCTGCGGGCGGGGCAAACTGGCTCCGTTCTCGGACCCTCCCGGCGCCGGCCTCATGGGGGCGGCAGACTTTGTTCGATGCCAGAGTTGCCGGAGGTCGAGATCGTTGCGAGAAGACTGAACGCCAATTTGTCTGGGGCTGTCGTTGAATCGGCGTTGGCACCGGGGATGAATGTGATGAAGACCTTTGATCCGCCCCTGGAAGCGTTGGCCGGGCGGGAGCTGACCGGCGTGCGGCGGATCGGCAAGATGCCGGTTGTCGAATTCGGCGATCTGGCGCTGCTGGTCCACCTGATGTCAGCCGGGCGGCTGCGGGTCTTCGACAAACGCGCCTCCCCGAAAGATCGCGCCTCGCGGGTTCTGGTGCGGCTGGAGGGCGGGCGGGAGCTGCGGCTGCGCGAGTTCGGGACCAAGCAGCGCGCCTGGGCGAAGCTGCTGCCGACCGAGGCGGTGGCGAACGACGAGATGGTGAAAACGCTCGGTCCCGAAGCCTGGCCCCCTCCCCCCTTGGACGTCTTCGCCGCGGCCATCGACCAGCCGCGCCACCTGCACCCGCTGCTGCGCCACCAGAAAGACATCGCCGGCATCGGCCGGTCCTGGGTCGACGAGATCCTCTGGGAGGCGCGCCTCTCTCCTTTCAAGAAAGGCTCAGAACTCGACGAGGAGGAGGTCGAGCGGCTACATGCGGCGCTGCACGTGCTTGGCGACGCGATCGATCACTACGAGGAGACGATCGGCCCCGAGGTCCCGGACAAAGTGCCGATGCCACTGCGAGTCCACAAGCACGAGGGCGACCCCTGCCCGCGCTGCGGGACCACGATCGAGGCGGTCTTCTTCTCCGAACACCAGATGAACTACTGCCCCAAGGAGCAGACCGGGGGCCGCGTGCTCAAAGATCGCCGGTTGTCGAAACTGTTGAAGTAGGGCCGGTTGGGGAGGACTCGGTCGAGCAACAGCGGGGAGGCTCGCCCGAGCCCTCCCCAACCGGCCCACCCCAGCGGTTTAGATCGGCTCCAGAAGAAGGCTGAAATCGAGGTTGGGCGCTGAGTGGGTTAGGGCGCCGATGGAGATGAAGTCGACGCCGGTCTCGGCGATCGGGCGGACGGTGTCTAGGTCGACGCCGCCGGAAGCCTCGAGCTTCGGGCCGTTGCCGCCGCCGTTTTCGTCGCGAAGTTTCACTGCGGCGGCCAGCGTCTTCGTGTCCATGTTGTCGAGCAGGAGGCGATCAGCGCCGACGCCGAGGGCGTAGGCGACCTCTTCCAGGTCGCGGCACTCGATCTCGATAGGCAGATCGGGCTGGGCGCGGCGGGCGGCGTAGACGGCCTTGGCGACGCCGCCGGCGAGGGCGATGTGGTTCTCCTTGATCAAGATTGCGTCGTCGAGGCCCATACGGTGATTGCGACCGCCGCCGGCAGCCACGGCGGCCTTCTCCAGCACCCGCAGTCCCGGAGTCGTCTTGCGCGTGTCGAGAATCTGGGCGCCGGTCCCCGCCACCGCCTCGACGAAGCGGGCGGTCAGGGTCGCGATGCCGGAGAGATGGCCGAGGAAGTTGAGCGCGGTTCGCTCGGCGGCCAGGACCGCCGCCGCCGGTCCGCTCGCCAAGGCCACCTCGGCGGGCACCTGCTGGCGCCACTGGCCCTCGACGACGAGCTTGTCGACGTGCTCGACGCCGGCCTGGCGCATCGTCTCCTCAACTAGGCCGAGGCCGAAGGCGACGCCCGCCTGTTTCTGCACGATCCGCGCCCGGGCACGGGCGTCGGCCGGCACCGTCGCCGCCGTGGTGACGTCGCCGGTGCCCACGTCCTCAGCGAGGGCGCGCGCGACGATCTCCGCCAGATCAGCCATCGCGCCACCCTAGATCAAGGACGAGATGCGCTTTTTCCCGGCATAGGCGGGCAAAAGCACAGCTCGGCGTCCTGCGGGAAGGAAGCTCACGTTTCGCTGCCCTGCAGCGTTTAATCCCTGAGGTGTCTGACTTGCCCCCGTTCCAGATCCTGATCGACCAGCACGCCGGCGAGGTGATGGCGGTCCTGCGCGGCGCCGTCGGCCGCGGCGACGCCGAGGACTGCTTCCAGGAGACGTTCCTCTCCGCCCTGCGCGCCTATCCGAAGCTGAACGACGGCAGCAACCTGCGCGGCTGGTTGATCACGATCGCCCACCGCAAGGCGATCGATCACCACCGCGCCAAGGGACGCCGCCCCGTCCCGGTGGCCGACATCGCGGAGGTAGGCGTCAACGACCCGGAGCCCGACGATGGGATCTGGGCAGCGGTCCGGGCGCTGCCGCCGAAACAGCGGGCGGCGGTGACGCTGCGCTACGCCAGCGATCTCCCCCACGCCGAGATCGCCGCCGCCCTCGGCTGCTCGCCGGAGGCAGCGCGTCGCAGCCTGCACGAGGGAATCAAGCGACTGAGAAAGGAGCTGGCATGAAGGCATCGCGGAGCAAATCATTGGCCCATCCACTGAGCCAGCTGACCGAGCGCGCCGCCGAGCAGGGATTGCTCGACGTCGCTTACACGACGACCGACTCGCCCTTTGGCACGCTGCTGCTGGCGACGACGCCGCGTGGCTTGGTCCGCGTCGGTCTACCCAATCAGGACGCAGACGAGCTCCTGGACGACCTGGCGACGCGCATCTCCCCCCGCGTGCTCGAGGCCCCTGCCCAGCTCGACCAGGCGCGGCGTGAGCTCGACCTCTACTTCGAGGGCAAGCTGACCGATTTCGACCTGCCGCTCGACTGGCAGCTGAGCAAAGACTTCCGCCAGCGGGTGCTGCGGGCGATCGCCCGTATCCCCTATGGCCAGACGCGCAGCTACACCGAGATGGCGAAGAGCGCCGGCAACGAACGCGCGGTCCGCGCCGCCGGCACCGCCTGCGGATCCAACCCGATTCCGCTAGTCGTCCCCTGCCACCGTGTTCTGCGCAGCGGCGGCGCGCTCGGCGGTTACGGCGGCGGGCTGCCGATGAAGGAGGGCCTACTCGAGCTCGAGGGCGTCCTCCAGGCTGGGTCGAATTAGTTAAAGGAGGAGCGCGGGCAGACCGATCAAGTCGGCATGCCCGCGAAACTCCCTGTCCTCCTTCTTGCCCTGGCGGCGCTGTTCGCCATCGCCGCGCCCGCTCAGGCGCTGACCCCAGCTCCGGCAGTTACGTCCACTGTCGTGCCGTTCGACGAAGCCGAATTCGAAGGCGAAGCCGAAGCCAGCGAAGACGAAGAGCTCGAAGTCGAAGAATGCGAGTTAAACGACGAAGGGGAATGTGAAGAAGAGGACAGCGCGGGGGTGCCCGAGGAGTGCCTGCTCAGCAGCGCCGAGGCAACGATCTTCGCCTTAGGCAACAGCGACAAGGTCCGCCTCCAGCTTCGCTACACCGCAACTTCCCCAACCGCAGTGGCCGTCGCCTACGGGCTCCACGGCAACAAAGGTTCGCTCTTCCTGGGCGATGAGAAACAGCAGTTCGGCAGGAAGGGCGTGCTGCGCCTCAACCGCAGCCTGACCGAGACCCAGATGGCCAAGGTGATGGCGGCGAAAGACTTCACGGTCCGGATCCGCGCCCTCAAGGCACCGGGCTACTGCGGGCCCTACTTCGACCGCCACCTCACGGTCAGGCGGGCGACGCCAAGCGGCCTCTCCTGGCTGCAATCCGAGTAGCGCTCAGTCGGCCAGCGTCTCGCTGAGCCAGACCGTCGCATCGGCCAGGTGCGCGGGATCGATCTGGTGGCCAAGGTCGGACTCGCGGTACTCCACCTCCAGCCCACCCTCCTCGAGCAGCTCCCGCGCCCGCCGGGCAAAGCCGACTTCCATGGTCGGATCCCGGCGCCCGTGGGCGATGAAGGCCCGGGTTGCCTGGCGATCCTCGAAGACGGGCTCCCAGCCGTCGACGATCGGCACGAAGCCGCTGAAGGCAAGGACCCCGGCGACCGCCGGCCGGTCGCCACCGAGGCCCATCGCATAGCTCATCACCGCCCCCATCGAGAAGCCGCCGAGCACGGTCCGCTCGGGACCAACCCCGGTCTCCTCCCAGAGCTGGTCGTGGAGATCGGCGAGCGCAGCCCGAGCAGCGTGGAAGCTGTCGTGGTCCGGGTAGCCGACCCGCGGCACCAGGTACCAGTGGTAGCCGGGCGACCCCGGCAGGCTCAGCGGGGCCTGCGGCGTCACCACCCGCAGACGCCGCTCGGGGTCCAGCGCATCCGCCAGGCCCAGCAGGTCGCGCTCGTCGGTGCCGCGACCGTGGTGCAGGACGAGCAGACCAGTCGCCTTGTCCCCGGCCGGCCGCTCGAGGTGGTGCAGCGGCGCCATCTAGTTGGCGGAGGCGGCGGCGGTCTTGTTCAGGTAGTCGCGCACGAACTCGTCGATGTCGCCGTCGAGCACCCGCTGCACGTCGCCGACCTCGTGCTCGGTGCGGTGGTCCTTGACCATCGTGTAGGGGTGCATCACGTAGCTGCGGATCTGTGAGCCCCAGGCGACGTCTTTGACCTCCCCCCGCGCGCGCGCCAGCACTTCGGTCCGTTTGCGCTCCTCCAGCTCGATCAGTTTCGAACGCAGCAGCTGCATCGCCACCGCCTTGTTCTGCGTCTGCGAGCGCTCGTTCTGGCACTGGACGACGACTCCGGTGGGGATGTGGGTTATCCGCACCGCCGAGTCGGTCTTGTTGACGTGCTGTCCGCCGGCGCCGGAGGCGCGATAGGTGTCGATGCGCAGGTCGGCGTCGTCGATCTCGACGTCAACCGCATCGTCGACCACCGGCCCGACGTCGACCTGGGCAAAGCTGGTGTGCCGGCGCGCAGAGGAGTCGAAGGGAGAGATCCGGACCAGCCGGTGGACGCCCCGCTCCGCGGCAAAGAGGCCGTAGGCGTTCTCGCCGCGGGCGATGAAGGTCGCCGACTTAAGTCCCGCCTCCTCCCCCGGCGACGCCTCCACCATCTCAACCGCGAAGCCGCGCCGTTCTGCCCAGCGCAGGTACATGCGCAGGAGGATCTCGGCCCAGTCCTGGGAGTCGGTCCCACCCGCCCCGGCGTGGACGGTGACCACCGCGTCGCCGGCGTCGTACTCGCCGCTGAACAGTCGCGCCTCTTCGAGCTCCGCCAGGCGGCGCTCGACCGAAGAGAGCTGGGAGGCGAGCTCCGCCGCCATTTCCTCGTCCTCGCCCGCCAGCTCGGCCAGCTCATCGAGGTCGGCAACGTCGGACTCGAGCCCGCGGAACATCTCCAGGCGGCGCTGGGCGCGCGCGTGTTGGGCCGAGGTCCGAGCCGCCGTCTCCTGGTCATCCCAGAATCCGGGCTGCCCCATCTCAGCCTCGAGCCGCTCTGCCTCAGACTTCAGCGCAGCCGGGTCAAAGGTAGTCCGAGAGCAGGGACAACTGCTCGCGGACAGCGGCCAAGCGCGGTGCGATCGATTCGGTGGGGGTGGCGTCGGCCATGCCTGCAGATTAGCCGGCGGCGCCTGCCTCGTTCGGGAAGCCGCCGGCGAGCAGGGCCTTGGAGCGGTCCTCATAGGGCCGCCAGCTGCGCACGCGGCGGTCCCGCAGCTCGAAGACCCAGGCCATCACGTCGGCGCCGGCCTTGGAGTTGTCCTCGGCCCAGTGCCAATGCCTGACGATCAGGGCCACCGCGGTCCCCCCACCGCCCTCCAGGCCTTCCTCGTAGAGCTGCTCCAGCTCGATCTCCTGCTGGACCCCGCCCGGCTCCCGCGTCGCCCACAGCCGCGCCGCCTTGACCCCCTTGCGCAGCCCCCGCATCGAGTGCAGCTCAACCTCCGGGTCGAGCACCGCGACGAAGGCGTCGAGATCCCGCTCGTTGAAGGCGCGGATGAACTCGCGGACTGGGTCTTGATTCAAGGGTTCGCGAAACGGGGGCTAGGCCCCATGGCACTTCTTGAACTTTTTCCCACTGCCACACCAGCAGGGGTCGTTGCGACCGATTTTGTCGTGCTCGTCTTTGACCACGGTCTCGACCACGTCGCCGCCGACCGCCTGCGAGGCAGCGGCGTCCACGGCACCGGCTCCACCGCTGGCAACGGCAACCTGTTCCAGCGCCGAGGGTTGAGCCGCGGCGGTGCCGCCGGAGTAATCCAGCGCCGAGGGCTCGTTGGCGCCGTTGGTGGCGCCATTACCAGCCTGGGAGGGATCGACTTCGATTTCGGCCCGAAAGACCAGCCGGCTGAACTCGTCCCAGATCGAGTGCATCAGCTCCGAGAACATCGAGAAGCCCTCGTTTTTGTAGGCGACGAGAGGGTCGATCTGGGCGAAGCCGCGGAGGTGGATGCCTTCGCGCAGGTAGTCCATGTCGAAGAGGTGTTCGCGCCAGCG
>DASSFS010000097.1:0-21262 GCA_035694165.1 Solirubrobacterales bacterium | reverse complement strand
AGGCCAAGGCGCGGGCGATCTTTGTTTTGCGCCACAACTGGGAGACGGTGCAGGAGACGGCCACGGCGCTGCTCGAGCACGAGACGCTCTCGGGGGTGGCGCTGGAGGCGCTGCTCTCGCCGGTGGCGGCGGTGGAGCTGGACACGGTCCCTCTCGCAGGGCAGGAGGCGCAGCGTGACGGCGACTCATGAGCGGGCAAGGTCACAGGAGGTCCCTCGGTGGGGCCCGCGGAAGCGCATGACCCTGCAGCCGGAGGAGCTGACGAGTCTCTATGAACGCGGCGCCCGCCCACTTCTGGCCTTTTTCCAGCGCCGCGTCAACGACCCCGAAGTGGCGGTCGACCTGATGTCCGACACCTTCACCCTGGCGCTGGAGCGACGCGCGCAGTACCGCGGCGACTCCTATGAGCAGCTATCGGGCTGGCTCTGGTCGATCGCCCAGAGCGTCCTGCGCGACTACGAACGCAGGGATGAGGCCGCCCGCCGCGGCGGGCGGAGGCTCGGGCGCGAACGACGAGCGCTGACAGATCGGGAGATCGAACGGATCGAGGACCTCGCCTCCTCACGGGAGCTGCGTGCCGCCGTCGCCCGCAGCCTCGACCGGCTGCCGGACGAGCAGCGGGAGGCGGTGCGGTTGCGGGTGGTCGAGGGCCTCAGCTACGCGGAGATCGCCCGGCGCCTCGGCCTCACCGCCTCGGGGACGAGAACGAAGGTCACCCGGGCAATGCGCGACCTGAGGGGAATGCTGGAGCGCGACTACATGCGCGAGGAAGGGGAGTCGGCATGACCGGCGCCAACCCCGATCTGCCGATCCTCGACGAACTCGGCGCTGAGTTTGCGTCGCTCGTCGAGACCGAGTTCGGACGCTCCCATCAGCGCGAGCGAATCCGCCCTCTCAAGACCAGCCCAACTCGGCGCAGTCGCGGTGCTCGCCGGGTGGCGCGGCGCTCCTCCCTCGTCCTGGTCCTTCTCTGCCTGGTCGGCGGGGTCGCGCTGGCGGCTCGCTTCGGAGCCGGCGAGAAGGCGATGAACACTTCGCCCACGGTCATCGGGAACGATGCCGCCGGAAAATGGCAGCTCTCTGCCTATCGCAACGAGGGCCGGCTCTGCTTGGCCTTTACCAGTGCGGGGGAACCGAGCAGCAAGTGCGGTCCCGAGCTCAGCCCGTCCGGACTGAGGGCTACCAGCGCGATCGCCGATCGTCGCTTCGTGATCGGGCTCACGGGGCCCAGGGTGCACTGGGTCAGGGTTGCCGCCGGCGCCACGGCGGTCCGTACGGCTACCAGGCCAGTTGCCGAAGACGATGACACCAAGGGCGCCGGCGTCCCGGAGGGGACTCGCTGGTTCGTCGTTCCGCTCGCCCGCGGCCAGGGCGGGCTGCCGGTCCCGGCCGTCGTCCAGCCCCTCGACGTCGACGGCCGCCGGCTCGGCGCCCCATACGTCGACTGCAGCCTCGGTGTCGTCGGTTCGAAGTGCCTGAGCGAGATCCGCTCGCGCGCCGCTGACGCTACTCGCTGAGACGACTCGGTTTCCATTACTCGGAAGCTCATGAACATTCTCTTGTGTTAATCCCGTGAACATATGAAGCATTCTGCCGGCCCATGCCTCATACTTGCGTCGAGCCGGGATGAGTCCAGCCGTCGAGGAAATACGCAAGACCGTCGAAGACCGCATCCGCGAGCTTGGACCGGTGATCACCGAGCTGGAGCAGCTGCAGAACATCCTCTCGCTGCTCGAGACCGGTGGGCAGGGCCTCAGCGCGGACGCCGCCGGCAGTAGCTCCTCGGACATGCCGGCGCTCCTCGCCCAGCTTGGGCTTGCCGAGGGCCGGCCGCTGAATCAATCGCCCATCCGCCGCAGCCGGCGGGGGACCAAACCGGGCCGCGACGGCCGCGCTCCGCAGGGCGCCAACAAGCAGCGCATCATCGAAGCGGTGCTCGAGGACCCCGGCGTGACGGCAACCGAAATCGCCGAGCGCACCGGGGTCAAACGCACGGTCGTCTCGGCGACGATCAATCGCCTCAAGCGCAACGGCGAACTCGAACCCGACGGGCGCGGCGTTCGCGTCGCCCGCGTGCCCTCCAGCTCGATCCCAGAGCCGGTCGGCGTCAGCTAGAACCTCCGTTCGCGCGCTCTGGGGAGAGCCTCGAACGAGGCCCAGATCGGAAGTTGTAAAAAGGCTGAGAACGCCTTTGGAATGCGGTTTGCGCCGATCTAGACTGGCGCCTCCTTGGCGACGACTCCGATCCTCCTGCTTTCCCTGCCGCGCAGCGGCTCGACGCTCGTCCAGCGCGTCCTCGGCTCCCACGAGGAGGTCGCGACGGCCTCCGAGCCGTGGCTGCTGCTGCCGCTGCTGCTGCCGCTGCGCGACGACGTCCCCGCGGCCGGCGGCTGGCAGCCGCGGATCCACACGGCGCTAGCCGACTTCTCGCGCGAGCTGCCCGGCGGAGTCGGGACGTATGAGCGCTCGGTCGGCGCCGCCGCGCGCTCGATCTATGACGAGGCGGCCCAGGGCGCACCCTTCTACCTCGACAAGACGCCTCCCTACTTCCTCGTCATCGACGAGATCTCCCGCGCCCTGCCGGAGGCCAGGATCGTGATCCTCTGGCGCAACCCGCTCGCCGTCCTCGCCTCGGTGGTCGAGACCTTCTGCGGCGGTCGCTGGCGGCCGCAGGACTACCCGACCAGCCTCTTCGGCGGCCTCGCCCGGCTGGTCGAGGGTGCGCGCCGGCACGGTGACCGGATCCACGCGGTCCGCTACGAGGATCTGGTCGGCGGCGACGATCGCGAGTGGCGGCGCCTGACCGAGTTCATCGGGTTCGAGTTCGATCCCGACTCGCTGCAACGGTTCCAGGCCGTGTCCCTGAACGGGGCGATGGGCGACGCCGTCGGCACCAGGGCGTACTCCCGCGTCGAGACCGAGCCGACCGCGAAGTGGCGGCGGACGATCTCCAACCCGGTCCGCCGCCTTTGGGCCCGGCGCTACCTGGAGTGGATCGGTGCCGATCGCTTGGCGACCATGGGGTACGACCTGGATGTTCTGCGCCGTGAGCTGGCAACCACCGAGACCAGCCTCGCCGGCAGCGGCCGCGACGCCGCCGCAGCGCTGGCCTCGATCGGCCGCGACGTCGTCAAGGCAAGGGTTGGCGGCAGCGGGCCGAGCGCCTGGTCCTCGCTCTGGCGGCCGTCCCGCAACGGGTCGCGGTCCTAGCCGATGGCCTACCGGCTGCAGACGGAGGATCGCTGGCCGCTGCTGCTGGCGCCGCTGATCCCGATCCTGCTCGGCGCCCTCGCCGTCGGCGGTGCCTCCGCCGAACTGCTCCTGGCGGTGGCCCTGGCCGGGGCGCTGGTCATCGCCGGCCTCTACCTGACCGCCTTCGTCGACATCGCCTGGCTGTTCAGCGGCGCCGTCGCGATGACCCTCTTCTCCGGCCACTGGCGCGACCTCGGCTTCCCCGGCCTGCTCTCCCCCGACCGGCTGCTGCTGGTCGTCGCCTTCGTCGTCTTCCTGCTGAGGGACCCTTCGCTGGGGCGCCGCGCCTACTTCCGCCTTACCCCCACCCATGTGGTGCTCGTGCTCGCCGCGGCGTTCGCGATCTGCTCGGCGGTGGCCGCCGGCACGATCGCCGAGACCTCCACCCTCTTCCCTCTGCTCGACCGCTTTGGCCTGGTGCCGTTCCTGCTCTTCGCCGCCGGCCCGGTCGCCTTCGCCAGCGAGCATCAGCGGCGGATCCTGCTCGGCACCTTCCTCGCGATCGGCGCCTACCTGGGGCTGACCTCGCTGTTCACCGGCCTCGGCCTCGACTCCCTCGTCTTCCCCCGCTACATCGTCGAGCTCGGCCCCGAAGTCCAGGCGGGGCGCGCTCGCGGACCGTTCGGAGACTCCGCGATCAACGGCGTCGCGCTCTTCTACTGCGCCGTCGCGGCGGCGGTCGCCTACGTGACCATCCCCAAAACCTGGGTCAGGAACCTGGCGCTGGCGATCGGCGCCCTCTGCGTCTTCGACCTGATCTTCACCCAACAGCGCTCGGTCTGGATCGGCGCGCTCGCGGCGGCCCTGTGCGCGGCCGCGGCGGCACCGCCGCTGCGCCGCCGACTGCCGCTGGCCCTCGGGCTCGCCGCAGTCGCACTCCTCGCCGCCTTCGTCCTGGTGCCGGGGCTGCACCAGCAGACGACCGAGCGGATTGGCAACCAGCGCACCGAATGGGACCGGCTCAATCTCAACAAGGCGGCGACGAACATGATCGCCGAGCGGCCGCTGCTCGGGTTCGGCCTCGGCACCTTCAAGGAGAAGAGCGGGCCCTACTTCGAGCAGGACCAGGACTTCCCGCTAACCAACACGACCGGTGAGCTCCACAACGTCTTCCTCTCCAACGCGACGCAGTTGGGCCTGCTCGGGGCCTCGATCTGGCTGCTGGGCCTGGTCTTGGCGGTGGGGGGAGCGATCGCGATGCGCGGGCCGCCACAGCTTTACCCCTGGCGCATCGGCCTGCTCGCGATCGCGGTGATGTGGCTGGTGGTCGCCAACCTGGTGCCGATGGTCCAGGCCTTCCCTAACCAGGTCCTCTGGCTCTGGGCGGGCGTCGTCTGGCCTTGGCGCTACACGCGAATTGGATCGGAGAGCAATGAGGGAGACGATGGCCGCGCCGTCAACGGGTGACGTCGGGGTAGCCGAGAAGGCCCGCGAGTGGCGCGGGTACTTCCGCAACCACCGCGCCAGAGAGGGCCAGGACGACGCCCGCGGCTACCTGGCGGATATCGAGGAATACGGGGCTTTGCTGCAGACCCATAGCGGCCGCGGGATCGAGCGGGCGCAGGTGCTGGAGATCGGCTTCGGCACCCGCGCCTCCCGGCTCGCCGTGCTCGCCGCCGCCGGCGCCTCGCCGGTCGGGGTCGACATCGAGGTGCCGCTGCTGAAGCTGACACCGGCGACGCTGCTGCGGATCCAGCGGGCCAACGGGAGCGAGCGGCTGGCCAAGTCGGTGGCGCGCTACCTGCTCTTCGACCGCGCCGCCAACCAGCGGCTGAAGCAGGCGATCGGCGCCCGGTTCGGCCGCTCGGAGCTCGCCTACGGGCGGCTCGAGGTCTGCGACGCCGCCGACCTCGTGCTGGCCGAACGCTCGCTCGACCTCATCACCTCCGAGGACGTCTTCGAGCACATGACCCCCGAGAGCATCGCCCGCACCCTGAGCAGTATGCACCGCTGGCTGAAGCCGGGCGCGATCGCCTTGATCCGGCCCAACGTGTTCACCGGGATCAGCGGCGGCCACCTGGCCGAGTGGAGCGTGCCGTCGGTCCGCGACCATCCTGCGCGACCGCGGACCAGCGCACCCTGGGAACATCTGCGGGCGCCGCGCTTCGAGCCCAACACCTTCCTCAACCGGCTGACCCGGGCCGATTACCGCGAGGCCTTCGCCCGCGCCGGCTTCGAGATCCTCGAGGAGCAGCCGCGCTATCCGCAGCTCGGCGCCTCGCTGCTGACGCCGGCGCTCCGGGCCGAGCTGGCGGACTGGCCCGACGAGGAGCTGTTCAGCAACCAGACGCTGTTCGTCCTGCGCCCGCTCTAGCTTCTGCCTCCTGCAGGTGGGCGAGGGCGAGGAACATGCAGGTCTCGGCCCAGCGGATGTGCGGGGTGCGGTTGATCCAGTGGCGGCGGCGCTGGAAGTAGAAAAGGCCGTCGGGGCGGCGCATGTTGGCGAGCGTCCAGTCGAATACGCGGCGCGCCTGATCGAGGCAGGAGGGGTCGTGGGCGGAGGCGATCGCCAGCGTCTGGATCCCCTGGGCGGCGCACTGGTTGTCGATCGGGTAGGTCTCGTCGCTGAAGTACTTCGGGGTGCCGTCGGCGCCGAAGAGGTTGGCGCGCCAGTAGTCGAGGCCGCGCTGCCAGGCGGCAGCGGCGCGCTCGTCGACGCCGGCGTCGGCGCAGGTCCGCAGCGCGTCGAGGACGTAGCCGCTGTGGAAGTTGTCGACCCATTCGAGGTCGGCGCGCTCGCCGTAGGGCCAGGAGCCATCCGGGCGCTGGCGCTCGATCGTCCAGGTCAGGCCGGCCTGGATCGCCTCGCGGTAGTGCTCGTCGCCGTGCTCGACGAGGCGGGCGAGGAGGGCGCAGACGTGGGTGTTGGAGTTGTGGATCGGGCTGCTGTCGCCGACCAGATAGCCGAAGCGGGCGCCGGGGGCGTCCTCGGTCTGGGGCACGTTGCGGGCGAAGAAGCGGCCGACGCCGCGGGCCTGCGCGAGGAACCACTCGTCCCCAGTCGCCTCGAAGGCGTCGAGCAGCGCCATCCCGGCGAACGAGGTGGCGATCGTGTTGGGATCGGTGCTCGGGTAGTTGAGGACCCGGGTCTGGATCGCGAACGGGTAGCTCCAGCAGGGGTCCTCGTGGTCCGGCAGCCGGAGTGAGATCAGCAGGTCCGCCGCCGCCTCGAGCCGGTCGCGCTGCAGCTCGTCCGGCAGGAAGGAGCCGCGGGCGTAGGCCGAGACCGCCCAGGCGACGGTGGTCGCGTTGCGGGTCGGGGCGATCCCGAGCAGCGGCCGCAGGTCGAGCGGGGAGCGCTTGACGACCTGGGTGAGGACGCGGCGGCCGAGCGTGCTGCGGCGCAGGGGAGCGACGAAACGGGTCGCGTTCTGGCCGTCGTAGGGATCGGTGCCGGCCCAGCCGCTGCGGTTGCCGTAGTCCTCGAGCCGCAGGATCGTCTCCTGGAGGCGCTCGCCTCCGCCGGCATCTCGCTTCGGCGGGGAGGCGGCGCCGGCCGGCTTCGTCCCGCCCGGCAGGCGGCTCAGCGCCCGCTCCATCCGCGCCCGCTGCTCGCCGCGGACGAAGGCGCGGAACTCGGGGTCTTCGACCCGCGGCACGCCGCGCAGCGCCGCCGCCGCGTAGCCGCCGAGGAACCAGGCGCCGGAGAGGCCGTAGGGCCGGAAGCGGATCGAGACCAATAGCGAGCGCAGGGTCACCCAGGCGAGCGTGTAGTGGACGATCCACTGGTAGGTGCCGTGGCGGGCGCGCCCGCGCAGCGCCCCCTGGGCGGTGCCCATGTGGCGCAGATGCTTGAAGGGCAGGTCGGCGAAGGTGGCGGTGCCGAAGCCGCGCATCTTCGCGTAGGTAGTCGTGATCACGTCGGCGCCGAGCCGTTCCGGCATGCCACCGATCGCCTCGAAGCAGGGCAGGCTGTAGAGGCGGGCCATCGGCGTCACGTGGTCGGGCGGGGTCGGCAGCCGGCTCCAGCCGCCGGCACCGTCGGGCTCGAAGATCGCGCCGCCCGCCATCCCCAGCTGAGGATCGGCGCGGAAGCGCTCGAGCAGCCCGTCGAGGTACTCCGGCGGCATCACGACGTCGCCGTCGAGCTTGCCGAGGTGAGTGAACCACTGCCGATCCCCCGCCTCGCGCAGGCCGAAATTCCAGGCGCGGTCGGGGCCGCCGGCGGCGAGCCGGTCGCCGTCGTCCGCCGTGTAGCCGGTCGGGGTGGAGACGACCCGCAGGCAGGGGACCCGCGCGGCGTGGGCTTCGAGCTTCTCCAGGGTGCCGTCGCTGGAGCCGTCGTCGACGACGACCCAGAGGTCCGGTGGCCGGGTCTGGGACTCCACCCCGGCCACCACCGCGTCGATGTGCTCGGCCTCGTCGCGGACGGGCGATATCAGCAGCACCCGCTCGTCCATCTAGCTGGTTTTCGAGATCCGCGGTTTGGTCTGCGACGTCTTCGCGTAGGCGCAGCGGAACGACTCCGCCTTGCCGACCGGGGCGCCACCGGCGAAGCCGCCCTGGTTGTGGTTGTCGTAGACGGTGACGTAGTTGAGCGTGTCCGGGACCGGGTCGGCGGGCATCGGGATCGGATCCGGCTCGCCCTGAGCGACGTTGCCTTTGGAGCCCGGCGTGACCCCCTGTGAGCCGGCCGCTTCAGAACCGGCGGTGGTCGTGAAGAGGTCGCTGCTCATCTCTCGTTTGTCCTTGATCCCGCGGGTCGCTTCGGGGAATTCCTCGGCGCCGGAGCTGCCCGGGTCGTCGTCGATCGTGCTCTGCAGCGGGGCCTTGCCGGCGGCCCCGATCAGCTGCGCGGCGGTCGGCAGCCAGCCGCCTTCCTTGGCGCAGACCCGGGTCGCGTAGAAATAGTCGTTTTTGCCGACGTCGGCGGGCGGGATCGAGTGCGGCGAGGATTCCAGGCACCAGGTCCCGAAGTCGACGGCGTTGGAGATCGGGCAGTGGACCTTCAGTTTCGAGACCTTGCGGTTCAGCTGCTTGATCTGTTTGCTCAGCTTCGCCGCGGTCGGCGATTTATCCGCCTGCCCGAGGCCGGTGAGGGAGAAGACGAGGGCAAGGAGGGCGACGAGCAGCGCCGCCATCGCAAGTGGATCGCGGCGTGGGGAAGCCGGCCTGGAAGGGGTCGGGGAGCTCATCGGTACCTCCGGTTCGAGTTGGTCGATTGATAGGCGCGCCGGGGCCGCGGGCGCCGGGTTGCGCCGATGCCGGCCGCGGCGATCGCCGCTACGAGGGCCAGGGCTGGAAGCAGAAGTGGGACGCCGCCGTTGCCGCCGGCCGAGCCTTCGATCGCGGCCAAGGGGACCTGCGATGGGCCAGGCGCGGGCAGCGCGGCCATCGCCGAGCTCGACTCATAGGCCTCCTCCGGCTCCTCTTCTTCCTCGACCGCGTTGACCTGCGAGGTGCCGCTGGGTGGGGTCGGCTGCACCGCCGGCAACGGCGGCGGTGGCACGATCGGGACCAGCGGGACCGCGGGGGCGATCGGAGGGGCGAAGTAGACCGGCGGGGGTGGGGGCGGCGCGGGGGCGGCCGGCTGGGCAGGCGTGGGCGCCGGCGTGACCCCGGGTACCGTCGGAGGACGTGGCGGCAGCGGCGGAGTTTCATTGGGGAGCGGGCCGCCTTCGGGCGTCGGAGCGGGGGCGGGCGGAGCCACCGGATCGCCCGAGATAGCGGTGCGGTTGCGCAGCGGCGTCGTCCCGCAGGGCCGCTGCACGCTGCCGGCCTGGACCGTCACCTTCTGCGAGTAGGAAAGCCCGCCGGTTGAGATCGTGACGATGGAGGTGCCGGCGTTGAAGGCGCAGAGCAGGCCCGAGTGTGAGTCGAGCACGGGCTTCCCTTTGACCAGCAGCACGTTGCGGGGGTTGGTCGAACCGGGATCCGACGCGACGAAGTCGGCGATGTCTGGCTCCGAGGAGCTGAACCGGTATTCGGGAAGGAGACTGCTGGCGCAGTTCGACCCCAGGCACTGCGAGGGGATCGGGATGTACTGGGGAGGAGAGACCAGGTCGCAGATCTGCGGCGCGCCCACGGTCCCCTGGCACTTCGCCCCCGCCAGCGGCCGTCGCGCGAGCGCCTCGAACAAGGCCGGCTGGCTGCGGCGCAGCAGCGTGCCGTCGGTGGCGTCGAGCGCCAGCGAGCCGATTGAAGGCACCAACTGGGCGCCAACCGGGGCGACGTTGGTCGCCGGATCGCGGCTTCCCACGTCGACTGAGACGAGCAGGAAGCCGGAGGCGCCGGCGAAGTCGGTCTGAGTCGGGGCAGGCGGCGTCACGTAGCCGAGCGTGCCGCTGCCGAAAGCGGGGATCGAGCGGCCGGCGGAGAACAGGCGATAGGCGCGATTCTGCTCCGGGAAATCGAAGAGGTAGGCAGAGGCCGCCGCAGCCGGGCCCGGCAGAACGCAGCCGCCGGGAACTCCGCCGCCGACCAGGATCTGGACGGTCGCGGCCCTGTCCTCAGCGGCATTCGGAGCCAGACCGGCGAGGTCGCGCTCGCCGACGACAACGGCAGGCCGCCCGGCCGCCGCCGCGCCCGCGAGTTCCTGCGCCAGCCAACAGCTCTGCGGTTCCCCGAGTGCAGGCAGCGAGTAGTCGAGGACGATGACTCGCACCGGTCCGTCGGTCCCGCTCGAGTCGAAGGAATAGGAGGTGCGGGAAGAGACCGCCTGGGAGACCGGAGAGATGCCGGGGGCGGGCACCCCCACCCCCAACGGTCGGCCGTATCCGGCGAAGGCGGAGAGGAAGCTGTCGAGCGAGCCGGCGCCGTCGAGATCCGATTCCGAAGCCGCCGCGAAGACCGGCAGGGAACCCGCGGCGGCGCCGAGCCGGCGCGCGTAGGCCGCCTGCTCGCGGGCAAAGGCACCGGGGCCAATCGTCTCGGCCAGAGACGTTCCGAGGTCGGGGTTGCCGGCGTCGGCAGCGACGCCGGCGCCGGCGTAGAGGAACCCGCGCAACCCCGGCACGCCGGCGGCCCGGCCGACCGCCGCCCGCAGCCAGCGGTCGGGGCCGATCCCGGCACCGGCGTAATCGGCGCAGGCGGCGGCACACTGAGCGTGGCCGCCGAGAGCGAAGGTCGCGGTTCCGGCGGCGGTAGCGATCGGCGCCACGGCGGCGTTGGCGGGCGGAGTCGCGGCGGGCCCGTAGCGCATCACGGCCGAGGTCCTGATCGTTGCTGGGCGATTGAGGACGGCGCTTGCGGGATCGCCGCCGACCGCCCAGCCGCCGCTGCCGTCGGGCGCGACCAGGAGCGCCAGGACGGGGTCCGGCCGGACCGGCAGGTCGTACAGTTTCTGCCCTTCGCGGGCCGGGGGCAGTGGGAAGCCCTGGCGCTGTTCGTCGCGCCAGCCGGTCGCCGTCTGGCGGACCACGAGCCCCGAAGGCGGCAGCTTGTAAGGGCCGGTCAGCAGCGGCGCCTGCCCCGGCGGCGGCTGGTTGAAGAGCTGGGCTTCGTCTTCGGAGAGTTCGGACCCACCCTGCGAGGTGCCCTGAGCGGGCGCGATCGAGATCACGGCCCGGACCTGACCCGCTTCGCGCACCGCGGCCAGCGCCGCCGGGAAGCCGATCGAACCGCCGGGAGCGACCTGCCAGGCCGCGCCGGCGCCCTGGCGCTCGATCACCTTGCCCGCTACCGGCGGACCGCCTTCGAGCGCGTTGAGCGTGGCGATCACGGCGCCGCCGTCGGGGAGCCCGGCGACCCGCTGTGGAACCGCTTCTGCGAGGGCGGACTCGGCGGCGACATCGACACGCCAGCCGGAGCCGTCGTTGACGATCACCCCACCCCTGTACCTGGGGGTCCCTCCTTTGATCGCCTGGTAGGGGAATTTGTAGGTGGCCAGCGCTTCCGGCCCGGCGAAAGCGACCGAGGTGAAGTTCGCTTCAGCCGGCACACCCGGTGGCAGGGGTTCCTGGGCCCACTGTCGCCCGAAGCCGAGCAGTACCCCCTGCTTGCCGACCGCGTAGCCGCGACTGGGCCGACCCGGGTCGAAGGCGATGCCGGTGAAGTTGGCGCGGGCAAGATTCGGCGGCGCCCCGGGATCCGGTTGCCAGAGCCCGGTCGCTTTCTGCCAGCGCCACATCGCGGCGCCGTCGCCGACCGCGTAGGCGCGACCCGGTTCGGGCCAGGCGACGGCCCGCAGCGTCGGCGTCGCTCGCTTGCCGGAGCTGCGCAGGAGGAATTCCGGCTCCCAGCCCAGACCGGGTCGGTAGCGCGCGACCTGCCCTTCCATCCCCACCGCCAGCGCTTCCGAGCCGAGCCCACCGACCGGCTTTCCAGGCTCCGGCGCCAGCGCCGTCAGCGGGCGGCGGAACGGGACCGGCCAGGCTGAGAGCTGCGTCGACTGCGGATTGCGGGTGAGCTGCAACGGCGGGGTCGCGCCCAGCCAGCCTTCTTCGGCGGAGCTGAGTGCGGCGCCCTCGTCGGAGCCGGCGTCGCCGCCGACGAAGGTGAGGCGGCGGAAGCCGGAGCCCTCGAGGCTGAGGATCGCACCCTCGCCGACGCCGGTTATCGCCCGGGTCCCGAACGAACCGGATCCGCCGCCCGGAGGCCAGGCGAAGCTGCGGCCCTGGCCCGAGGAGAGGTCGGATTCGAGCGGGAACGAGCAGAGCGAGGGGACCGGCAGGTCGCACCAGGCGCCGATGACTTCGCCATCGCCGAGATCGAAGTAGACGGTCGCGTCATGGGCGCCGCCGGCGTCGGTCAGCCTGGCGTCGGCCCATACCCCGGCGGAGGTCACGGTCAGCGGCTGGCCGTCGGTACGGGGGGCGACCGTCACCCCACCCGGTTCAGCCTGGCCATAGCGGGCGCCGAGCGAGTCGACCGGCCCCAGCGGCTGCTGCCGCCAGACGGGAGTGCCGCCGCCCGCTTCCCGCCGAAAGAGCTCCAGGCCCTGTTCCGGCGCCGCCCGGCGCCCGAGCAGCCACGACTCTCCACCGCCGGCGTCGATCGCGACCGCTTCGAAGCCCAGCTGAGGTGCCGTACAGCCCGGTTTCGCCTCGAGGCAGATCTCCTCGCTCGACCAGGCCGAGCCGTCGTAATGGAGGATCTTGCGGAGTTCCGGCGGCGCGACGTAGGCCCCCGTCCGGCCTCCTGCCTCGTCGGTTGCGGCGAGCAGCGGCCCGTCTTCGCCGAAGAGCGGTTCGCCTTCCAGCAACGCGCCGGCGTCGGCTGCCTGCCGCGGCGGGCCACTCGGATCCCGAACCACCAGGGTCTGGGTCGGCAGTTCCTGGTCCACTTCTGCGGTGGCGGCAGCGACCACACCGCCGCGCGGCGTGGTGCGCCCCGCCGCCGCACCGAAGGCCATCCTGATCGTGGTCCCGGGGCTTGCGGTCGGTTCGGGCAGCAGCTCCCAGCCGCCGGCGTCGGTGTAGTGGGCAAGGCTTCGGCTCCCGCTCGACGTCGCCCAGACGGACCCGGGCGCCTCCTGCGGCGAAGCGCCAAGGAAGCTCGCCGTCGGCGCCCCCAGCGAAGGCTGGACGACCAGTTCGCCACCCGGCTCCGCGCCCGCGCCCGAGGCGCCGAGCCAGCCGATGCTTGCGGTCAAAGTCGCGAGCATGACGATCAGCGCCGCCAGGGCGGCGCGGCGGCGTTCGCGGACTCTCATTTCGAGCCCTTCTTGACCTCTTTGGCCTTGAGGTCGAGTTTGGTCGGCCAGCGCTTCGGGTCGAGCCTGAGGCGCAGGCTGTGGCGACCCTTGGTCATCGTGTAGCTCTTGGTCTTGGCGACGATCTTGCCCTTGCGCCTGGCGATCAGCCGTACCTTGGCCTTCTCGCGCAGGCTGAAGCTGAGCTCGATCAGCGTGCCGCCGATCAGTCGCTGTTTGATCTTCGAGAGCAACGGCGGCTGCTGTTTCGGCAGCGGTTCGATTTCCCCCGGGACCGGTTCCTGGCCGGAACTGCCGGCTCCACCGGCGCCCGAGTCGTCTTCGGGCAACTCAATCGGCGGCAGCGAGGGCAGGCTGTTGTCGGGCGGCCGCGAAGTGACGAGAACGTGCATCGCCGGGTCGTCCTGTTTGGCCGGGTCCGGGCCGAGGTGGAAGAGCCAGCCACGCCGGGTGGCAAGCCAGCACTGTTCCGTCGCCGTGCAGGCGATCGGCCCGGCGACCCCCTTGTTGCCGATCGGTTCGCCGCCGGCCTGGTCGCCCGGCAGCGGCAGCGTCGTTTCCGGGCCCAGCGTCCCGTCCGCGTGGACACGGATCAGCCGGGCCGGAGGGGTCAGCGATTCGGCTGGATCAGTGGCGGCTCTGAAGGCCACCCAGACGCGCTCGGCCCCGGGCTCTGCTGCCACAGAGCTGACCCGGACCCCTTCTCCGAACAACGCCGGGGGCGTTTCGGGGACCTGTAGCGGCACCTGGGCCAGACCGCCGCTGCCGAGCCGCAGCACGGTCACGCTTGCCAGCCCTTCCGAGCCGGCAACGGCCCAGAGGCCTTCGCCGTCCTCTCCCGTCAGGTGGAAGCCCTGCAGTTCGCTCGCTTCCGCGAACTGCCCGCCGAGGCTGAATCGTTCCGCTCCAAACAGGGGCTGGAAGGGAATCGGGGCGCCCGGCTCGATCCGGTGCAGGAACGAGGGGCCCAGTTCCGCTTTCTCTTCTTCCTCGGCATTGGGGACGTCGCCTTCCCGAACGTCGACGCCCTCGTAGAGACCGCCCTGGTGAAAAGCTAGGCTCGAAACCGAGCGCCCGGGATCGGAGAGCTCGGAGAAGACGGTCGGCGAAGGGATCGGGGAGATCGAGCTGCCGTTCCAGTGCAAGTGGAAGGCGCCCTGATTGAGGCCGGTCGCAGGCAGTCGCTCACCACCGAACCAGCAGTTGCTCGGGCCCGAGCAGGCCGCGGCCGACATCGGCTGGTAGGAGGTGGCGACTTCGACCGGCTCGCCGTAGGAGGCGACGACGCGCCCTCCCTTGAAGTGGCAGAGGGATACGCGCGAGGGCGGTTTTTTGGTCGTCGCCTGTCCCGGTTGCTGGTCGGAGACGGTCCAGAACTCGTCGGGCCCGGCCCAGGCGATCCGCCCTTCGTGTCCACCGCAGACGGTCGAGTAGCGGTACCAGCCGGCCCCGTCGTAGGCGAACAGGCCGGCGGCGACGCCGCCGTTGCCGGCGGTGATCAGCAGGCACCGGTTTGCCTCCCCGTTCCAGCACTCGATGTCGCCGACTTCCCCGAGCAGGGGAAAATCGCCCTGCCCTGCCGCCGGCTGCTGCGAGCGCCAGGTCTCCGCCCCCAGCGCCGCGGGCGCGCTCGCGCAAAGGGCCAGGAGCAGCAGGCAGGACGCGGCTGCGAAGCGACTCATCGGCCCGGGCCCCGCTTGCGCGGGTGAGCGTGAAACCGCACCTGGATCTTCCCCTGGAGCGGCTTGCGGCCGCGATGGCGGAAGCTGACCTGGACCATCGCGTAGACGCCTTCGCGGGTCCTGGCGAGCCGTCTCAAACGCGGCGGCAACTCGAGCTCGATCCCAACTCTGCCCGCCTTCTGCGCCCGCGCCTGCGCGACCCCCAGCCGGCGCGCCCTCAGCGTGCCGCTCAGCTCGGCACCGACCTTCGCCCGCAGGCGACCGGCCGCCGGCACGCCGGCGACGATCCGGACAGCGCCATCAGGCAGGGAGAAGGCGCTCAGCGTGAGCCGCCAGCGCGGTCGCTGGCGCCTCGGCCCGGGACCGGGAGAGATCGCCGCCACAGCGGGGAGGCGAGGCTCCACCTGGCCTTCGATCAGAAAGGCGTCACTGGCCTCGTTGCTGTCGCCGGCCACCAGGTTCGAGGCGGTCGAGCTGAAGGCGACGAGGCCCGCGCCGCCGAAACTCGGCGCGCTGGCGCCGACGCCCTGCATGGCAGCCGCTTCCGGAAACCCGGGCAGGGCTGGGTCGACGGAGGGCTCGTCGGGGCCCCCGAGGCCGTGGGTGAGGCGCTGCAGGGCTTCGCTTTCGCGGTCGACCAGGTACAGCTCGACCAGGCCGGTGGTAACGGGCGGTGCGCCGATCAGATTCGGCGGCGCCAGCGGGAATCGCTGCCTGGCCGTGGCAAAGGCGACCCTCTGGCCGTCGACCGACAGTGCCAGGTCGAATATGTGGCCGGTGAAGGGAACGTAGGGGGCAAGGTTGATGGTGCCGATGGGATTCGTCGGGTCGACGACGATCTCGCGGGTCAGCGGCCGCACCGCCGCGGCACGACTGAGCCCCGGCGACATGTCGACGAGGAAGACATTTGCCGCTTCAGTCGGGTTGCCGATCAGCGCCGCCGTGCGACCGTCGGCGCTGAGTCGAGGGACGCCGTTGACGTTCCCCAGCCCCAGCCACCCCTGAAAGGCGTTGATGCTCGTCACGTCTTTGTGGGTCAGGTCGGGGAAGGGGTCCGCCGCGCCGTCGCCGGCGATCATGCGCCGGATCGGAGCATCGAGTCCGTCCGCCATCCGTCGCCAGAGCGGCTCGTCGTAGGGTTGGGGCCCGGCGTCGACTTCCTCGATCCGCTCGGCCTCCGTCGGCGACAGCGGCACCTGGGCAGGCAGGTGGGCACCGAGCCAGGCGACCGTCGTGCCGTCGGCGCTGAGCGCCGCGCCACGCAGGGGCGTGGACTGGACGGTGGCGACCAGCGCCCCTCCCGACACCGGCTTCTCCGTCATCGCCCCCGTGCCGGGATCGCGTTCGGCGCTGACCAGCGTCGTCGTATCGGCGGCCAGATCGCGCAGGACCACCTGGCGCGGGGGCGTCGGCACGGCGGGCGTGCTTCCGGTCGGGCCGCTGGTCAGGTCCGATTCGGCATTGATGACGAAGGCGATCCGCCGCCCGTCGGCGCTGAGCGCGACCCGTCCCGAGGCTTCAGAGCCGAGGCCACCTCCACCGTAGGTCAGGCCGCAGCCCGTTTCCGTCTCCGGATCGCAACCGTCCAGCGCCGACGCCAGCTCATAGCTCGGCGGGACCGTTGCCAGGTCGGCGACGTAGACGTCGGCGGAGGTGGGGTGAAGGTCGTTGCCAGGATCGAGCTGGGCCCTGGTGGTAAAGCTGACGTAGCGGCCGTCAGCCGAGATCGAGGGGGCGGTGGCCCTGAGGGTCTGGATCTGGGGGTCGTAAGGGCTGGCGCCGGCGATGCGGACGATCGCACCGCTGCCGAGGTCCTTGCGAAAGACTCCTTCGAAGCCGCCAAGGCTGCCCTCGAAGGCCAGATAGCGCCCGTCGGCGCTGAGCGCCGGCGCCGAGGCCTTGTCGGCGGGCTGGCCGGCGCCTTTGGAGACGAGCTGGATCGGCCCGAATTCGGCCGCCGCCGGCGCCGCCGGCACGAGTGCGGCGAACGTGGCGAACAGCAGCGCGATCGTCTTCCTGGCGGCGATCATCGCGCCCGCACCTCGAAGCGCCGCACGGTGCGGTTGCCGACCCGGTCACGAGCGCGGACCAGAACCTGGAAGCGACCGCGGCGCTCATAGAGGTGCCCGAACTTGGACCCGCCGCTCTCCTCGACACCATCGCCGAACCTGACCAGAGTGGCCTTGGCCCGGATGCCCGAGCCGGCGTCGCGAACCCGGACCGTCACCCGTCGGGGTGCGGACTCGGAGATCTGGACGATCGGCGGCTCGCCGTCGACTCGCAATTTCACGGGCTTGCTCAGCACTTGCTGGCCGAGGGCGTCGGTGGCCAGCACCCGAGCGCTCTGCCGCCCGCCTCCGACCATCCCCGGGCTGAGACGGAAGCTGCGGCGGAGCAGCTTCTGCTTCACGGTCCGCCCCCCGACCAACACCGAGTAGGTAACCCCGCCGACCGCCGTTTCCGCCCGCTCCCACCTCAGCTTCACCTGTCGCGGCGGCGCCCAGCCTTTGGGACCTTTTACGCGGAAGGAGGCCGGGGGGGCGCTGACCCAGTCGGCGACGATTTGGAAGCGGCCCGGTTCGCCCTGCCGGAAACCGACCAGGGCGTCCCCCTTGCCCGAGCCGTCGACCCGCAACTGGCCGATCGACCCGGTCTGGCCCCCGGTCAGCAGCGCCAGCTGTTCGGCGCCGGAGGCAGACTCCTGGCGGACGGCGACCATCTGGCGCTGGTCCGGGCCCAGCGCGGGGTAAGCGACCGTGCCGCTGCCGTCGGGGTTGAGGGCGGCGCCGGCTTCGGCGCCCGCCTGTGCCGGTGGGCCCGGCGGAGCCGCGACGGGAGTCAGTCGGCCGTCTTCCTCGACCGCGCTCTGGTGGATCTGGCCGTTGGCGACGAAGCCGAGCCGCAGCAGGCCTTCCTCGCCGCCTTTTTCGTAAGCGGCGAGGCCGGGCGGGCCGATGTTCGCCGACGGGGGAGGCGCGCTGAAGATCTGCTGCGGGCCGGCCAGGGCGTTGGAGGGGATCTCGAAGGATGCCGGCAGCGTGTTGAGGAAGAGCCGCACCGGGGCCGCGCCCCCGGCGCCGGCGACGCGTACCGCGACACGCGCCTGGTTCAACGGGGTGACGGCGAGCGAGAAAGCGTCAGCGTCGCCGGTAACCGGTTCGCCCTGCCAGGTGCTCGGACTCGCCTGTAGGATCGGCCCGAGCACGGTTCCGAAGATCCGCCGCAGGTAGATCCTGGCGGCGCCGCTCTGATCCGGCTCCTGCCAAGCGACGACGGCGCCGCCGTCGACGCCGGCGCCGACCTTGGGGCCGTTGGTGGCGCTGGGCGGCCGCGCCGAGAGTTCCTGGCTGACGTTGATCGCCCCCAGCCGGGACCAGCGGTCTTCTTTGAAGCGGGCGACCCTGATGTCGGCCAGGACGTCTCCGGGGCGAAGCTGAGCCGCCTGTCGGGCTTCGTCGAAGCGATAGGTGATCGCGCGGTAGGCGACTATCGCCTGGCTCGTCGCGGTCGCGGAGAGCGACGGGTCGACGCCGACATCCGATCCGTCGCTCACTTCCGGATCGATTAGCTGCGACGGCCCGAACCCCTTCGCCCCGCGCCCGATCTTGGCGGAGAAGAGCCCGTAGCGAACCTTGGTCGCGCTGCCGACTTTCAGCGTCGCGACCTGGGTCACCCAGACGACGAGCAGTTCCCCCCCGCGACCGGCCGCGATCCGCGGCTGGCTGCCCGGGTAGGGCTGGTCGGCGTCGACCCGGATCGGCCCGCTCCAGCTACCACGGAGAAAGCGGTGGGCGACGATGTGTGGGACGCCTCCAACCACCTTCGTGTAGACGACACCACCGCTGCCGTCGGGAGCCATCGCGACTCCCCCGAAGTCCAAGATCTCAGACGAGGGCCCTGCCAGCGTCACGGGAGGGGTGATCAGGGCCTGGGCCGGGGCGGGACTGGCGAGCGCAACGCCCGCGAGCGCTGCGGCGATCCACGCCGCGGGCCGCATCCGGCTCAGCGACGCCTCCACTGGCCCCAGTGCCCAAGGCCCCACCCCTGGAGCTGCTCGCGCTTGGCGCTTGCCTTCGCTTTCGCCTTGGCCTTTTTGGTGCAGGTGGCCTTGGCTTTGCCTTTCAGCTTCTTGCACTTCTTCAGCGCCTTGGCAAGTTTTTCGGCAGCGGTCGGCGGTTTCACCGGCGGTGGTTCGGTCGGCGGCACTACCGGTGGCGCGGGAGGAGTCGGGGGCTCCGGAGGAGGCGGAGGGGTGACCGGGGTGGTGGCGAACTCGGCGCTGACCTCTTTCGCCGCGCTCAGCGTCACTTTGCAGGCGCCAGTGCCGGTGCAGGCGCCGCTCCAACCTTTGAACTCGGAGTCAGCGCCGGCCGCGGCGGTCAGCGTCACCTCGGTCCCGTGGTTGAAGCTGGCCTGACAGGTGGCGCCGCAGGAGATGCCGCCGGGCGCGCTGGACACCGTGCCGGATCCGGACCCGCTCTTTTTGACCGTCAGTTGGCGCTGCTCGAGCGCGAAGGTGGCGGTTATCTCCTTCGCCGCGCTCATCGTCACTTTGCAGGCGCCGGCCACGACCTCATCGCAGCCGCCCCAGACGACGGCTTTGCTGTTGGCGCCGGGGGTGGCGGTCAGGGTTACGGAAGCCCCGTCGGTGAAGGCGGCTTCGCAGGTGGAGCCGCAGCTGACGCCGGCCGGCGAGCTGGTCACGGTGCCGGTTCCGGTTCCTTCCTTTTTGACTTTGAGCAATTTCTGGCCGGGGATGAGGCCGAACTCGGCCGTCACCGATTTCGCCGTGCTCAGCGTCACTTTGCAAGAGCCGGTGCCGGTGCAGGCGCCGGTCCAGCCTTTGAATTCGGAGCCGGCGCCGGCCGCGGGCGTCAGCGTCACCTCAGTCCCGTGGTTGAAGTTCGCCTGACAGGTGGCGCCGCAGTCGATCCCGGCCGGGGAGCTGGTCACGGTGCCCGTGCCGGTGCCGGACTTCGACACCGTCAGCTGATGCTGTTCGAGGGCGAATTCGGCCCCGACGGACCCGGCGTCGTTCAGCGTCACTTTGCAGGTGCCGGTGCCGGTACAGGCACCGCTCCAGCCTTTGAATTCGGAGCCGACGCCTGCCGCGGCGGTCAGCGTCACCTCGGTCCCATGGTTGAAGCTGGCCTGGCAGGTGGCGCCGCAGTCGATCCCGACCGGGGAGCTGGTCACGGTGCCGGTGCCGGTGCCGGACTTCCCGACGTTGAGCTGATGCTGCTCGATGGCATATTCGGCACCAACCGATTTCGCCGCCGACATCGTCACTTTGCAGCTACCCGAACCGGTACACGCGCCGGTCCATTTGACGAATTTCGAGCCGGTGGCGGGCCCCGGGCTGAGTTCGACCTCCTGGCCTTCTTCGAATTCGGCCTCGCAGGTGGTGCCGCAGTTGATCCCGGCTGGGGAGCTGGTGACGATTCCCGACCCGGCGCCGCTCTTGTTGACGGTCAGATCGAACTTGGGAATCTCGGCGAATTCGGCGCCGACCGATTTCGCCGCCGACATCGTCACTTTGCAGCTGCCGCTGCCGGCGCAGGCGCCGGTCCATTTGACGAATTTCGAGCCGCTGTCGGCCGTCGGAGTGAGATCGACTTCTTTGCCGGTCTCAAACTCGGCCTCGCAGGTGGCGCCGCAGTTAATCCCGGCCGGGGAGCTGGTCACCGTGCCGCTGCCGCTGCCTGCCTTGGTAATGGTCAGCTCGGGGCCGGCGGGGGGCGTCCCCACCGTGAAGCTGCGCTCGACTGGCCCGGGGTCGCCGTAAGGGGGTTTGCTCAGCTTGAGTTCGAGTTTGACCGTCACTTTGGCCGCGCTCGCGTAGACATGGGTGGTCGTGGCCGAGGCTTCTTCGTCCTCTTTCGGCTGGATCACGACTTTTTCGCTGCCGTCGCCGAATTTCCAGATCAGTTCCTTACGGAAGCCGCCGAGCAGTTCGGAGCTGGCGGCGTTGAAAGTGACGGTGTCGCCGGGTTTGACCCCGACCGGTTCCTCGTTGGCCGGTTTGCCGTTGATCGTGAATTTCGCCACCGGCTCGGCGCAGCCAGTGCCGCTCGGGCCGAAGGTGATCACCTTGAGGCCATAGGCCGGCGTATCCGTCACTTTCGCGGTCGGCGCGCCGAAGTCGAAGACGGCGAGGTTGCCGCCCGTGGTCGTCGCCAGCGCTGCCGTCGAGGTGGTGATCTTGCATCTGCTGGTGCCGCCGCCCCAGACCGAGGTCGTCTTGCCTTCGCTCAGGGAGTAGCCACGGATGTTGAGATCGCCGGCCGCTTTTTCTTCGGAGAATTTGCGCCACTCCTTCCAGTAGAGCGTGCTGCCATCGGTCGAGATCGCCAGTTGCGGGCCACCCAAGCTCGGTTCGACCCTGGTCTGCAGTCCCAGCGGCCAGGCCTCTTTTTCGGCCGCAGCCGCGAAGCCGGGAACTTCTTCGAGACTTGAGAGGTTCGCCGGCAGCTGCCAGGCACGCGTTTTGGTTGATCCCGGAACGACCTCGCCGGTCAGCGTGTAGGCGACGCCGCTGGGCGAGACCGCCAGCGAATTGGCGAAACCGTTGAAGGTCGGCTTCAGTTTGTCGGCGGTGTCGGTGTAGCGGGCGCCGAGCACGCCGGCCGAGCTGATCCGCTGGACGATCTTGTGTTTGGCGTTTTCCTCGGCCAGCAAGAGGATGTCGTGGCTGGAGGGGTCGACCGCGATCGCCCGCGGGTCATAGATCTGCTGG
>DASSFS010000096.1:0-28591 GCA_035694165.1 Solirubrobacterales bacterium | reverse complement strand
GCAGCTCCTCGTTGGTCAGTTCGAGCCGCTGGCGCAGGTCGAGGATCTGCAGCCGCTCGCCCTTTTTCGCCGCTTCGATCAGCATCCCGGCGAGGGTGACGAGGCGGGCGAAGCGCTCGGGCCGGATCGCCGCCTCACCGCGACCGTTGGAGCGACTGCGGCGGGGCGCGTCGCGCAGGGGCCGGTCGACGATCTCGGCCGGGGCGAAGCCGTTCTCATGGCGATCGCGGAGCAGGGCGAGGCGTTGCTCGGCCTCTTCGCGCAGGTCATCCGGCGCCAGCACCTGAGCGTTCTGGCGCCAGCGCAGGACCCAGGCGATCAGCTCGCGGTGCGAGGCGTAGCTGGTTTCGAAGACCTGGCCCTTGCCGGGCGCGCCATCTGACTTTTTCGCCGGCCGCAGCTCGCCGTAGGAGCCGTAGTCGCGCTCGATCAGCCAGGCGATCCGCTCGCGGATGAAGATCTTCGCCGTCCCCTGGGTCTCCCCCAGCTGCCAATCGGCGCGACTGCCGTAGTCGCGGCGGTCGAAGTCCTCCGGCGGCGAGAAGTCGTGCTCGGCCTTGGAGGCGTAGCCGACCTTGCCCTGGATCCGCGAGAGGCGGAAGACCCGCACCGCGTCGCGCTCGTGCGAGTGGCCGATCAAATAGAACTGGCCGCCGCGGAAAACCAGGTGGTACGGGTCCACCTTGCGCTTCTCGGTCTCACCCCGCTCCATCGTGTAGTAGGTGAACTCGATCGTCTTGCGGCGGCTGATCGCGGTCTCGATCTTGGAGAGGCGTTGGGAAAGATCGCGGCCGCCGGCAGAGGCGGTCATCGCCATCTCGACCGGGGCGCGCTCGGCGTCGCTGAGTGGGTTCGGGTGACCCCAGGCGACCTGCTGCAGGGCGAGGCGCAGCGGCTCGGCGTAGGCGAAGCCGCCATCGGTCAGCAGCAGCAGCGCCGTGCTCAGCGCCGCCAACTCCTCGTCGGTGAAAGAGATCGCGTCGAGGTAGAAGTTCTCCGGCGGCAGCGAGTAGAGCTCGGCCTCGAAAAAGCCCTCGCCCGGCTTCTCGACCCCGAGCTGGATGCCGAGGCTCTCGAGCTCGGCTCGGTCCGCGTAGAAGCGCCGCGCGAACGCGTCGTCATTCATGTCGCTGTACCCCTCCACCTCTCGCTTGATCTCCAGCGCCGAAACCGGCCTGCCTTGGGCCATCAGGAACGAGATCAACGAGAGCTGGCGAATCAGCTTCTCGGTGTCCTTCGCCACGGGTCGCAGGATAGTCTGCGCGCCTAGCCATGGACATCCTGCGCAACCTCTTCGGGAGCCTGACTTCCGGCATTATCCGGCTCCTAGTCGGCGTTGGGATCCTCGCCGCGGCCTATTTCTTCATCGTCAAACCGGTTTTGAAGACCACCGGCGACGCGATCAAATCGACCAACCAGAGCTTCGAACGGTCGTTTGGCGTCCAGGATGTCGACCTAACCGACATCGGCAAAACGATCGAGGACGTCAACCGCAAGGTCCGCCGTCAGATCCAGCGCTCCTTCCACGCCGCCGAGAAAGAGGGCAACCCGAAGCGGCTCGTCCGCTGCATCGAGCATGCCAACGGCAACGTGCACCAGATCAAACGCTGCACCGTGAAGTTCTGACTAGCGGCTAGGTCAGGCGGCGCGCTGGCCGAAATAGGCCGAGCCCGATAGCGCCCGGTCGAAGCCGGACCAGGACTCGCCGGCGGGGAGCTGGCGCTCGAGGCGGTCGAAGCTGCCGAGGCGGCCGCCGAGGTTGTCGATCATGTGGACGAGGACGGCCTCACGGGTGGCGGGGACGACCGGCGAGCCGTGCTCGAGCTGGCCGTGGTGGCTGAGGATGATGTGGAGCACGGACTGGGCCAGCTGCGGGTCGAACCCTGGGATCTCCTCGATCTGCCGGCGCACCAGGTAGTAGCCGAGCGGAATCTCACCCTGCAGCCGACCGGCGTCGGTGAGGTCGATCGCCAGCGGGTCCTCGTTGTAGGCTTCTGTCTTGCCGATGTCGTGCAGGAGGGCGCCGGTGACGGCGACGTCGCGGTCGATGCCGGGGAAGAAGTTGGCGGCGGCGCTGACCGCCTGCGCGACCGAGAGCGTGTGCTCCAGCAGCCCGTGGCGATAGGCCTGGTGGTAGACCTTGGCCGCCGGCGCGTCGCGGAAGCGGGCCCAGGTCTCGCTGCCGGGAGCGAAGAAGGAGTCGAGCAGGAGCCGCAACTCGGAATCCTGGATCGTCGCCAGCAGCGCCCGCAGATCGGTCTCCAGCAGCTCCAGCGAGACGTGCGACTCGGGCGCCAGTTCGTCGCCGTCGTACTCGTGCGGCTGCGCCTCGCGCAGCTCGGCGATCTTGATCTTCGCCCCCCAGCGCTCACTCATCTCGAAGACGCCGGTGACGAATATCGCGCTGCCGCTGGCGCAGAGCGCGTAGCGCGCCTCCGCGTCCTCCCAGCAGACCGCCTCGGCGCTACCGCTGGCATCGCCGACCGAGAGCCGCAGCCAGGGCTCGCCGTTGCGCTTGCGGCGCAGCTCGCGCTGGCGCACCGCGTAGACGCCGCGAACCCGCTGGCCGTCCTCGAGGTCGCCCAGCGCCATCCGTTCCGGCGGCGTTGGAATTGCCGTCTGCTCGGGAGTCGCGATCAGCGTCTGCTCATCCATCGCGCAATCCAAGGTAAAGACGATTCCGGACGAACTAGAGGACGCCGCCGAGCCAGTGGCCGAGGGTCACGGCGGCGAGACCGGCGGCGATGGAGAGGCCGATGTTGAGCCAGGCGAGCCGGACCTCACCGCTGGCGCCGAGCCGGTGCGAGTCGAGGATCCAGGTCGAGAAGGTCGTGAAGGAGCCGATGCCGCCACCGGCGACGATCACCAGCGCCTGGCCGTCCAGAGCCGTCCCGGCTACGAGGCCGAGGGCGAAGGCACCGCTGACATTGACGACAAAGATCCCCAGCGGGAACGGGCTGTTGGCCCGGGCCGCGATCTCGGCGTCCAGCAGAAAGCGAGCGGCGGCGGCGACCCCGCCGAGCAGCCCGACCGCGATCCAGCCCGCGACCGTCATCGCTCCAGCCCGATCCCGAGGCGGACCAGGAGGTAGCCGGCGGCGATCGTTACAGCGCAGTAGGCGAAGGCCAGGGCCAGGAAGCCCCCGTCGACCATCTCGAACAGCTCCAGCTGCATCGTCGAGAAGGTGGTCAGGGTGCCGCAGACGCCGGTGCCGAGGAACGGGTGGCGGAGACTCTCCGCCGGGTGGTCGCGGTACAAGGCGAAGAAGTAGCCGAGCAATAGCGCCCCGACCATGTTCACCGCGAAGGTCGCCCACGGCCACTGCCCCGGGGTCGTCGACACCACCTCCCCCAGCCCGACCCGGATCAGCGCCCCGACGACGCCGCCGAGATAGATCGCCAGCAGCTTATTCATTGACGCCCATCGATGAATGATCTAGCCTGCGCACGGATGGCTGCGACCACAGAGCTCCCGACGATCTCCTGTTGCACTCCCCTGGCCGGCTCATCGCTCTCACCAAATCAGGCGGTGGAGATGGAGGCGGTGCTGAAAGCGCTCGCCGACCGCCACCGGCTGCGAATCGTCAACCTGCTGCTGCGGGCGGGCGGGGAGCCGGTCTGCGTCTGCGAGGTGCAGCCGCTGCTCGGTCTCTCGCAGGGAACCGTAAGCCACCACCTCAAGCAGCTGGTCGAGGCGGGTTTGGTCGAGCGCGAGAGCCGCGGCACCTACAGCTACTTCAGCCTCGCGCCCGGCGCGCTCGAGGCCGTCCGTGAGGTCTTCTCCTGACCGGCCGGCCGGGCCTGGCCCGCCGCGCCGCCGCCGAGGCGATCGGCGCCTTCGCCCTCGTCTTCGCCGGCTGCGGCGCGATCATCACCGAGGCCGAGCACCCGGGCGCGCTCGGCACGGTCGGCATCGCCCTTGTCTTCGGCTTGGTGATCATGGCGATGATCTACGCGACCGGCCACCTCTCCGGCGCCCATCTCAATCCCGCCGTGACGCTCGCCTTCACGCTGACCCGGCACCTGCCGGCCCGCGACGCCGTCTCCTACATCGCCGCCCAGTTGGTCGGAGCGATCGCGGCCGCGGCCCTGCTGCTGGCGATCTGGCCGAGCGAGCCGGCGGCGCTGGGGACGACGCTGCCGACGGTCGCGGCCGGCAGCGCCTTCGCCTACGAGGCGATCCTCAGCGCCTTCCTGATGTTCACGATCATGGCCGTGGCGACCGACACCCGCGCCGTCGGCGCCGGCGCGGCGATCGCGATCGGCGGCGTCGTCGGCCTCGACGCGCTCTTCGGCGGCCCGATCACCGGCGCCTCGATGAATCCCGCTCGCTCGCTCGCCCCCGCCCTCCTCTCCGGCACCTTCCAGGACCTCTGGATCTACCTCACCGCGCCGCTCCTCGGCGCCGCCGCCGGCGCCCTCGCCTACCAGGCGGTCCGGGGCGGCACCGCCGGCCGACGGGCCGATAAGTTGACCCCAGAGCGACATATCGGCCCGTCGACCCATGAAGGGGCCTGATGCGGGCGCTGTTCGTCTGCCTGCACAACGCCGGCCGCTCGCAGATGAGTGAGGCGCTGTTCGCGCAGGAGGCGGCGGGACGTCACGAGGCCCGCTCGGCCGGGACCACTCCGGGCGAGCGCGTCCACCCCGAGGTGGTCGAGGCGATGGCGGAGCTGGGGATCGACCTCGGCGCTCGCGTCCCGCACAAGCTCAGCCGCGCCGACGCCGAGTGGGCCGACGTCGTGGTGACGATGGGCTGCGGCGACGAGTGCCCCTACATCCCCGGCAAGCGCTATCTCGACTGGGACCTGCCCGACCCCAAGGGCCGCCCGCTGGAGGAGGTCCGCGCGACCCGCGACGAGATCGAGCGCCGCGTCCGCGCCCTCCTCGCCGAGCTCGACTCGGCCTCGTAGGCTGGGGGCTTGACGGACGCTTGGAGAGAGATGGCGGCGGTGGGACGGGCGCTCGCCGTGTACCGGAGGCAGGTTGTGCCGCAGGTGCGGCGGGAGCTGGGGCGGTGGCGAGACGTCGCGGCGGCGATCCCGGATCCCGCCCAGCGCCAGCTGGCACTCGCGGCGATCGATGAGAAGGGGCTAAACGTCGAGGCGACGGCGGTCTTCGCGACCCTGGCGCCGCGAGCGACGCGGCCGGCGGCGACCAGGGCCATGGTCGCCCTGCAGGTCGCGGTCGACTACCTCGACAGCCTCGGTGAGGAGGGCTCGGCGGGCGACACCGAGTACCTCGACCGACCGCCCCGCGGTCTACCGCTGGTGGGAGGTTGCCGCCGGTGCCAGCTCCTCGGTCGCCGCGCATGCCTTGATCGCCGCTGCCGCCGACCCCGCGACTAGCGCTGCCGAAGCCGAACTGATTGACGCCGCCTACTTCCCCTCGATCGGCGCCCTCACGGTTCTCCTCGACGATCTGATCGACCGCAACGAGGACCTCGCTGCCGACGCCCACAACTACATCGCCTACTACCGCGACAGCGAGGAGGCCGCGAACCGGCGGCGCTCTTGTCCGTAGCTATTGGTTCAAGGTGAACAGGTCGCAAGTGTCGAGCGTGTTGCAGCCGCACTCACTCGCCAGCGCCAGCCAACCGCGCATGGTCTGCGCACGCTCGATCAGCGCATCGACCTCCGGCAGCTTGCGAGCTGCGAGCGCCTGCAACTGCTCGTGAGCCGGTGCACCCTCGTCGGTGGAGGCCAGCAAGACGCCGACCTCATCGAGCGAGAACCCGGCCTGCTTCGCCACGTTGATGATCCCGAGGCGCTGCACGGTGACGGCGGTGTAACGGCGCTGGCCACCGACACGCTCCGGCTCGGGCAGGAGACCCCGCCGCTCGTAGAAGCGGATCGCGGACACGTTCACATCGGCTCGGCTGGCGACTTCCCCGATGCTGAGCATTACGTCGGCCATCGTGATTCCTCCTTGACCTGAACCCCGGTTCAGGGTCAACACTAGCGCCGAACCCCCTGAACCGGAGGAAACGATGATGGAAAATGACACCCCGATCGCCTGTTCGCTCGGCAGCAGCGACGTCAAGCAGCGGCTGGCCGAGATTGCTGAAATCGGCGCAGAAAGCCTGATCTCCCGCGAGGCCGATGGCGACCGCCACCTGCTGCGCTTTCGCGCCGACGCAGATTCCCGGCGGCGGCTGGAAGGGATCGTCGCCGCTGAGGCCGAGTGTTGCGCCTTCCTCGATCTGGCATTGAACAAGAAGGATGGAGAGTTGGTCCTCTCGATAGCCGCGCCCAAAGACGCAAAGACCCTCGCGGATGGCCTTGCGGGAGCCTTCACCAGGGCGACGACGTGAGCAACGGACGGACATCGGGCCGAAGCGGCGCGCTGGTCGGCGCCGGCCTCTTTCTTGCATTGTGTTGCCTTGTGGTGCCAGTCATCTTCGGAGTGGTCATCGGCACCACCATCGGCGGCGTACTCGACGCGGTAGCCGCATCGGGTAGCGGCTAGAGCTGCGTCGCGATCAAAGCGATCATCGCGGCGAACCCGGCGACGAAGCTGCCGCTGAGCGTGATCGCTCCGATCGTGATCGTCCTCTGGATCGAGTCGAAGCGGTTGTTCATTTCCTGGCGAAGATCGCCGATCTCGCCTTCGACGCGTTCAAAGCGCCTGTCAACCTGGCGGAAGCCGTCGCTGACCCGCCCATTGAGGTCATCGAGGCGCTCGTCGGTCCAACTTTCTCTCATCGTCTGCATTCTTGCAGCGTAGCTTTCTGTCTGCATACGAGACAAGGCTCGAATGTGCCAATAGCCGCGCGAGGAGCACACGACTTCGTCAAATCTCGGTCCAATAGGCTTCCCGGCCATCAAGGCCATGCGCTACATCGCCCTGACCGAGGCGACCAGCTTCATCGCTCTGCTGATCGCCTCGTTCGTCAAACGCACCGGCGGCAGCGAGGTCGGGGTCCAGATCCTCGGCCCGATCCACGGCGTGCTGTTCATCGCCTACGTCGTCGTCGCGCTCAACATCCGCCACGACATGGGCTGGAGCGGCAAGACGACCTTCTGGGTCCTGGTCGGGGCGGTGGTGCCGTTCGGCGGCTACGTCGTCGACTGGTGGATGCTGCGGGAACAGCGCCGCGCCGCAACCTGACAGCGACCTGCTTGTTGCGGGGATACGGCTCGCTAAGTTGAGCCGGAAGTCCGGGTGAACACGATCTTCAGGAGGTTGAGATGCGAGCGGTGAGCAAGCGGCTGACCTACGCCAACGTGGTCGCGACCCTGGCGCTGTTCCTAGCGCTCAGCGGCGGCGTCGTCTGGGCCGCCGGCAAGATCGGCACCAAGAACCTGAAGGCGAACGCGGTCAGCGCCGGCAAGATTAAGGCCAACGCCGTCACCAGCGCGAAGATTCGCGCCAACGCGGTGACCACGGCAAAGCTCAAGAACGGAGCCGTCAACCTGGACAAACTGGCCCCGGGCACCAACCTCCTCGCCAGCGCCAGCGGCGGCCCGGTGGCCGCGAACGGCGCCGCTCCGGTCGTGGTTCCGCTCGCCGGCGCCGCCACCTTCACCCCGGCGCCCGGCACCGTCGCCTTCCTCAGTGTCGAAGCCAAGGGCAACGACCTCGCCCGAGCTGGTGAAAAAGACTGCGAACCACGCATCGCTCCCTTCGTCAACGGCAGCCAGTGGGACGTCGCCGAAGGCGTGCTCAAACTGCGCGCTTTCGCCCCGACCGCGGAACAGCCGACCGGGCTGGTCCCGGTCAGCGGCGAGACCGGGCCGATCGGCCTGACCAGCCCAGGGGTGGCCCAGACGGTCTCGATCCACGTGATCGGCGATCCCAACTGCTCGGCAGCCTCGACGGTGAGCGTCGGCATCGCGGTAACCCAGGTTAAGTAACAGAACAGTTAATTCCCTTTGACTTTTCGAAGGTGACCGTTACGGTCACCTGATGCATTCGCCTGCGGACCCAGCCACCGCCCGATTTCGCATCCTCTCCGTCGACGGCGGCGGCATTCGCGGCCTGATCTCCGTAATGGTGTTGGAAGAGATCGAGAAACGGCTCGGCGAGCGGGTCGATGGTGAAGTCCGGATCGCGGACTACTTCCACCTCTTCGCGGGGACGTCGACCGGCGGACTGATCGCCCTCGCGCTGACCGCGCCGAAACGAGTCTCGGCCGGCGAGCTGGCCGCGTTCTACGTCGAGGACGGCCCGAAGATCTTCCGCCCCGGCCTGGGACACCAGATCGGCAGCCTCTGGGGGCTCTCCGGGCCCAAGTATTCGCTGGATCCGTTGCGCGAGTCGGTTGAGCGCCGGCTCGGTCACAGCACCATCTCCGAAGCGACCCGCGACCTCCTGGTCACCTCCTACGACATGACCAGAAGCGAGCCCTACTTCTTCAAGCGCTGGCGAGCGCTGGAAACGCCAGAGCGCAACTTCCCGATCGCCGAAGCGGCCCTCGCCACCTCGGCCGCACCGACCTACTTCCCCTCGCACGGCCTGCAGAACCGAGCGCTGGTCGACGGCGGCGTCTTCGCCGCCAACCCCTCCGTCGCCGCGATCGCCGAAGCGCTCGGCCGCCAGAGCGATGAGCCGTCCAAACTTTCGCCGGACGAGCTCTTCCTGGTCTCGATCGGGACCGGCGAATTCGAGACCGGCTACAACCAGCGCCAGGTCAGCAAGTGGGGCAAGCTCGGCTGGGTCACCGGCGGCGAAGAGCCGCCGATCCTCGGGGCGATGCTCGGCGGCGCCTCCGACGGCGCCGACTATTGGGCCCACATGCTGCTCAACCACCACCCCGGTGAAGGGGTGCCGGCCGCCGCGGACCTCGGTCACGGCCCTCGCTATTACCGTCTCCAGGTCAAGCTGGCGAAGCCACTCGCGATGGACGACGCCAGCCGCGAGACCCTGAGCCAACGCCTGCCCGCCGCCGCCCGCGAGCTGATCGAGAAACGCGGCGGCGAGATCGACGCGATCGTCGACAAGCTGATCGCCGCCGGGCCGATCCCCTAACCCGCTTGGGCGGGACGAGCGATGGCGGAAACCGAGATCCAGTTCCAGGTCTCCGCCTTCCTCGGCGCGTTGCTGGCCGGGTCGCAGTCGCGACCGACCTGTCCGCCCGAGCCGCCGACCATCGGCGGCGTGACGCTGCGAATCCAACAGATCGAGCTCGGCCCCAACGCCCTGCGCCACGAAGGGCAGCGAACCCAGATCGCCCAGGAGATCTCGATCCACGTCGCCACCGACGAGGACGTCTTCGCGCATCCCGACGAAGCGCCGGCGATGGAGCTGCGGATCCCGACCTGCGCCCTGATCGCCGTCGAGTACCGCCCGAAGGGAACGGCATGCGAGATCGGCTTCGACTTCCACGGCATCGAGCCGCGGGAACTTCCCGCCCTCCCGGCCGGCGTTGATCCGCACCAGGTCGAAGAACTACTGAAGCGGGAGGTCGCAAGGGCATTCCCGTCGGTCAGGGAAACGATCGACTTCTCCGCGCTCCTGCCCGACGACACCGCGATCTCGAAGGCCGGGGTGAGCGTCAGCGCCGACGGCAGGATCATCGCCTTCCGGGCCGAGCTGGGACCGGCGACCGGCGCCAGTGGCCCCGCCTGGACGAACTTCTTCAACGGCTTCTTCAGCGACCACCTGGCCGGCGCCAACTGGGGCATGTTCCTGCCGCGAGAGATGCTCGTGGAGATGTTCGTAGGCGCGATCCGTCGTTCGACCGCGAGCGTCAGCTCGCCAGAGCTCACGTTCGGCGCGATCGTCGGCCACTATTCGACCCCGGGCGGCAAGGTCCACATCGAGCTCGAGATCCACGCGAAGATTCACCCGCCGAATCCGCTCGAGACCATCCACGTCCAGACCAACGTCAGCGTCGACCTGGCGATGGTGGAACCGGCCTTTCTGACGGTCGACGTGTCGCTACCGGACATCGAAGTCGTCCTGGACGCGGTTCGCGGCGCAATCCAGGGGGTGATCTGGTCGATTCTGGGCCCGGCGGGGTCCGGCTTCGAAGCGCTGGTCGGCTCGGCACTGAGCCACGTGAAGCTCCCGGAGGACCTCGGCAACCTCAGCGACTGCCAGATGATCGGTCCGCTCCACCAGCGTTGCAGGATGCGCCTGCCGAACGCGATGTTGGGTGAGACGGCACTGCGCCTTACGAGCTTCGCCCCGGGGCCAGACGGGGCGCTGCTGGGAGGACGCCTTCGGATCACCCCACTGACTCCGTCGGAGCTGGAAACGAGCACGCGGAAATGGAAGTGGGAACTGCCGGAAACCTCATGTGGGTCCGACGGCGGAGAAAATACTCCCAGGGTCAGGGCAGAGGTGAGCCTCAGCGCCAGCGGCACGACTCCCGCCCGCATCTGCGGCGTGGAAGTCCACACCAAGGAGCTCAGCGAAGCCTCGCACATCGCCGTGGAGGTCGACGACTACAACCTGCCGACGACGATCGCACTCGAAATTCCGAGCCTCAGCAAGGGGAAAGTTGCCCACCCCGCTCGCCTCCTGGTGGCAACCACGCTCGGTGTGCGCCCGTTCGAACTGGGCTCCGTGCCGGGCCTGGACCAGACGGAAGAAAACGGCCTCATGGCCCAAACGCTGAAGAAGATCAACCGATGCGTGATCCTCCAGACCCCCGGCTTCGACCTCGAATGGCTGGGCTACCCACCCTGGATCGACAGGGCCTCGCACCACCACTGGGAGATCATCACCGAGGGGCTGCAACTGGGCGACACGCTGAAGATCTTCGACTCCACCGGCGTGCAGCTGATGCACGTCAACGTCCTGCCGGGGATTGCCAGCACGCTCAGCGCAATGGTCGCACCAGCTGAGGGCCGGGAGCTGACCTTTACGCGGCTTCGCAACGGTGACGTGGCGCCGGGCGTTCCTGGGATGGGCATGGAGATCCGCCAGCAAGAGCTGCTGCTCGGAGCGGAGATCCCGCTCGCCGGCGTCTGCAGCCAGGTCCTCGCCTCGGAGCTGTGGTCGGAGCAGGGAGCGGTCGCTGTCCTGGACCGAGGACTGGTCGCTTTCGAGCTCTCGAACCCGAGGCTGCCGCGCCGCCTCGGCAGCTGGCAGGTCCCCGGCCTGCGCGGGGCTCTGGAGTGGCCCGGCGGCCTGCTCGCCGTTTCCACGCAGGGTTTCTTCAACCTCGACCGGGAGGGGCAGCTGAGCCGGATCGGGCCCGACCAGGAGCCTTCGAGGGTCCTCGACGCCGCGCTCGGCGGCGAGGCCGTCCACGTGCTTACCGAAGAGGAGCTTCAGGTTCGCTCGCCGCAACTGGAGACGGTTTCGAGCCAGCCTTCCGACCGAGGCCTTTGCCTGTTGGGCATCGGGGAGCGCCTGATCGTCGGCGGCTCTTACGGGATCGCCGTCTACCGGCCCGGTGAGGGCGGTGAGCTGGGCGAGGCGGAGCACTCGTGGCCGGACTACAGAGTGGTCGGGCTCGAGGACGCGGGGCTCGCGGCCGAGGGGCAGGTCCTCGCCCATCTCGACGACGGCTCGGCCTGGCTGCTGGCGTTCGGCGAGGACGACCGGGTCGTGGAAGTCGCCGAGTTCTTGGAGCGTCCCTGGTTCGCCGGTGGCGTTCGCCTGGAGCGGGCGCTCGTCTTGCTCGGCGAGGAGTCCCGCTCCCTGCAGATCAGCATCCCCGGCAAGGCACGCCTGGTCGGCGCGGAGGCGGCGCTCGTCCCTTAGCGGGCCGCTCGCCGCCCCGCCGGTACTAGGCCGGCGGCTGGGTGCAGGCGGAGGTCGTGGTGAAGCCGTTGCCGGAGGGTGGCACCGCCACGAACGTCGTCGTCGCAGTGTTGCGGCCTTTGAAGTAGTTCGTAACCGCGGTCTGGTCGAGCGCGCCGCCGGCGTAGCCGGGCAGGCGGAAGACGGTCTGCGGCCAGTCGTTGAAGACCCTGATGTCCGTGCCGAGCGGGCCGCCACCGGCAAGCTGGTTGTTCAGCAGGTCGAGGCAGAAGGTGACGATGCTTTTGTCGTCGGCGACCTCGGCACGGAAGCCGGCTCCCACTTTGGGCCCCGATTCGGCGACCGTGTTGCCGGTTGCGGTGACGTCAATGCTGACCGTGCCGTTGTCGTTGACGCCGTCCTCGCCAGCGATCGCGGCGAACCCGTTCTGGGAGGCGTTGCGGACCGTGTTGTTGGTGATTGCGGTCACGTGACTGCCCTGGCCGCGCGCCTCGACGTCGATCCCGGAGCCGAATTCGCTCGCCGAGCCGACCACACCGGCAACGCCGACGGCGTTGCCGGTGATCCGGCCGCGCGCTTTGCTGATCCCAACCGCCTTCTGGACGAAGATGCCGGGGCCGGAGGTGCCGCGGACCGAGTTGTTGGCGATTTTGTAGGTGAGGTCGGCGTTTTCGCCGCCGCCGGCGACGAGCAGGATGCCGGCGCCGCCGCCCACCTTCGGGGTCTGACCGTTGTTGAACTGATTTTCGGTGACGGTGATGTTGCTGGTCGATTTGTCCTGGGCGACGTGCTGGAACAGGTCCTCGCGCGAGGAGGTGAAGTGGGATTCGCTCACCGTCGTGGTCACGTTCGAGCTGCCGCCGGTGACCAGGAGGAAGCCGTTGCCACCGAGCGTCGTACTGTTGGGGCCGAGCGTAAGCCCGGTCACGACGAGGTTCAGCGTGCCGCTGCCGTTGGTGATGATGTCGAGGTTGTCCTCGATGCCGCCCTGGATCGTCGTGTCGGTGATCGACGCCGTGCCGGTGAGCCCGGTCAGCGCGACGCTGCCCTCGTCGACCGCGTCGTTGGTCCCGTTGGTGCCGTTGACGGTCGAGTCGGAGAGCGCGAAGCCGTTGACGGCGCTGCCGCGGATCGCGTGGCCCTGGCTGGTGGTGAAGCGCATTCGCGCCAGCGAGACGTCTTTGGTCGAGTTGAGATAGGCGCCGACACCGGCCGTGGTGCCGTCGGCGCCGACGACGTTCTGAATTACGCCGCCGGAATCCGCGGTGCCATTGCCGGTAACGATCAGGCCGCCACTGGAGCCGGTCGTGTTGAGGACGATGCCGTTGGCCCCCCCGTTGGCGGCGATGCTGCGGAAGCTGAGGTCGTTGGCGCCGATCGTCGTGTTCTGGACGTCGAGCGCGGTGCCGGTGGTGCTGGCGATCGTGTTGCCGCTGCCCTGGACGGTTACGGTGCCACCGCCGCTGGCGAGGAAACCCTTGCCGGAAGTCGTCGTCAGCGCCAAGCCGCCCCCGGTGAAGTTCACCGTGTGGCCGCTGTTGCTGGAAAGGTTGACGGCGTTACCCGCTCCAGTCGAGATCGACTTCGAAGCGCCGCTGAATTCGGTCGAGCCGCCGCTGTTGCCGCTGACGCTGATCCCGGTGTCGTCCTCGCTGATGTTGCCGGAGATCGTCACCGCGCCGCCGGTGCGACCGGTGACTTCGGCCGGCCGGCCGAGGCCGTCGCCGATCGTGCCGGCGTAGCTGACGGTGCCAGCGCCGCCGTTGACGTCAACCCCAGCCCCCGCGGCGCCGGAGACCGTGCCCCCTGCGCCGGAGACCGTGCCGCCGACCTGGTCTACGTTGATCCCCGCTCCTGGACTGTTGGTCGAGGAGAGGTTGTCGAAGGCGAGAGTCGGCGAGCTCAGCGTGCGCGCGTCGAGAGCCGGCGCGCCCGTGCTAGAGACGTTCGCCGTGCCCGCCGCCGACACCGAGAGCCCGGCGGCGCTGCTGGCGAAGAAGCCGGCCACGCTCGAGGTCGTGATCGAGACGTCGCCGAAGGCGATCGATCCCGTCGTGTTCTGCAGGAAGACGCCACCCGCGCTCGAGGACGGCACGCTGAGCGAGTCGATCGTTCCGGAGAGTTCGCTGCCGGAGGCGTCGAGCGCCATCCCGCCCGTGGAGGAGATCGAGATCGTGCCGGCACTGGTAAGCCGGACGTCGCCGGCGTTGGTCGCCGTGAGGCCGGTGCCGCCCGTCGTCGTCACCGCCAGGTTCGAGATTTCGAAGGTGCCGCTGGTACCGATGAGGCCGACTCCGCCGGCCGAGCCGCCGGCGAGGACGTCGCCGATCGTCGAGCCGACGACGCCGGCGCCGCCGGAGATCGCCCGGCCGCCGGCCGCGGAGATGTCGAGTCCTTCGACGCGGCTGCCCGAGGCGAGGGTGACGCCGACGCCAGCGCTGTTGCCGATTTTCGAGCGCTGCGCGGGAGCGCCGTCGAACAGCGTGTCGGCGCCGACGACGAGGTCGGTCGCCTCACCGAGCAGGCGCTGATTCGCCTTCAGGGCGATGCCCGCGTTCTGTTTGGTCGTCGTCCCGTCGCCTTTGTGGACGTAGATCGTGTCGCCCGCGGAGGAGGCCGAGGCGGCAGCCGCGAGGGTGTCGAAGGGGCTGCTGGAGCGACCGTCGCCGCTGGACGGGCGGTCGTTGTCGACGTACCAGACGCGGCCCGAGAGGCTGATCTGCACCGTCCCCGTGTCCTCCTGCTCGCCGTCGCTGACGGTGTATTCGAAGGAGTCGATCGCGGTAGTGATGCCGGCGGGCGGCGTGTAGGTGAATTTGCCGTCGGCGGCGATCGTCGCCGAGCCGCCCTCGCTGGTGGCGGTGGTCGTCGCCTCGACCGTCAGCTCGGCGTGCGGCGTGTCGGCGTCGGTGTCGTTGTCGAGCACACTGCCGCTGAGCTGTTTGAAGGCCTCGCCCGAGGGCCCCGTCTGGCCGACCGTGAGCGTGGTGTTGCCGACGCCGTTGTAGCTGTCGTTGCCGGCGATAGGCGGATCGGGCAGGCCGATCACGGTAACGGTGACCGTCGCCGTGGCACTGGCGCTGCCGTCCCCGGCCGCGTAGGTGAAGGTGTCGGTGTCGGTGTCGCCTTCGCCGAGCGCGCGCAGCGTCGCCGAGCCGGAGGGGTCATAGCTGAGCGAGCCGTCGGCATTTACGGTGACCGAGGCGCCTTTGGCGGTGGTCACCGCGGTGCCGACTTTCGCCGGCTGCCCGTCGACCGCGGCGACGACCAGCGGATCGCCATCGGGGTCGGTGTCGTTGCCGAGAACGCCAGGGGCGTTGACGGTGAGCACGGTCGCCTCGTCGGTGCTGCCGATGTCGTCGCTGGCCGCGACCGGAGTGTCGTTGGTGGCGATCACTTCGAGCTCGAGCGTGTGGGCCGTGCCGGTGACACCCTCGGAGTCGGTCAGGGAGTAGCTGACCGTGCGCGCCGCGGTTTCCGGATCCTCGCTCGTGTTGAGGTAGCCGACGAGCCGCAGGGCCGCCTGGAAGTCAGCGATCGGCGCCGGTCCGGTCAGGGTTAGGACCCCGGTGGCGCTGGCGTAGCTCGCGTCGATCCCGGCGACCGGCGCGGTCAGCCCAAGGCTGTCCTCGGCCGCCTGCAGGCCGGCGGTGATGGCGACGGTCGCGCTGGCGATCGTGGTCGAGTCTGGATCCTCGACGGTGAGAGCGCCATCAAGCGGAGCAGCCGCGGCGTTCTCGGTAAACGAGGCCGTGGCGCTGCTGAGCTCTGCCTCCGGCCCGTCGTTGCTGACCGAGACCTGGATCGTGCGGGTCGCCGGAGCGCTGGCGTCGACACCGTCGTCGACCTCGACCGTGACCGTACGCGGGCCGGCCGCCGGATCGTCGGAGAGGTTGCGGTAGGTGACCGTTCGCAGCGCGGCTTCGTACGACCCCCGCGAAGCGGTGCCCGTCAGCGTCAGGGTCCCGGTGCTCGCCTCCCAGGCGGCACCGATCTCCGGCGTGATCGGGTAGGAGAGGAAGTCCTCGCCCTCCACGTATCCCGCGGTCACCTGCACAGTCGCCTCGCTCAGGTTCGCCGAGTCGAGGTCGGTGACGGTCAGACCCGCGTCGAGCACGGTGTCCGGATCGTTCTCCGAGTAAGGGAGGGGCGTCGCGGTCGTGGCCACGGTCGGCGCGTCGTTGGTCTCGGTGATCTCCACCTGGCGGCTGCGCACCGGGGTGCTGGCGCCGTCGGAGTCCTTCGCCTCGAAGGTCACCGTGCGGGTGGTCGAGTCGGGATCGTCGCTGACGTTGCGATAGGCGACGGCGCGCAGCGCGGTCTGCAGGTCGGCGATTGGCACTGGCCCGGTCAGGGTCAGGGTGCCGGTCGGTTGGTCGTAGCTGGCCGTGATCCCGGTGACCGGGGTGATCAGCTCGAGCCGGTCCTCGGCCGCTTGTAGGCCGGTGGTGATCTTCACGGTGGCGCTGGCGAAACTGGGCGAGTCGGGGTCGGTCAGGACGGCGCCTGAGTCGATCGCGGTCGCGGGATCGTTCTCCGTGTAGGGGACGGCGCCAGTGGCGGGCAGATCGAGGTCGGGAGCGTCGTTGTCGCCGGCGACGTCGACGATCAGCGTCGCGGCATCGCCCTCGTCCCCGCCGTCATTGGCCCGGAAGGCGATCGAGCGGGGACCGGCGACGGGATTGTCGGAGAGGTTGCGGTAGGTCACCGTGCGCAATGCCGCCTGGTATTCGGCGACATTGGCGTTGCCGCTGAGGGTGAGGACGCCGTTGGCGGCGTTCCAGGAGCCCGTGATCGCACCGGCATCGGCGAAGCCGAGCTCGTCGGCGCCGTTGAGGTAGCCGCTGGCGACGGTGACCGTCGCGCCGCTGAGCTGGGCCGAGTCGGCGTCGGTGACGGTCAGCGTCGGGTCGACCGCCGTCGCCGGGTCGTTCTCGTCGTAGTCGAGCTCAGTCCCGGCGACGGTGACCACCGGTGCGTCGTTGACCGCGGTGACCGTAACGTTGCGGCTGGTGGCCGCGCCGGTGGCGCCGTCGGCGTCGGTGAGGGTCACGGAGACGGTGCGCGTCCCGGTGTCGGGATCGTCGCTGACGTTGTTGTAGCCGACCGCCCGCAGCACCGTCTGGAAGTCAGCTTTCGGCGCCGGCCCGGTCAGGGTCAGGGTGCCGGTCGCTTCGTCATAGCCGGCAGTGATGCCGGCAGCTGGGCTCGATAGACCCAGCCGATCCTCGGCTGGCTGCAGGCCGGTGGTGATCTTCACCGTGGCGCTCGCCAGGTTCGCGGAGTCGGGATCGACCACAGTCAGGGTCGGGTCGATCGGGGTCGCCGCGGCGTCCTCGGCGTAGGAAGCGGAGCCGGCGGCGAGCTGGGCCTCAGGCGCGTCGTTCTCACCGGCGACGTCGACGTCAATCGTCGCGGCGGCGCTCTCGTCGATGCCGTCGTCGACGCGGAACTCGATCGGCCGCGGGCCGGGTGCCGGCGCGTCGGAAGCGTTGAGGTAGCCGACCGAGCGCAGCGCATCCTCGTAGTCGGAGACGGAGGCGGTTCCGCTGAGGGTCAGCACGCCCGTAGGCGGATCCCAGGAGCCGGCGATGCCGTTGTCGTCGGTGAACTCGAGTAGGTCCTCGCCGTTGACATAGCCGGAGGCGATACGAATGCTGGCGCCGCTGAGCGAGCTCGAGTCGGCGTCAGCCACGGTCATGCCGGGGTCGATCGGGGTGGTCGGCCCGTTCTCCGCGTAGTCGACCTCGGCCACGCTGGCGGCGATCGTCGGCGCTTTGTTGACGGGGGGCGGCAGAGCATCGTCGAACGGCAGGGGCGCGGTTCCGAGGCCCGGCAAACCGGTGACCCCGGCGCGCAGGAAGGACTGGGGCTCGACCCCGCGCGAGGCGAAGCCGCGCGAACTGGCGGCGCTCTCGAAGCCCCGCGCCAGCAGGGCCGAGAGGAAGGTCGGGGCGCGTCGCGCCTGGCGATCGGCGAGTGCGGCGCTGACCGCGGCGTCGTCGGCCAGGGTCGCGTTGAGACCGCTGAGCAGGCGGCGGGTGAAGCTCAGCATCTCCCTGTTACTGGCACCGCTGCGGCGAGCGACCAGACTGGGATCGCGGGGACCGCCCGAGGTCTGGGCGCTGGCCAGGTTCGGCTCGCCCCGCAATGCCTCGAGCAGGGCACCGGCGTGGGGAGCGTCGACGGTCAGGTTCCACCAGACGGTGGGGCGTGAGCGCAGCAGCGCCTGCAGGTCGGCGGTGCTGACCAGGTAGCGGCGGAGGCGGTCGCCGGCGACTCGCACGCCGACCGCGATCGTGGTCTCCCCGTCCGCCTGGTAGCCGCCGCCGGCCAGGTAGAGCGACACCTCGCGGCAGCCGCCGGCGTCGACCTGACCCTGCATGTAGACAGCGAAAGCGACGCCGGAGCTGGGCCGGTAGCCGCCCCGGTAAAGGCCCGGTCCGAGCCCACTGAGGCGTGCTGCGAGGCGGCCGACGGCGCCACCGGAGCGCGCGATCGCCCGGTAGGGGTCGGCGCCGCCGAGCGTGTCGGCGGCGCGCAGGAAGCAGGTGCGCTCGGCCGATAGTTGCGCGGCGGCACGGCTGGCGGCGGCGCTAGCTGGCGGCGGCGGAGTTGGGAGGGGCCGGTGGGCCTTAGGCGCCGCCGGTTTACCAGCGGCAGCCCGCGGGGCGAAGAAGATCCGGGAGCCGAGGAAGCGAGCCGGCAGCCCGTTGATCACCGGCGGTCCGTCGATCAGCTCGGTGAGCTCGACGTCGCCGCTGCGGACGCCCACCACGGCGATCCGGCCGCTGTGCTCGTACTGGATGTATGGGGTCCGGTCTTCATAGAAGAGCCAAGCCGGTTCGTCGCCGAAGGCGCGCAGCGCCAGGGGCAGGGGTCCGGTCGAGACGCCAGCCGTATCGACGGTCCCACCGCGCAGCCGCGCGTAGCGAACGACCTCGCCAGCCGGCAGGGGCCGGGAGCTGCTGAAGACGAGCGCCCTCGGGGCTTCCCGCCCGCCGGCGCCGAACGCTTCCATCGCCGAGCGCTTGGCGGCCTCCGGGCCGAGCGCGTCTGCCGGCTCGGCAAACGTCCCAGCGCTCGCCGTAATAGCCATGACCATGCTTGCGAGCGCGACCGTCCGAGCGGCCCAGCGACCAGTTTTCATCGACCCCCACCGATTTGAGTTTTAAACCTCGATGTTTCTTATCGGCAGAGGCTAGCGACGGTTTAGGTCAATAGTTCCAATCAAGTAGAACTGTTCGTACCCAAAAGGCCTGCACGCAGCCTCTTCGGATTTGACTTAGGTATTGGCGAGGCGGGGTATCGAAGCGGGGTATCGAACCCAGGACGCCACGAGCAGTAACAACACCGCGGTTTCCTAAGGCTGACTACCGTGTCAGCCATGAGCCATAAGGCTGACTTCGGGATCTTGACGGTGGTTGGGGAGGCGTGGAGCGCCGCCCAGGCGCTGTTTGGTGAGCCAACCGAGGTTCAACCGCACTCCGGCCAAGACTGGTGGGTATGGGATCTAGAGGTCGAGGACGGCGGCAGCGTGCGCGTCGTGATCGACTCTGCTGTGGATCGCTTCAACATCCCGGCCCAGGAGGCAGCGACGACGATGCTGGACGTCTGGCGACCCCGTTTCCTCCTGGTCGCCGACATCGGCGGAGGGTTCGCAGACCGCGAGGGACTAAAGCTCGGAGACCTGATCGTCGCCAGCGGCATCGAGTACTACTCGCTGGTCAAGGAGACGCCAGACGGCGATGAGGCCCGTGACTTCCCGTTTCAGCCCCCCGCCCCGGGACCCCGTAAGGGCATCGGGCATCTCCACGAGCGGGTGCAGGACTGGTGGCGGGCGATCCCGGCGGCGCGACCGGAGACCGTCGAGCGGGAGATTCCCGCGATTCTCCAAGGCCAGGTAATTGGCGGGGAGCGGCTGCTATCCGACCCAAACTCGCCGACCGTCGCCGCGCTCGCGGAGCGCTACCCGAAGGCGCTCGCCGTCGATATGGAGACGGTGGGTGTAGCGCGCGCGGTCTATGCAGCGCAGCAGAAGGAGATCTTCACCCAATTCGGGATGCTGCGCGGTGTCTCCGACTACGTCGACCTCACTGGACTAGATAACCAGGAGACGCGGGACGACACCAAGCCCTACGCCGCAGCGGTCGCGCTTGCGGCCGCCTACGCCTACATCAGGACCCATCCCAGCGCCGGGTCGGTCCTCGCCGGAGAGCCTGCCGGGCTCGCTGGAACCGCACCGCTGGTCGAGGACCCGGCGGTCGCCTATCTCGGCGAACTGCAGAGCGTGCTGGCCGCACGACCACCGATTGCCGGCTCGAGCTTCCGTTTGCTGCTCCATGGCACCAAAGTCAGGATCGAGGGCTCAGCGGCACCGGGCGACGGCGATCGGGTCGAGCGGGAGGATCTGCTCGACCTCGTCGAGCACGACAAGCTGGTGGTCGTGGTCGGCAAGTCCGGGGCGGGCAAGACGGCCCTGCTCGACGCGACGGCGAGGCTGCTTGCCGCCGACGACAAACCCGTCGTCGTGCGCATTGACCTGAAGACCGGTTGGAGCCCTTCCTGGGCCGAGGCAATGGCGGACAAACCATTTGACGATCGACTGGCGCCGTCGATGGACGCCCTGCTCAGCGCTTCCAGCCCACGGCTGAGCATCGCGCGACTAGACCAACTGATCGCGTCCCACGACGTCCTCTTCCTCGTCGACGCACTCAACGAGGTTCCCCCAGAGGCGAAAGGGAGGATTCGGCTGACCTTGAGCCAGTACGCGCGCAGGTATCCCCAGGTCCGGGTGCTGGCAACCGACCGGCGCATCGACCTCGACTATCGCGAGGGCCAGTGGACGGCGCTCGAGCTGCCGCCGCTGGAGTCAGACGAGGCGGGGCGGATCGTCGACAACCGCTTTGGCCCGGAGACGTTCGAGCGACTACCCGAGGCACGTCGGGAGATCCTCCAGATCCCCTTCTTCCTTGACCGCGCCTTGCGCCAGAAAAGCGTCGATTTCACCTCACGCGCGGACGCCGTTGAGGGGTTTCTCCACGACGGGGGCATCGACACGAGCGACCTCGACCTGGTTGGGGAGGTAGCACTCGGGGTGCTGCTGCGTGGCGAAACGACGCTGTCCCAGGAGGACCTCGAGCGCCTCAGCCTCCATGGTGCGCTCGAGAAACTGCGCGAAGGAGGCTTCATCGACGACGGTCCAGCCGGGGCGGTCTTCTCGCATCAGCTGATCCACCAGTACCTCGCCGGGCGACGCGTCGCCGCCGAGTCCGGGCTGTGGCGCCCTGACGTGATGGACTCGCTCACCTCTGACGCCGCGTCTTTGGACGGCGTCGGCATGGCGATCGCCGCAATCGACGAGGTCAGCGCCCGCGATCGTTTCCTGCAGCTGGTGCACGACTGGAACTGGCGCGCGGCGATCGTCGCTCTGTCCGAGGCCAGGGTCGGCGATCGCGCGGTCTCTGAGGCGATGGAGCAAGCCGTACTCGCGATGGCGGCGGAAAAGCGCTTCGACCCGGTGATCGGTACCCGTGACCGCATCAACGGGTTGCTCAAAACGGTCGACTGCGAGACCGCCGAAGAGCTTCAGAGGGTCGACGAAAACGGTCTGTTCACCTATATCGCAGCGGTCGACCACCCCGAGACCGAGTGGTGGGCGGAGTGGAAGCAAGCCTTCGTCCTCTTTGATCCCGAGATCCTCTTGAACGAGCAGACGATCGCCCGGATCGGGTCCGACATGCCGTTGATTGGCTGGATGGTCGCCAACGCGCTGCGTCGAGTTCAGCCCTCCGAGCAGGCGTCCCAACTAATGCGCACCGTCTATCGCTCCCACCCCGGCGAGACGCCCGAGGCCCGCTCGGTGCGGTGGCGTGCGCTGCACACCCTGGGGGCATGGCCAGCCCACGACAACGCCGGACTGCTACTGGCCGCACTCGACGACTCGCATATGTGGTGCCGCTACGGGGCGACCCGCTCTACGGTCGAGATGGCTGCACGAACCCCCGACCACACGCTGCGCGACTGGATCATCGAGCAGCTGTTTGAGGTGTGGCCAAAGCTGGACGCTGAGCCGCTAAGCCAACTCGCCTGGGCCTCACGGTACATCGGCGCGGACCCTGATTGGCCGAGCGCAATCCGTCCCCTGATCCAGGCTGTCCGCGAGGCGCAGGAAGAGGAGGAGCTCGACCGCTGGACCCGGCGGCTTTCCGACTTCGACCGCTACGCCGAGAGCCACATCCCCGTCAGCAGCTGAGAATAGGAATGGCGAGGGTGGGAATCGAACCCACGACACCACGATTTTCAGTCGTGTGCTCTACCAACTGAGCTACCTCGCCTCGGGCGCCTGAACGGGCGCGCAGCGGGAAGGCTAGCGGCCGGGGGCTGGTCGGGGCTGATTGCATTGGGGCGTGGCCTGGCTACGTGCAGCGCGGGTGCTCCTCATCGCTGGCGTGCTGGCTGCGGCGGTCGTTTCGGGTGGGTCGACGGCCGATCCGCGGACGCCGCCGGCGCTGCCGGGGCTGGCGCCTCCATTCCTCGGGACGGCAGTGGCGGGGAGCGGCGGGCTGACGGCGGCGGTCGACGCCTACGGGGCTGTAGTCGACCTGCGGCCGGGGCCCGCGGGGCGGGAACTCATCCACAACCCGGCCGAGCGGCAGGCGGCGGGAACCGTCCCGGCCGACACGGGGATCGTGCCGCGGGTCAGCGTCGGCGGCGGGCCGGCGCTGCCGCTATGGCGGGCTGATTCGGTCAGCCAGCGCTACCTCGCGGGGACCAATGTGGTGATCACGGAGGCGTCATTCGGGTCGGCGCGGGCCAAGGTCGTCTACGCGTCGGATGGCCGCCTACTCGGTTGCCAGACGCAAGCGACCCGCGGGGCAAAGGTCTGGATCGGGCTCGAGGAAGCGCGCGCGGGGTCGAGGCTGCGCTGCGACACGAAGGAGGCGCGGCGCATCGTCCGCACCGCTGAACAGTCGGACCGGTGGTGGCTGGCCGGAGCACGGCGCTTGGGCTCGAGCGCCCCCGCCTGGGCCGAGCGGATGTACCAACGCTCGCTGCTGACCCTGCGGGCGTTGACCGACCGCCGCACCGGCGCCGTTGCTGCGGGTGCTCGAGATGGCTGGGCCTACGTCTGGCCGCGAGATGCCGGGGCCGCGGCGCTGGCCTTCGCCGCCGCCGGCTACCGGCAGGAGGCCCGGCGCGTCGCCCGCTTCCTGCTCCAGCTCGACTTCGCGGCCGCAGCGCGTTTCCACGGCGACGGCTCGGCGGTGCCAGGGCGCGAGGCGCAGGGCGACGCCTCCGGCTGGGTCACGGTGGCCGCCCACGCCGCGGGCCTTCCCTCCCCAGCTGAGCCACTCCCCTGGCGCGACCGTCCCGACTACCACGAGCGCTCCGCCGGCGATTACCTCGCCAACGCGATCGCCTCTTCAGGTTCCCCTGCCGAACAGCCGGTCGATGGGCCGATAAGTCGACCCATGATCAACTTGTCGGCCCATCGACCTGGGATTGAGGGGGCGTTTGGGATGGCCCGGGGGCTGGTGCGGCAGGCAGGTGAGGCTGGGTCGGCGCTCGATTCAGCGGCGGCTTGGGGGGTGCGGCCGTTCCGGCAGCCGGCACTCTTTCCGGCGATTCGCCGCACGCTGCTGGCGCTGGCCGCGGACCAGACTCGCTTCGGGATCACGCCTGGCGAGGACTGGGACGGAGTCGATCCCTGGAGCGCACCGACGGCCTGGAGCGCCTGGAGCCTCGCCGCCCTCGGGGAGCGCCGCCAGGCGCTGCGCCTGCTCGGCGCCCTGCGTCGCAGCGCCACTGCGGCCGGCGCTCTGCCAGAGCGGGTCGACGCACGCACCGGCATCCCCCGCTCCACCACCCCACTCGCCTGGTCCCACGCCTTCGCGATCCTCGCCCTGCGTCAGCTCTGGCCGAATTAGCTCCCCGGCGGTAGAGGTTTGTGGCGCATAGCGCCACAAAGGACGACAGCAAGCAAGGCAGGCGGCGCTAGAGCGCCTCGAGCGCCGCGGCGACGGCCTGCTCGGGCGTCTCGGTCGGGACGATGCCGGGGGCGCCGGCCATCCGCTCGCGGCCGTTCAGCTCCCAGCTGCGCAGGGCGACGACGGTGCGGCCAATCGCCCGCGCGTGGCCGATCTCCGACAGCGTCCCCCACTCGCCGCCGATCGCGATCACCACTGCACCGGAGCCGACCACGGCCAGGTTGCGGGCGTGGCCGACGCCGCTGGCGACGACGTGGGTGCAATACGGGTTCGCTTCCTCGACCGAGTGCCCAGGAACAATCCCGATCACCTCACCACCAGCCTCAGCCGCGCCCCGCGACGCCGCCTCCATCACCCCGCCACGCCCGCCACAGACCACCGTCGCCCCCGCTTCCGCCAACCGCCGCCCCACCTCCTCGGCGAGCAACCAAGGCTCGGACCCCTCCCCACAACCGCCGGCCCCGATAACGGCAACCTGACGCGAGCGCTCGGAGGGGAGGGAGTCGGCCTCGACGGAACCTCCCCGCTGTTCGTGACGGCGAGGCCGACTCCCTCCCCTCACGCGCCGCCCCCCTTCATCAGCCTCATCAGCTCCAGCGCCCCCGCTTTATGCAGAGGTTCGTTCAGGTTGCCGCACTTCGGGCTCTGCACGCAAGAGGGGCAGCCGGACTCGCAGGGGCACTCGGCGATCAGCCGCGAGGCGTCGCCGAGCAGGCGCTCGAACTGCTCGTAGCCGCGCTGGGAGATCCCGACCCCACCGGGGTGCCCGTCGTAGATGAAGATCGTCGCGCGGCCGGTCTGGAAGTGGACGTTGGTGGAGAGACCGCCGATGTCCCAGCGGTCGCACATCGCGATCAGCGGCAGCACCGCGATCTGGCCGTGCTCGGTCGCGTGCAGGGAGCCGAGCAGGACGTCGCTCGGCAGCGCGCCCGAGAGCTTCTCCGGCAGCACGTACCAGAGCGCCTGGGTGACGAAGCTCTGCTCCGGCAGCTCCAGGGCGACGATGTCGATCGGCTCCTGCTCGGAGATCGAGACCCGCTGGAAGGCGATCACCTGCTCGGTCACGGAGACGTCGCCGAAGTTGAGCTGCACCCCGGCCACCTGGCGCTGCTCGCGGGTCCGTTCGATGTAGATCTCGGTCTCCTTCTTCGGCCGCGTGTACCAGTCGCCGTCGAAGCTGGAGACGATCGCCCGCCGCTCCTCGACGTCGAGCCGCTCGACCTCGTAGGAGCGGCCGAGGTGGAGGTAGATCGCCCCCGGGTGGATCGTCGAGAAGGCGCGCTCGGCCTCGACCAGGCCCAGCATCTCCCCCGACTCACGCTCGATCACCGCGACCGAGTTGGCCGAGGCCGAGCGCAGGGCGATCCGCGAGGCGACGAAATCGCTGCGCCGCGGCAGCAACCCGCGGCCGCCGGCATCGCGCAGCTCTCCCGCCGCCAGCAACCGCTCCGCCCGCGGGCGCCAGCCCTCGCCGAAGATGTCCTCGTCGGCGTCGGTCAGCGGCATCTCATAGGCGGCCGCGATCAGGTGGCGGGAGGCGATCTGGTCGTTGGCGTGGTCGAGGATCGCCGCCTCGACCGGGCGCTCGAGGAACTCCTCCGGGTGGCGGCAGAAGAACTGGTCGAGCGCGTCCTGGCCGGCGACGTAGACGGCGAGCCCGCGCCGGCGGCGCCCCGCCCGTCCCCACATCTGCCGCAGGCTGGCAACAGTCCCGGGGAAGGTGACGCAGATCGCCGCGTCGAGCTCGCCGACGTCGATCCCCAGCTCCAGCGCGTCGGTCGCGACCACTGCCAGCAGCTCGCCGGAGCTCAGCCGCGCCTCGATCTCGCGCCGCTGCTGCGGCGTGTAGCCGCCGCGGTAGGGGGCGATCCGCGCCGCCAGCTCCGGCTTGCCGCGCCGCTCCAGGTTCTCGCGGGCGAAGCGCTGGATCAGCTCGATCCCGCGCCGGCTTTTGAGAAAGCAGATCGTCCGCACGTCCTGGGAGACCAGCTCCGCCAGCAGGTCGGCCGCCTCCGAGAGGGCCGAGCGGCGCGCCCCACTTGCCTCGTCCAGCAGCGGCGGGTTCCACATCGCGATCTCCCGCCCGGCCCGCGGCGCGCCGTCGTCGTCGATCAGCTCGAAGGGGGTCCCGACCAGCCGCTCGGCCAGCTCGACCGGGTTGGCGATCGTCGCCGAGGCGAGCAGGAAGCGCGGCTCGGAGCCGTAGGCGCGCGCGACCCGCCGCAGCCGCCGCAGCACGTTGGCGACGTGGGATCCGAAGACGCCGCGGTAGGTGTGAGCCTCGTCGACGACGACCCAGCCGAGGTTGGCGAGGAAGTCGCCCCAGACCTTGTGGTGAGGCAGGAGGCCGACGTGGAGCATGTCGGGATTGGTGAGGACGAGGTTGTTGCGGCGCCGGATCGCCGGGCGCTCCTCCTTCGGCGTGTCGCCGTCGTAGATCGCCTCGCGCAGTCCGGGCGGGCGCAGCAGCGCCAGCTTGCGCGCCTGGTCCTGGGCCAGCGCCTTGGTCGGGTAGAGGTAGAGGGCGCGGCGCTTGGGTTCGGCGGCGATCCCGTCGAGCACCGGCAGGTTGAAGGCCAGGCTCTTGCCGGAGGCGGTGCCGCTGGTGATCACCAAGTTGGAGTCGGCGGCGGTCTCGTAAGCGGCCAGCTGGTGCGTATATAGAGAGTCGATGCCGGCCCGCCCGAGGGCTTCGACCAGGCCGGCGTCGAGCTCGCCGGGCAGGGACACCGGCCGCGAGCGCCGCTCCGCCTCGGAGCTCTCGGCGACGATGCGGCCGTCGCGGCGGGCCGGGTCGATTGCGATCGACCAGGAGGAGCCGAGCAGGCTGGCGCTCTTGCCCATCAGGCACTCACGAGGGGCCCGGCGCGGCGGCGGGGCCTTCGCGGCGGATCTCGTCGCCGATCCGCAGCTCGACCGGGACCTCGGCGTCGCCCTCGAGCGCCTCCCAAACCCGCAGGAAGTCGACCGTCGCCTCGACGTCGTGGACCCGCAGCAGGCGGGCGCCGCGGTTCAGGCCGGCGGCCAGCGCCGCGAAGGTCCCGGCGCCGCGCTCGCGCGGCTTGCGCCCGGTCAGGGCGCCGACGAAGTCCTTGCGGGACACGGCGAGCATCAGCGGGCAGCCGAACCTCCCGAGCTGGTCGAGGTCGCGCAGCGCGGCGACGGTCTGCCGCGGCGTCTTGGCGAAATCCGGCCCCGGATCGAGGACGACGCGGTCGCGCTCGATGCCGGCCTCGGCGAGCGCCGCGAGCCGCTCCTCGAAGAAGGCCAGCAGGTGGTCGATCACCCCCTGCGGATAGAGGCCGTCGTCCCAGAGCGGCGTCTTCGGCGGCGTCTCGGTGTGCATCAGCACCACCCCGGCGCCGGCCTCGGCGCAGAGCTCGATCATCCGCGGATCGCGCATGCCGGTGATGTCGTTGACGAAGGCCGCGCCGGCCTCCAGCGCCGCCGCCGCGGTCTCGGGCCGGTGGGTGTCGACGGTCACCGCGGCGCCGGCCTCGGCGAGGGCGGCGATCACCGGCTGCACCCGTTCGATCTCCACCGCGGCGGTCACCGGCGGCCGGTTGGAGACGTTCGATTCGCCACCGACCTCGACGATCCTCGCGCCCGCCTCGTGGCACGCCAGCGCGTTCTCGATCCACGCCGACGGGGAGCGGTCGCCGCTGTCGGAGAAGGAGTCGGGGGTCGCGTTGGCGATCCCGACGATGAGCGGACGGCTTACGTCGACACTCACCCGGCGGCCCCTCAACGTCGTCGTTTTGATCGCATCGGCTTTCATATTGGGAGAGAGACGATGCTAGCCACCTTCGATCATTCCCAATTCGACCTTTCGGCGCTACTTGCGCTCAAGCGCGGCCCGGTGACCGTTTGCGTGCCGACCCGCGAAACGGCGGCGACGATCGCCCAGACGATCCGCACGATCGACGGCCTGCGCAGCGCTGGCCTGGTCGACCAGGTCCTCGTCATCGACGCCGACTCGGCCGACGGCACGGCAGCGGTCGCCGAGGCGGCCGGCGCCGAGGTCTTCCAGGAGGCCGCCCTGCTGCCCGAGTTCGGACCGGTCGAGGGCAAGGGCGACGCGATGTGGCGGGCGCTCTCGGTCGCCAGCGGCGAGATCGTCGCCTACCTCGATGGCGACGTCCGCGACTTCGGCCCCCACTACGTCACAGGTCTGCTCGGGCCGCTGCTGCAGTCGCCGCAGATCGAGTTCGTCAAGGGCTTCTACCGGCGGCCGCTGGTGATCGACTCGATGGAGATCGAGGACGGCGGCGGTCGCGTCACCGAGCTGACCGCGAAGCCGCTGCTGGACCTGCTCGTCCCAGAGCTGGCGAGCTTCCGGCAGCCGCTGGCCGGCGAATGCGCGGCCCGGCGCTCGCTCCTCGCCGGCATTCCCTACTCGACCGGCTACGGGGTCGAGATCGCGATGCTGGTCGAGGTCTGGAAGCGGGTGGGGATCGAGCGCATGGCACAGGTCGACCTCGGCACCAAGCGCAACTCGCATCAATCGCTCACCGCCCTCGCAGGCATGTCGCGCGAAGTCATCGACGCGCTCGTGCAGCAGCTCGAGACAGCCGACACGCCGTGCTCGGGATCGATCGAACCGGCGGCGGCCTGGCTGCCCAAGCTCCACGAACGCCCGCCTATGGAGAGTGTCGCCCCGCTGGCGAGCCCCGCGTCCCAGCCCCGCTAGCGAGCCCCGCGCCGGCCGGCGCCGACCCCGGCTCCTCCCAGCTCGATCAGGCCCAGCCTTCCGTCGGGATCGGGCCTGTCTCGATCGACCCCCAGCCAGCAGGCGTCGAACCCTTCGCTGCGCTCTGGGATTGGGCCGCGGTCCCCATCGAGGCCGCGGATCGCGATGCCGTCCTGCGGCAGCGTGACTGCCCCGCCGGAGCCCGGGATCACCAGCTGCTTCACCTCGTAGCGGGAGCGTTGCTCCGGTGGGTC
>DASSFS010000095.1:0-13713 GCA_035694165.1 Solirubrobacterales bacterium | reverse complement strand
GGAAGCGGGGTCAGGTTCCCCTCTCCGGGAGGCTCAGGGACGAGCAAACCGAATCGCCGCAAGCGCCCAGCTGCGCAACGGCCTCCAGGGGAGGGGAACCTGACCCCGCTCACCCCTGAGCAATAGCCAGGAACGCCTCGGCCCGATCCCGATCTTTGGCTGCCCGCGCATGGTGGGCGCTATCCGCCTCGTGCTCGGCCAGCCGCTGTTCGGCATCGGCCAGCTGCTCTTTCAGCGCACCGGCATCAAGGTCCTCCGGCGCAATCGCCTCCTCGACCAGGAGGCGGGCACGGTTACCGAAGATCTGCAGCCAGCCGTGGGCCTGGGCGTAGCGGCGGGTCTCCGAGTCGGAGATCCGCAGCCGCAGCTCGGTCGGCCGCAGCGCCGCCAGCAGCGGCGCGTGGTTGGCGAGGATGCCGAGCTCGCCGGTCTCGCTCCGGGTCGAGACCTGGCGCACTTCGCCGCTGAAGACCTCCCCCTCTGGGGTCAGGACCTCAACGTCGACCATGTGCTCGGCAGCCACTCAGATCCCCCTATGCGGCCGCTGCCGCGCCGGCGTTCTCGGTCACCTGGTCGATCGAGCCCTGCATGTAGAAGGCGCCCTCCGAGAGGTCGTCGTGAACGCCGTCGAGGATCTCGCGGAAGCCGCGCACCGTCTCCGAGACCGGCACGTACTCGCCGGTGCGGCCGGTGAACTGTTCGGCGACGAAGAACGGCTGCGAGAGGAAGCGCTCGATCTTGCGGGCGCGGGAGACAGTCTGTTTGTCCTCGTCGGAGAGCTCGTCGATGCCAAGGATGGCGATGATGTCCTGCAGCTCTTTGTAGCGCTGCAGCACCTGCTGGACCTCGGTAGCGGTGCGGTAATGCTCGTCACCGACGACGTCCGGCTTGAGGATCGTCGAGGTCGAGTCGAGCGGGTCGACCGCCGGGTAGATGCCTTTCTCGGAGATCGCTCGCGAGAGGGTCGTGGTCGCGTTGAGGTGGGCGAACACGGAGGCCGGGGCCGGGTCGGTGAGGTCGTCGGCAGGGACGTAGACGGCCTGCACCGAGGTGACCGAGCCGCGCTCGGTCGAGGTGATCCGCTCCTGCAATTCGCCCATCTCCGTCTCCAGGGTCGGCTGGTAGCCGACCGCAGAAGGCATCCGCCCCAGCAGCGCCGAGACCTCGGAGCCCGCCTGGACGAAGCGGAAGATGTTGTCGACGAACAGCAGCACGTCCTGGCCACCCTGCTCGCGGTAGTACTCGGCCATCGTCAGGCCGGAGAGGGCGACGCGAAGGCGCGCTCCGGGCGGCTCGTTCATCTGGCCGAAGACGAGCATGGTTTTGTCGATCACGCCCGACTCTTTCATCTCCAGCCAGAGGTCATTGCCCTCTCGCGAGCGCTCGCCGACGCCGACGAAGGCAGACAGTCCCTCGTGCTCCTCGGCGATATTGCGGATGAGCTCCTGGATCAGCACGGTCTTGCCGACGCCGGCACCACCGAACAGCCCGACCTTGCCGCCTTTGGCATACGGCGCGAGCAGGTCGATGACCTTGATCCCGGTCTCGAGGATCTCCTGGGTGGGAGTCAGGTCGGATGCCTTGGGGGCCGGGCGGTGGATCGGCCAGCGCTCGCCGGCCTCGACCGGAGCGCCATCGTCGATCGGCTCGCCAAGCAGGTTGAAGATGCGGCCAAGGGTCACGTCGCCCACCGGGACCGTGATCGGACCACCGGTGTCGGTCACCTTGTCGCCGCGACGGAGACCGTCGGTGGCGTCCATCGCGACCGTGCGAACGCGGTCGTCGCCGAGGTGCTGCTGCACCTCGCAGACCAGTTCGGTCGGCTCGTCGCCGTCGCCGGCCATCTGAATCGTCACCGCCGAGTAAATACCCGGCAGCTTGTCGGGGAAGACGGCGTCGACGACCACTCCCGTGACCTGCTCGACGCGCCCTACGTTAGTTCCGTTGTTGCTCTCAGCCATTGGTTCCTTTACTCGTTGTAAGCCTTAGCCCAGCGCCTCGGCGCCGCCGACGACCTCCAAGATCTCCTGCGTAATCTCCGCCTGCCGGACCCGGTTCATCTCCAGGGTCAGGTCGTCCATCATCGTCTCCGCGTTCTCCGCGGCATTGCGCATTGCGGTCATCCGCGCTCCCAACTCGGAAGCGGCGGACTCGAGCAATGCTCGGTAGACGGAAATCGTCACGTACTCGGGAATAAGTCTTGCGAGGAGCTCCTCCGGTTCGGGCTCGTAGAACCACTGCGAGCGGCTCTGCGCCTGCTCGGCCTCGGTCAGCTCCTCCCCCTCTTCCTCTTCGTCGGCGCCCTCGCCGACGACCTCGGCCTGCCGCAGAGGCAGCAGCGTCTGGCGCCAGACGTGCTGGGTCAGCGGCGAGACGAAGCGGTTGTAGACGAGCTCGACCCGGTCCAGGTCCTCCTCGACGTAGCGCGCGGTCAGCTCCTCGGCGATTTCACGCGCGTTGGCGAAGGCGGGCCGGTCGGTGAAGCCGACGTAGGAGGTGCGCACATCCTGTTTGCGGAAGGTCAGGGAGGAGACGCCCTTGCGGCCGACGGCGGAGAAGCTCGGCTCGGCGCCCTCCTCGCGGACCCGGTCGCGGACGCGGATCCCCTCGCGGATGACGTTGGTGTTGAAGGCGCCGGCGAGGCCGCGATCGCCGGTGATCAGGACGATCCCGACCCGGTTCACGTTCTCGTGCTCGTCCAGCACCGGCACCCGCGGCAGACCGCCGGACTGCGCGGCGGCGCGGCGGGTCAGCTTGCGCATCCCGTCCGCGTAGGGGCGCAGCGCGTCGATCCGCTGTTCGGCACGCCGCAGGCGCGCCGCCGCGACCATCTCCATCGCCCGCGTGATCTTGTTGATGTTCTTGATCGACGCAATGCGATTTTTGACTTCCTTCTGGGTGGCCATGACGAAACCCGGGCTTGACTAGGCCGGGGTGGCCTCCTTGGCGCCCTCGGTGCGGGCGGGAGCGTCGCGCTCCTCTTTGGACTTGACGCGGTCGGACTCGCCTTCCTCCAGCGGGTTGCCTTCCTCGTCGAAGTCAGCGCCGAAGTCGTCGACGAAGTCCTTGATCGCCTCGCCCAGCTCGGCCTCGTCCTCGTCGGAGAGCTTGCCGCTCTCTTCGATCCGCTTCAGCAGCTCAGCCTTCTCGGAGTGCAGGCGGACCCGCAGGTCAGCGAGGAACTCACCGACGCGCTCGACTTTGATCCGGTCGAGGAAGCCGCCGGTGCCGGAGTAGATCGAGGCGACCTGGTCGCCGACGCTGAGCGGTTCACGCTCTTTCTGTTTCAGCAGCTCGACCAGCCGTTCACCGCGGGTCAGCGCTTTCTGCGTCTCGGCATCGAGCTCGGAGCCGAACTGCGCGAAGGCCTCGAGGTCGCGGTACTGGGAGAGGTCGAGGCGCAGTTTTCCAGCGACCTTCTTCATCGCCTTGGTCTGCGCGTTACCACCCACCCGGGAGACCGAGATGCCGACGTTGATCGCCGGCCGCACGCCGGAGAAGAACAGATCCGACTCGAGGAAGATCTGACCGTCGGTGATCGAGATCACGTTGGTCGGGATGTAGGCGGAGACGTCGGAGGCCTGGGTCTCGATGATCGGCAGCGCCGTCAGCGAGCCACCGCCGAGCTCGTCGTTGAGCTTGACCGCCCGCTCCAGCAGGCGCGAGTGCAGGTAGAAAACGTCACCCGGGTAAGCCTCGCGGCCCGGCGGGCGCCGCAGCAGCAGCGACATCTGGCGATAGGCGTAAGCGTGTTTGGTCAGGTCGTCGTAGACGCAGAGGGCGGCTTTGCCGTGGTAGAGGAAGTGCTCGCCCATCGCGCAACCGGCGTAGGGGGCGATGTACTTGATCGGCGCCGCCTCGTCGGCGGGCGCGGCGACGATGATCGTGTTCTCCATCGCGCCGTTCTCCTCGAGCACCTCTTTCAGCTGCACCACGGTCGACATCCGCTGCCCGATCGCGACGTAGATGCAGACCATGTCCTTGTCGCGGGCGTTGATGATCGTGTCGATCGCGATCGCGGTCTTACCCGTCTGACGGTCACCGATGATCAGCTCTCGCTGGCCGCGGCCGATCGGGATCATCCCGTCGATCGCCATCAGGCCGGTCTGGACTGGTTCGGTCACCGGCTGGCGCTGGACGACGCCGGGGGCTTTGAACTCGGCCGGGCGGGTCTCCGTCGTGGCGATCTCGCCACGGTCGTCGAGCGGGCGCCCGAGCGGATCGACCATGCGGCCGAGCAGCTCCTCGCCGACCGGGATCTGCAGCAGATGGCCGGTGCGCTTGACGGTGTCGCCCTCGACGATCTTGTCCCACTCGCCGAACAGCACGGCACCGACGTTGTCGGCCTCGAGGTTCAGGGCCAGGCCCGTCACCCCGTGCGGCAGCTCGAGCATCTCCAGCGCCATGCAGTTGTCGAGGCCGTGGACGCGGGCGATGCCGTCGGCCACGGAAAGAACGGTTCCAACCTCCGAGAGGTCGGCGGAATCCGTCTCCAACCCCTCGATCCGCTCGCGCAGAATGCTTGCGATCTCGTCCGGCTTGATCTCCATCGGGTGCTCTCTGCCTCCTTACGCCGCCTGGGCGACGCTCTTTCGAAGTTTCTCCAAGCGACTGCGGATGCTCGCGTCGAGGACCATGTTTCCTACCTGCAAGACGACGCCGCCGAGGATCTCCGGGTCGACGCGGCTGGCCAGATCGACCTCCTGGCCAGTCTGCTGCTCGATCTCGGCGCCGATTTTGTCGACGACTGCGGGGTCAAGATCAACCGCGCTGGTCACCGTCACATCGATGCGCTTGTTCTCTTGCTTCCACAACTCTTCGAACTGGCGGCGGATGCGGAAGAGCTCCGGCATCCGCTGCTTTTCGATCAGCAGTTCGAGGAAGTTGAGGAACTCGGGATCGACACCGGCCACGGCCCGCTTCACCCCGTCGATCTTCTCCGCTGAAGAGAAGTAGGGGCTGAAGAAGAAGACCTGCAGGTCGTGGTTGTTTTCCACCGCATCGGTGAACTGGGCCAGCTGATCGCGGATCGCGTCGAGCTTGCCTTTCTCCTTCGCGACCTCAAAGAGGGCGTCGGCGTAAACGTGAGCGGCGTCCGGCATCAGTTAGTTCTCCGACCCCGAAAGTTTCGAGAAGTCGACCTCGCCCAGCGCCTCCTCGACCAGGCGACGCTGATCGTCGGCGTTCAGGCTTTTGCGGGTCACTTTCTCGGTGGCCAGCACGGTCAGGTCAGCGACCTCCTGGCGGATCTGCTCCAGCGAGCGCCGGGTCTCGGCCTCGATGTCGCGCTTCGCCGCGGAGACAAGCTCCTCGCGTTTCTCCTTGCCGGCGGCGGTCGCCTCGGCCTCCGCCGTCTCGGCGGCTTTACGGGCGCGGGCCATGATGTCATCAGCCTGCTCCCGCGCCTCCGATAGCCGGCTGCGGTACTCGGCCAGGAGCTCGTCGGATTCGCGCCGCTGGCGCTCGGCCGCATCGAGGGACTCGGCGATCGTTTTCGCCCGCCGATCCAGGGCTTCCTGGATTTTCGGAAAAGCCAGCTTGCTCAGGACCCACATCGTGAACAGGAAGAGGACGAGGGTCCAGATCATCAGACCCAAACCCGGCGAGACGAGGAAGCTGCCACCGCCTTCGTCGTGCGCCGCCTCTGCTGCCAGCGGGATCGCGCCTATGTAGCCGAGCAACTCCATCTGCCTAGAGGAAGAAGGCGATCAGGCCGAAGATGAACGTGTAGAAGGCCACGGCCTCGGTCAGGGCGAAGCCGAGCCAGCGGATGCTCTGCAGCTCGTCTTTCATCTCGGGCTGGCGGGCGACCGACTCGATCTCCTTGCCGAAGATGAAGCCGATGCCAATGCCGGCGCCGATCGAGCCGAGCCCGGCTCCGACGCCGAGGGCGATCGCCTTGCCGGCCGATTCGATTCCTTCGTCGGTGATAGCCGCGACGACAGGGGACAGATCCATTAGAACAGTGCTCCTTTTCTAGTGACTGGCGGAGGTAGCTCCGCCGAGGTAGATGGCAGTAAGGGTCGAGAAGATAAAAGCCTGCAGGGTCGCGATAAGGCCGACCTCGAGGATGAAGAAGAAGAAGGCGAGCGGGAAAGTCAGGGCGCCCAGCGCCGCGATCCCGAGCAGCACCGCCAGCCCACCGCCCATGAAGAGCAGCAGCAGGTGGCCGGCGAGGATGTTGGCGAAAAGTCGGACGGAGAGCGAGATCAGCCGGGCGAACTGAGAGACGGCCTCGATCACGAAAATGAAGGCCTTGGCGGCCGGGTTCATGTTCTCCAGCCCCGGCGGGAGCCAGCTCGCCAGGTACTTGAAGAAGCCCTTGGCCCGTATGCCTTCGACGTGGTAGGAGACCCAGACAACCAGGGTCAGCACCAGCGGGATCGAGAGGTTGGCGGTGGCGGCGTAGATCGCGAAGGCGGGGATTTCGGCGCCGAAAACGTTGACGGTGTGCTCGGTGTTGGTCGGCAGAGGTATGAAACCGATCATGTTCGAGAACCAGATCCAGAAGAAGAGCGCGGCGAGGAAGGGGAACCAGCGGCTGGCCATTTTCGCGTCCATGTTGCCGCCGGCGATCGTGTTCTTGGTCATGTCATAGGCGACCTCGATCGCGGTCTGGACCCGGTTCGGTTTCTGGTGCATCCGTTTCGAGATCCACAGCATCGTGCCGATCGTCAGCGCGCTGGCCAAGACCAGGTAGAAGACGGCCTTGTTGATGGAAAAGTCGATCCCGCCCAGTTCCAGCGTGATCCACGGTTCGAGTTTGAACTCGTTCTGCGGCTGGAACTCTTCGTTTTTGCCGTCGCTGCCGAAGATCAGCAGCAGCAGGATCGCGATCGCGAGGTAGACCCCGAGGCCGATGAGGACTTTTGCTTTGGTGCTGAGCCCACCAAGCCTGGAGGCGCCCTCGGGCGCCTTGACCGTCGCCTGCTCGGCGCTCATGCGACCCCCTGCCCCTCGGGCTCACCGAAGAGGTGCGACAGGCCCTGGGCCGCAAAGGAGACCGTGAACAGGACCAAGACCAGGACCGCGGCGGCGAGGCCCGCTTCGCGCTCGGCCAAGCCGACCAGCAGTACCGCGGTCGACATCAGCCAGACCCGACCCAAGGTGGTGGCGGCGACGATGCCCATCGCCTTTTGGCGGTTGCCCGCCTTCAGCTCCGCCTGCGAACGCTTGGCGGCGACCATCTGGATCCCACGCTGGGCGAGCCAGGCAGCGGCGCCGACGGCGTAGCCGAGCATGGGCAGTCCCGCCAGCAGGAAGACAGCGAGAGCGGCGGCCAGCAGAAGTAGGTCGACGTACTTGGGAGGAGACATTGAGTCCAAGAGAAAAAATATGCCCGGCTCGGGCGAGCGGGCGGACTGGCGACTATATCCGAAAGACCCCGCGAATGGCTTTGTGAAGCCACTTGTGAGGGTTGCAACTACCCCCCTGGGGGCTCAAAATCGACCGCCTCGAACTCCCCCGTCTCAGGATCGACGGTGGGGAAGCTGCCGGTCTCGAGCTCCTCGGCGACCGCCCTGTCGACCTCCTGGGCAGCGGGTTCGGCGCGCCCCGCCTGGCGGCGGACGCTGACCAGCTGCCGCAGGCGCAGTTGGCGCAGGGTGAGGATCTCCAACACCGAGACGAGATAGACGCTGGCGGCGAGCGCGAGCAGGCCGAAGACAGCAATCACCGCCGTCCATGCAGGATCGAAGTTGCCGTGATCGTCGCTGTAGGGGACAAAGCGAAGCGCCAGGGCGAGCGCCGCCATGACCATGGTCCAGCCGTAGAGGTAGAGCAGCGTGCGCCGTTGCGAGAAGCCGATGTTGGCCATCCGGTGGTGGAAGTGCCAGCGGTCGGCTTTGTAGATCGGGCGGCGGTACTTGAGTCGCTTGGCAACGACGAATCCCGTGTCGAGGATCGGCACGGTGAGAATGATCAGCGGCAAGAAGAGGGCGACCACGGCGTTGGTCTTCAGCGCCCCTTGGACAGCGATGATCCCGAGCAGGTAGCCGAGCAGGTTGGAGCCGGTGTCGCCCATGAAAGTGGTCGCGGGCGGGAACCCGTGGCGGAGGAAGCCGAGCGAGGCGCCGGCGGTGAGCGCAGCCAGCACGCCGGCGGCGGTGCGGTCGAGTGAAAGGGCGATGACCGCCAGGGTGATCGCGGAGATGGCGCAGACGCCCGCAGCCAGACCGTCGACGCCGTCGATCAGGTTGATCACATTGATCACGGCGACGATGCCGATCACCGTCGCGACATCGCCGAGGTGGACGACGCCACCCCAGGGCAGGGTCAGGAGATCGACGGTCCCGGGCGTGAGGCGACCGAAGAAGGGGAGCGTGAAGTTGTCCACGGTGACCCCAGCCGAGACCGGGATGATCACGGCGGCCGCCTGGCCGAGCAGCTTCGGCACCGGCCCCAGTTCGAAGATGTCGTCGAGCACCCCGACCAGCGCGATCGCGACGGCGCCGAACAGGATCGCCCGGCTTTCGACATCCCAGGGCAGCCAGATCAAGCCGGCGACCAGGACCCCGACGAGAATCGCGAGACCGCCGAGCTTCGGCATCGGGGCGGTGTGCAGCGAGCGCTCGTTGGGCAGGTCGATGGCGCCGATCCGCACCGCCAGGCGCGTCGTCAGCGGCACCAGCAGCAGGGTCAGCACCCCCGCGACAAGGAAGGCGAAAAGCGCGTCCAGCGAGTTCGGCGTCTGCTCCATTCGGCTCCGGGCCCTGCCTGGTCAGCCTAGACCGCGTAGCGGTCAAACCAGAGCGTGAAGGCCATCAACCCCCAGAGCTGCCGGCTCAGGTCTTCACGCCCCGAGCAGTGGCGATCCAGCAGCGGCGCCACCGTGGCGGGATCGAGACAGCCCTGCCGCTCGAGGGTGGCAGCGGAGAGGACTTCGCGCGCGAACGGCTCTAACGGGCCCCGCAGCCAGGCCGCGAGCGGGATCGAGAACCCCTGCTTGCGGCCGCGCACGACCTCCTTCGGCAGCAGCGGCGCCAGGGCCTGGCGCAGCAGGCGCTTCTTGGCGAGGCCGCGCACCTTGAGTCGCGTCGGCAGCGCCATCGCGAACTCGGCGACGCGCTGGTCGAGGAAGGGAACCCGCAGCTCCAGCGAGTGGGCCATGCTCAGGCGGTCCGTCTTGACCAGCAGGTCGTCGACCAGATAGATGCCGAGGTCGACGTCCTGCATCCGCGCCAGCGACTCGGCACCAGCGGTTTCGGCGTAGCGCTCGCGGTAGAGGTCGAGCGGGTCCCAGCCGGACTCCCCCTCCCCAAGCAGCGAGCCGCGCAGCTGGGCGGAGAAGATCTCCTTCCAGCCGTGATGGCGCTCCAGGGGCGCCAGCTTGGCGGCGCGGGCGAAGCGCTTGGCTTTGTAGTCGAAGCCCACCCGCGCGTCGGAGCTTGGCAGCGCCTCGATCAGGGGCGAGGCCAGCGCCGCCAGGCCACCGAGGCGAGGGGCGAGGAGATCGGCGACGTAGGTGTAGTAGCCGCCGAAGAGCTCGTCGCCGCCCTCCCCCGAGAGCGCCACCTTGACCTCCCCGGAGGCCAGCTCAGAGACCAGGTAGGTCGGCAGCGCCGAGGAGTCGCCAAAGGGCTCGTCGAAGGCCTCGACCAGCTTGGGCAGCAGCTCGACCGCGTCGGGGCGCAGGATCAGCTCGTGGTGGTCGGTGCCAAAACGCTGCGCGACCAGGCGCGCGCGCGAGAGCTCGTCGAAGCCGCTCTCCTCGAACCCGATCGAGAAGGTCTTCAGGGGCTCCCCCGCCTCGCTTGCCGCCAAGGCGGTAATCCCGCCGGAGTCGACCCCGCCGGAGAGCAGGACTCCGACCGGCACGTCGGCGACGAGGTGGGCGCGGATCGAGTCCCGGAGCACCTCGCGCAACTCGGCCGCCAGCTCGTCGGCTCCGCCTTTGCGCACGTCCTCGGCCGCGACCGGACGGGGACGGGCGTAGCGGGTGAGCTTGACCGTGCCGCCCCGCCAGGCGAGCAGGAAACCCGGCGGCAGCTTCCGGGCCTCGGAGAAGATCGTCAGCGGCGCCGGGATCGAGTTGAACGCGAGGTAGGCCGAAACGGCTTGCGGATCGACCGAGCGCGAGAACCCGGGTTGCTCGAGCATCGCCTTCAGCTCTGAGGCGAAGGAAAGGTCGCCGTCGACGTGCCGGTAGTAGAGCGGCTTGATTCCGAAGCGGTCGCGGGCGAGCAGCAGCCGCTCCTCCCGCCCATCCCAGATCGCGACGGCGAACATTCCCCGCAGCCGCTCGGCGAAGGCGTCGCCGTGCTCCTCGTAGAGGTGGACCAGGACCTCGGTGTCGCAGTCGGTTCTGAAGCTGTGGCCGCTGCCCTCGAGCTCGCGCTTCAGCTCCCGGTAGTTGTAGATCTCCCCGTTCTGAACGACGACGACGCTGCCATCCTCGTTGGCGATCGGCTGATGCCCATGATCAAGATCGATGATCGATAGCCGCCGCGCCGCCAGCGCCACCGGCCCTTGGTGAAAGAGCCCATCGTCGTCCGGCCCGCGATGAACGAGCTTGGCGCTCATCCTCTCCACCGCTCCGAGGTCGGGCGCCCCATCGGAGCTTGCGATTCCAGCTATCCCACACACGGGCGGCAGTCTCGCAGTCGGGGTGGGCAGACCCCGACCCACGAGGAGGGTGGGGCATCCTCCGTACGAGCGGCGTTAGCTATTCGCACCAGAGCACCATCTAGGACTGCTGAAGTTCTCCCCAGGCGAATAGCCCAGCGAAGGTAGGAGGATGCCCCACCCTCCCAGCGGCCCAAGGTCCGCCAGATTCAGTCCTTCTGCGGAGCCGCCGGCCCGCGGCCGAGCACCTTGGCGACCGTCGCCAGGAGGACGCTGAAATAGAGGCCGACCGAGCGGTCGGCGATGTACTCCATGTCGTGGGCGAGCTTGTTGGCCCACGATTCCTCCCTGGTCACCCGCGTCTGCGCGAAGCCGGTGACGCCGGGGCGAACCACCAGACGTTGCCAGTACTGGGGGATCTCGCGGCAGAGCTCGGCAAAGAAGGCGGGACGGATCGGGCGCGGGCCGACGATCGCCATGTCGCCGCGGAGGACGTTCCAGAGCTGCGGCACCTCGTCGAGGTGGGTGGCGCGCAGGGCACCGCCGATCCGCGTCCGCTCTTCCTCGGTTCGCCGGGTCAGCTCCTCGCCGTAATAGGGGCCGAGTCGGTCTTCGGCATCTGGCTTCAGGGTGCGGAACTTGTACATCCAGAACAGGCGCCCGGCGCGGCCGACGCGAGCGCCGCGGTAGAGCACCGGGCGGCCGGAGTCGAGCGCGATCGCCGCCGCCACCACCGCCAGCAATGGTGAGAGCACCAACAGCACCGAGGCCGAGATCAGGAAGTCGAGTGCCCGCAAGGCTGGGTCGACCGGGCGATGCTCGCTCTCGGCCGCGGGCGCGATCAGCTCCTCGAAGCTGGACTCAGCCTCGAGCTCGTCTAAGAAGGCGCTACGTGGTGTTGCTCGCCGCGCAATGGTGAGGCCCCGACGGTACCGAGAATGGTCTCGACTAGAACAGCCGGGTCGCGCTTCGTCGGCGCAGCTTGCGCGGTCCGCTTCTCCAGCTCCAGGGCGCGAGGATCGGTCAGCGGCCGCAAACGGCCCGAGCGGATCAGCGCTTCGTCGACTCCCCCGAGCCGGCCGCCGTAGGTGGTGTAGACCGGAGTCCCCAGGGCGGCTGCCTCGCGGTTCATGGTGCCGCCGGCGGAGAGCACGAGGTCGGCCAGCGCGACCAGGCTCTGGGCCTCGACAGCGCCGTCGGGGACGATCAGCGACGGCAGCTGCAGCTGCGTGATGAACTCGCGCTGGGCCTGGGTTCGGGGCAGCACGACCGCGTGGACGTCGCTGTCGCGGCCGAGCCGGTCGAGCACCTTCGGGAAGAGTGGGTTGGACTTGCGGTGGTAGAGCGATACGTCGGGCGGAGGGCGCACGATCACGACGACCCGCGAGGCGTCGACCGCAAGCCGTCGCAGAGCCTCCGGATCCGGCTCGAAATCGAACAGATAGTACTCCTCCTTGAGGCCCGGGTAGGGGAAGAGCTTCTCCGGCGTCACCCCGAAGCGACGCAGCCGCTCCGCGGGGACGGAGTCGGGGAACATGACCCGTTTGGCCAGCCGGCAGCCGATCCGGTGCTGGGTGACCGCGTACTCGTAGTCGTGCATGTTTGCCTCGGGAACGCCGAGGGCGCGGGCGGCGAGCGCGAGGTCGTTGGAGCCGTGGGCGAGCGCGAGGTCGAAGGAGCGGCCGCGGCCGAACCGCAGCATGCCAGCGGTGCGGGAGCCGAGTCGATAGGCCTTCTGGATTCGCGACGCTCCCCCATGCTGGCCGATCGGCGTGTGCGGCATCCCGTGCAGGTCGAGCAGGGCCTGGGTCTGCGCGTAGTCGCGCGAGGTGACCTCGACCGTGTGCCCTTCCCCCTGCAGTCGTTCGATGATCGGACGCAGCACCAGCACGTGCGCCGGCGCGCTCATGTCTACCCAGATCTTCAAACGTTCAGGCAGCGACCAGCTCGGGGTAGAGCGGGTGCCGGTCCATCAGCGCCGAGGTGCGAGCGGAGAGTGCGTCCTTCTCGGTCTCGAAGTCAGGGCCGAGGGCGGCGGCGATGACGGCGGCGATCTCAGCCATCTCCTCCTCGCCCATGCCGCGCGTGGTCAGCGCCGGCGTGCCGATCCGCAGACCGGACGGGTTCATCGGCGGCCGCGGGTCGAAGGGAATCGCGTTGCGGTTGATGGTGATGCCCACCTCCTCGAGCCGATCCTCGGCGGTCTGCCCGTCGAGCCCAGTCGGGGTCAGGTCGACCAGCACCAGGTGCACGTCGGTGCCACCGGTGAGGACCGGGATCCCGTTCGCTTCCAGACCGGCGGCGAGGGCCTGTGCGTTGGCGATCGTCTGCCGCTGGCGCTCGGCGAACTGCTCGCTGGCGGCGATCTTCAGCGCCACCGCCTTGGCGGCGATCGTGTGCATCAACGGGCCGCCCTGCTGCCCCGGGAAGACCGCCTTGTCGACCGCTTTCGCGAACTCCTCGCGGCAGAGGATCATGCCGCTGCGGGGACCGCAGAGGGTCTTGTGGATGGTCGTCGTGACGACGTCGGCGTATGGCACCGGGTTCGGGTGCTCGCCGGCGGCGACGAGGCCGGCGAAGTGGGCCATGTCGACCATGAGGAAGGCGCCGACCTTGTCGGCGATGGCGCGCATGCGGGGGAAGTCGAAGATGCGGGGGTAGGCGGAGCCTCCGCCGACGATGACCTTGGGCTTCTCGCGGACTGCGAGTTCTTCGAGGGCGTCGTAGTCGATGGTCTCGGTGTCTTTGCGGACCTGGTAGCCGACGATGCGGTAGAGCTTGCCGGAGAAGTTGAGCTTGTGGCCGTGTGTGAGGTGTCCGCCGTGGGCGAGGTCGAGGCCGAGGAGGGTGTCGCCGGGATTGATGATGGCCATGTAAGCGGCGGCGTTGGCCTGTGAGCCGGAGGACGGCTGCACGTTGGCATGCTCGGCGTTGAAGAGCTTTTTGGCGCGGTCGCGGGCGAGGTTCTCGACGACGTCGGCGAACTCGCAGCCGCCGTAGTAGCGCTTGCCGGGGTAGCCTTCTGCGTATTTGTTGGTGAATACGGTGCCTGCGGCCTCTAGAACCGCGCGGCTGACGAAGTTTTCGGAGGCGATCATTTCGAGGCCTTCGTGCTGGCGTTTTACTTCGTTTTCAATCTGGGTGGCGATC
>DASSFS010000094.1:0-25261 GCA_035694165.1 Solirubrobacterales bacterium | reverse complement strand
CTGCGGCGGCGCAGCCGCGAGAGTGACACGCTGGCCCGGCTCGGCGGTGACGAGTTTGCGATCGTCCTGCCTCGCTGCACCGCAACCGAGGCGCGGCTGGTGGCCGAGTCGATCGCCGCCTCGATCGCCCAGCACCGTTCGGCTGATCCCAAACTGGAGCCGATCACCGCCAGCGTCGGCGTCGCGATGTTCGGCGTAGACCCGCGCACCAGCATCGCGTCGGTGATGTCCGAAGCCGACACGGCGATGTATGCGGCCAAGGACGGGGGCCGCGACGGCGTCCGGGTATTTGACCCAGCCACGGTTCGCGACGAAGCTTCCGGGCCCTCTTAGCGGGACGCCAGCTCGCGACGGAGGTCCAGCACCCGCTGGGCGGCGGCCTCGAACTCCTCGCGGTCGAGGCGACCTCCGCGCAGCTTCGAGACCAGCGCCCGCCAGGCCCGTTCGGCCGGCGCCAGCTCGGTGAAGAGAAGGAGGTCGGAGCCGGCCCTGGCGGCCGCTACTCCGGCCCTTGCCGGCCCCCCGAAGGCGCGCACCGCCACCGTGTCGAGCGCGTCGGTGATCGTCACCCCTTCGAAGCCGAGGCGGTTACGCAGCTCGCCGGTTGCGATCCGCCGGGCGAACGCCGCGGGGTCCGGCGAGAGCGCCGGGTAAATGGCGGTGCTGAGCATCACCAGGTCGCCGCCGCTCGCGGCGAAGGCGCGGTAGGGAGCCTCGTCGACCTGGCGCAGAGTCTGCTTGGAGAGGCCGATCCGCTGCACCGCGAAATCAGTGTTTTCGGACGCCGAGCCCAGGCCGGGGAAGTGCTTGGCGGTCGCTGCAACGCCGCCACTCTGGAGCCCTGCCGCGAAGGGGATCGCCGTGGCAATGACCTGCTGGGCAGTGGCGCCGAAGCCGCGTTCGGTTTCGGCAATCGTGCCGCCTGGGCGGGCGACGTCGAGAACTGGTGCCAGGTCGACGTTGACGCCCACCTGACGCAGGTTGGCCGCGGTGCGGCGCCCCTGTTCGCGGCTGAAAGCGCCGCCGCGCGTGCCCATCTCCGCTGCCGAGACAGAGGGCGCACCATCGATCCGCTTCACGAGCCCACCCTCCTGATCGACCATGATCAGCAGCGGGTCTCGCAGTGCCGCGGGACGGCTGATCCCCTGCAGGCGCGCGACCAGGCGGCGGCCGGCGGCGCGGCTGGGGAAATTGTCAGCGAACAGGACCACGCCGGCGATTCGGCCCGTGCGAACAGCAGCCTCCAGCGCCGGAGAGACGGCGGTGCCGCCGAACCCGGTGAGGATGCGCTCGCCGGCCAGGCGTGGGATTGAGAGGGTGGCGCCCGCCCGCTCGCGCTGCTCTTCGGCGCTCGGAGAATCGCCGAGCGCCGCGCCAAAGGCGAACGCCCCCGCGGCGAGGCCGATCAGGGCGCCCAGAGCCAAGCGCCGCCGCCGCGTTTGCGATCGCTCCATGGGCCGACGCTAACGAATCGGGCACGTCCGGACCGCTTCTTAGCCTTGGCCGCAATCCACCCCTCGGAGGCTCCCATTGGCATCGCTGATCACCCTTGACGAAGCGCTCGACTACGGGCGCCTGACCGACCACGACGAGATCGGGACGCTGGTCGAGCGCGCCTGGGAGGTTCGCCGCGAGAACTTCGGCGACTCGACCGACATGTGCTCGCTGGTCAACGCCAAGTCCGGTGGCTGCGCCGAGGACTGCGGCTTCTGCGCCCAGTCGCGCTACGCCGAGGCGGACACGCCGATGCACGCGATGCTGGAGCCGGAGCAGATCCTCGAACACGCGAAAGCGGCGGAGGCGGCCGGCGCCCACCGCTTCTGCATGGTCACCCAGGGCCAGGGCCTCTCCAAACGCGACTTCCAGAAGATCCTCGAAGGGACGCGCCTGGTCGCCGAGCAAACCAACCTCAAGCGCTGTGCCTCGATCGGCCATATGTCGGCCGATCGGGCCAAGGCGCTGCGTGAGGCGGGCGTGCAGCGCGTCCACCACAACGTCGAGTCCTCGCGCTCCTATTACCCGGAAGTCTCCTCGACCGTCCGCTACGAGGGCCGGCTGCGAACCATCCAGGCGGTCAAGGACGCGGGGCTGGAGACCTGCGTCGGCGGCATCCTCAACCTTGGCGAGTCACCCGAACAACGGGTCGAGATGGCCTTCGAGCTGTCCGAGATCAACCCCACCTCGGTGCCGATCAATTTGCTCAACCCCCGCGAGGGCACTAGGTTCGGCGATCGCGAGCTGATGGACGCCTGGGAGGTCGTCAAGTGGGTGGCGATCTTCCGCTTGATCATCCCCGGCGCGCTCTTCCGTCTTTGCGGAGGACGCGTGGAGAATCTCGGCGATCTGCAACCGCTTGCGGTGAAAGCGGGTCTGAACGGAGTAATGATGGGAAATTTCCTGACCACCCTCGGCGCCGAGCCAGAGGACGACAGAGCGATGTTCGAGGAGCTGGGGCTGAACGTGGCCCGCCAGCCCGACAACGGCGCCAACCCGCGGCCCGACAACCGCTCGGGCTGGCTCGACGGCGAGACGCCGGAGACGCCGATGGAGGTGCTGATCGACCACCAGGATGAAGCGAACTTCTGGGATCCGTCGACCCAGCTGCGGGTCGTCAAGAAGTCGAAGAAGCCGCCCCCGTACCCGCAGGCCGTATGACGGACGTAGCCGAGCGCCTCGAGGAGCTTCGGGGTCGCGGCCTGCATCGACAGCTGCGATTGGTCGACGGCCCGCAAGGCCCGCAGGTGCTGCTGAGCGGGCGCCCGGTCCTCTTGCTCTGCTCCAACAACTACCTCGGCCTGGCCGAGCATCCCCTCGTCCGTGAAGCGGCCGCTGAGGCCGCGATCCACTGGGGAGCCGGAGCCGGAGCGTCGCGCCTGATCTCCGGCAACATGGAGCCGCACCAACAACTTGAGGCGGGCCTGGCCGAGTTCAAGGGCTACGCGTCGGCGTTGCTGTTCGGCTCCGGCTACCTCGCCAACACCGGCACGATCGCGGCGCTGGCGGGCGCCGGCGAGGTCGTCTTTTCTGACGAGCTCAACCACGCCAGCATCGTCGACGGCTGCCGGCTCTCACGCGCCGAGACCTTCGTCTATCGCCATAACGAGGTCGACCACCTTGCCTGGGGACTGCGCAAGGCTGGGGACCGCGGCTCGCTGATCGTCACCGACGGGCTCTTCTCGATGGACGGCGACATCGCGCCGCTGCCGGAGCTCTTGGAGCTCGCCCGGCATCACGGCTGCCGCCTGATGGTCGACGAGGCCCACGCGACGGGCGCGATCGGGGCCGCCGGTCGCGGCTCGGTCGCCGCCGCCGGGCTCAGTGGCGAGGTCGACGTAGTCGTCGGCACGCTCGGCAAGGCACTCGGGTCCTACGGCGCCTACGCCTGCGCCAGCGCCGAGACGATCGACTTTCTCCTCAACACAGCCCGCCCCTTCATCTTCTCGACCGCCCCCCCACCACCCTCGGTCGCCGCCGCTTCAGCGGCCCTGGAGCTGCTCCAAGCCCAACCGAATCGGGTCGAGCGACTACAGGCGAACGGCGACGTCCTACGCTCGGCCCTGGCCGCGGAGGGACTGACGACGGGTACTTCTCAGACCCAGATCGTGCCGATCGAGATCGGCGACGCCAACCAGACGATGAGGCTCTGCGAGCGCATCCTCGAGGGCGGCGTCTTCGCCCAGGGGATCAGGCCACCCACCGTTCCCGAGGGATCCTCGCGCCTGCGTTTCACCGTGATGGCGACCCATCGCAGCGACGAGCTGGAGCAGGCCGCGAAGCTGGTCGGGACCGCCGCCCGGGAGCTCGGCCTCGGCGCGCCCTCGGCCATCGCCGCCTGACCGACCCCAGTGGCGGCCACCGGGATCTTCGTCGCCGGGACGGGCACCGAGGTCGGCAAGACCGTCGTCGCCGCGGTGATCGCCCGGAGCCGGGCGCGAGAAGGCAAGCGCGTCGCCGTCTTCAAGCCCGCTGTGACCGGCCTCGAAGAGCTGCCCGCCGATGGGCAGCTGGCGGACCATGAGCTGTTGCGGTTGGCGGCGGAATCGGGACAGAGCGACGAGGAGATCGCGCCCTACCGCTACGGGCCGCCGGCCTCGCCCCATCTGGCTGCGCAGCTGGCTGGTGAGGAGATCTCGCCCATGCGGCTCCTCGCCGTGGCTCGGGCCGCCGCGGCCGATGCGGACGCGATCGTCTGCGAGGGCGTCGGCGGCCTCTTGGTCCCGCTTGCGGGGCGAGTTTGTAACCCCCACGGTGACAAAGTCGCCCCGCCCTACCTCGTCCGCGACCTCGCGGCCGATCTCGGCTACCCACTGCTGATCGCCTCCTCCCCCGGTCTCGGCACGATCAACCACACGCTGTTGACGATCGAGGCGGCACGCGCAGCCGGTCTCGAGGTGGCCGGGGTCGTGCTCACCCCCTGGCCTGAGGAGCCAACTGAGATCGAGCGCTCGAACCGCGACACGATCGCCGAGCTCGGCGCGGTCGAGGTGCGGACCCTGCCGCCGCTCAACCTCGGCAAGCCCGACTCCTGGCCGGCCCTCAGCTGGTGACGATCACGTCGAGGTAGCCGGGCGAGAGCTCGACCTCGAAGCCGGCATCGCGGGCGATCGCGGCCGCCGCCTGAGGATCTTTCGGCGCCTTCTTCGCCAGCAGCAGCGCCCGCGCCACATCTCCTCGCACCGCCTTTGCCATGTGCGAGACGGGCTTACGCTTTCCCTTGGTTTCGCTGAACGCCCGCACCGCGACAAGCGTCGCCCGCTGCGGCTTCCAGGCAGCCGCGTAGGCGGCGGAGCGCATATCGACGATCAGCTCGCCGGGTTTGTCCGGGAGCGCCTCGGTCAGGGCCTGGCGCCACCAGGCCGCCGGCGGCCCGATCCGGCTCAGCCTCGCTTTGGCTGAGAAGCGGTAGTAAGGAATGCGATCCTCAGGACGGACGACTCCCCAGAGCGCACTGGCGATCAGGACCCGGCGTCGCGCCCGGGCCGGCAGCTCGGTCAGCCGCAGGTGGTCGTAGAGAACGCCGCTGTACACCGCGGCTGCGGGAGCCGCGGGTGCCCGCCGCAGCTCGGAGTCGACCACGATCTCCCCCGCCTGGCCCTTGGAAATCGCCAGCGTTTCAGCGCCCGTGACGTCGACAGCTGCGCCAGCCGCTCGAGCGCATCGAGCAGCGCCACCCGCTGCGCGCCCAACTGAGCGGCGAAGGCGAGCGTGTCGAGGTCGACCGGCTCGCCCTGGGGTGGCGCCGACTTGCCCTCGGAGGGCGGCAACAGGACCAGCATCGGGCGATTCTTACTGGGCGGCGACCTCGCGCGCGGCGAGCACCTCGCCACCCGCGTTGACCTCAGCCTCCGCGGCCTCGAGGCTGACCTGCTTGTGTTTGGCCCGGATCGCGAAGGCGGCAATCACCGCCCCGACCACCGCGACCACGGTCGAGACCCGCATCGCCAGACTCAGCGCCTCGACGAAGTCCTGCGGGCTGGCGGTCTCGAAGTTGCCGCCGACCGAGGCCTGGAAGATCGCGCCGGTCACGGCGATCCCGAGGCTGCCGCCGACCATCCGGAACATCGAGAGGACGCCGGAGGCGATGCCGGCTTTCTGCACTGGGACCGCGTTCATAGCGGCGCTGGTCATCGGCGACATCGTCATCGCGATCCCGATGCCCAGCAGCATGAAGCCGGGCAGCAGGTCGAGGTAGCCCGAGTCGACCGCGAGCCCGCTGAAGCTGAACAGCGAGGCGGCGACGATCGCCAGCCCGCCGGCGATCAGCCAGCGCGGGCCGAACCGGTCGGAGAGCCGGCCGGAGAGGGGCGCGATCCCGACGATCATCAGCGTCGAGGGCAGGAACCTGACCCCGGCCTCGAGCGGCGAGTAGTGAAGGATGTACTGCATGTAGAGGGCGAGGAAGAAGAAGACGCCCAGCATCGCGAAGGAGACGATCAGCGCCACCACGACGGCGCCGACGAAGTTGCGGTCGGAGAAGAAGCGGAATTCGACCATCGGCACCTTCACCCGCAGCTCGATCGCGACGAAGGCGAGAGCGCCGAGCACGGAGCCGACCAGCAGGCCGACGATCGCGGGTGAGCCCCAGCCCCAGGCGTTGCCCTCGACCAGGGCCAGGACCAGCGCGGTCAGGGTCGCGGTGAGGACCACGACGCCGCCGTAGTCGACCTCGCGGCCGACGCTGGTGTCGCGCGACTCGCGCACCGCGAACAGGGCGGCGATCACCGCTCCGATCGCGACCGGGATGTTGAGGTAGAAGATCGCCCGCCAGCTGACGTGCTCGGTCAGGAAGCCGCCCAGCACCGGGCCGACGGCCAGGGCCAGAGCGGAAACGCCTGCCCACATCCCCATCGCCTTGCCGCGCTCGCTGGCCGGGAAGGCGTCGGTGATGATCGAGAGTGTCGCCGGCATCATCAGCGCCGCGCCGACGCCCTGGACGACCCGGCTGACAACCAGCGAGGTCGCGTCCGGCGCCAGGCCGGCCGTCGCCGAGGAGGCGGCAAAGATGATCACGCCGAAGAGGAACATGCGGCGGCGGCCGAAGATGTCGCCGAGCCGGCCACCGGTCGCCAGCAGCACCGCGAAGGAGAGCGTGTAGCCGTTGATCGTCCACTCGAGGCCGGAGATCGAGGCGTCGAGGTCGCGCTGGATCGACGGCAGGGCGACGTTCACGACCGTGTTGTCGAGCATGATCATGAACAGCGCGAAGCACATCGCGCCGAGCGTCCACCACTTGCGGTTGTCGTCGGTGATCAGGTGGCGGTAACGGGTCAAGATTTAGCTCCCTTCAGGTGCTCAAAGGTCTGTGCGATGTCCTCGCGATCCATCAGCGAGTCGACGGCGGCGTCGAGCTTGCGTCGCTGGGCGGCGCTGAGGGTCGAGGCAAAGGCTTCGATGCCGGACTGGCGCACGGCGACCAGGGTCTCGACCAGGTCCTTGCCCTTGGCCGTGATCCGCACCTGGCGGACGCGGCGGTCGTCGGGGTCCTCGACCCGCGTCGCCAGCCCGTCCTTGACCAGGGCGTCGACCGCCCTGCTCATCGAGGGCAGGGAGACGCCGAAGACCTCGGCCAGATCGCCAACCTGCCAGGTCTCCGCGGTCTGCCCCAGGCCACCCAGCTCCAGCAGCGCCTTGCACTGGGTCAGCGAGAGGCCCGATTCCTCGATCACCCGCAGCTGATTGCCGCGGTCATAGAGGAATACGTGGCGCAGCAACGCGGTTAGTCGCGCCGCCGTGTCCTGGGCCTCGGGCTTGGTCTCCGCAGCCGTTTTCTTGGCGATTGCCTTTACGTCACTCGCTTGCATGTAGGAAATAGTTGCAAATCTGCAACCTTTCCTCAAGAGCAATAGTTGCTCCTGTGACCTATATCACAGAGAGGCCGCTCCCTCGCCTCGATACGGCCCCGGCTTCGGACGCTCCTTGCCACCCGGGAAGGCGAGTCGCAGGATCGTCCGCTGCACCATCCCCAGCTGCTGCATGAAGGGGCCGCTGTTGTAGGGGAGGCCGTAGCGCTCGCAGATCTCCTTCACCTGGGGCGCAATCTCGGCGTAGCGGGTGCTCGGCAGGTCCGGGAAGAGGTGGTGCTCGACCTGGAAGCCGAGGTTGCCGCTGGCGACGTGAAAGAACGGGCCACCCTCGATGTTGGCCGAGCCCGAGAGCTGGCGCACGTACCAGCCGCCCGGAGTCTCGTCTTCGACCTCGGCCTGGCTGAAGGTGTAGGTCTGGTCGGGGAAATGACCGCAGAAGATGATCGCGTAGGCCCAGACGTTGCGGGCGACGTTGGCGGTCGCGTTGGCCGCTGCGGTCTTGCGATAGGCCTTCGCCCCTTTGCCGAGCGAGCGCCGCAGGTTGCCGGCCAGCCCACCGCGCCGGCGCCGGCGCCCCGGCTCGCGACGATCGGCGACGGACTCCAGCGCCAACTCGACACCAGCGGTCGCCAGACCGCTGAGCAGCGGCCAGGCGATGTAGTCCTTGACGATCTGGCTTTTTGCCTTGCCGACGATGCCCTCGACCTGTCGCTGCACCTCCGCCTTGGACTTCTCGCCCTTGCGGATCGCCTCGTAGTCCATGTCGTGCAGGGCGACGCCCCACTCGAAGAAGGCCATCAGCAGCAGGTTGTAGACCGGCTGCAGGAGGTAGACCGGGTGCCACTTCTGCTGCGGGTCGATCCGCATGATCTCGTAGCCGAGGTCCTTGTCCTTGCCGCGGATGTTGGTGAAGGTGTGGTGGACGTAGTTATGGGAGTGCTTCCAGGCCTCGGCGGTCGAGGCGGTGTCCCAGTCCCAGGTCGAGGAGTTGATGTGCGGGTCGTTCATCCAGTCCCACTGCCCGTGCAGGACGTTGTGGCCGATCTCCATGTTCTCGAGGATCTTCGCCGCGCCGAGGGCGACGGTGCCGGCGGCCCGGGCGGGCAGGTTGTTGGAGGCGAGCAGCAGCGCCCGCGAGATCACCCCGAGGCGGCGGTGCATCTCGATCATGCTCTCGATGTAGCGGCGGTCGCGTTCGCCGAGGTCGGCACGGACGCGGTCGCGGATCGCGTCGAGCTCGCGCGCCAGCTCGTCGATCTGCTCGGCCGAGAGCCGGCTCAACGGGCTCTCGATCTGGGTATTTGCCTCTGGGGTGGCAACGGTCATCGAATTCCTCTCGGTTGGCTCAAAGTGCGATCTCGATTGGCCCCTCGTGGGCGTTGACGCAAGATCTGACCATCTCTCCCTCACTGCCGTGGACCTCGCCAGTGCGGAGGTCGCGGACCTGACCGCAACGCAGCTCGCCGACGCAGGTGTGGCAGATGCCCATCCGGCATCCGTAGGGAAGGGTGGCGCCGGCCGCTTCGCCAGCGGTGAGAATCGGTGTGGCGCCGTCGCAGGCGGCCTTGACGCGGCTCTTGGCGAAACGGATCTCACCGCCCTCACCACCGCCCGCCTCACCGCCGATCAGCGGCTGGAAGCGCTCCATCTCGAGCAGCTCAGGGTCGCCCTCCAGCTCCCAGTGGCGGGTCAGCTCGTCCAGCATCTCCCCCGGCCCAGAGGCGAACGTGCTCCGCTCGCGCCAGTCGGGGCAGAGCGCGTCGAGGTCCGCCGGGGAGACGCGCCCCTGCTCGGAGGTGATCCGCAATCGCAGGTCGAAGCCGACTTCGGCGGCGTGGAAGCGGTCCAGTCGCTCGCCGAAGATGACGCTGTCCCTGGTCCGGGCGGAATGGATGTGGACGACGTCGCCGACCGCGTCTTTGCGGACGATGCTGCGCAGCATGCTGGCGATTGGCGTGATGCCACTGCCAGCGCTGATGAAGAGCAGCTTCTCGGGAACGGGGTCGGGCAGGACGAAGGTTCCTTCGACGCCGCCGAGCCGGACGAGGTCGCCGGGCCGAGCGTCGCGCACGAGGTAGGGGGAGACCTTGCCGGCCTCGACCAGCTTCGGGGTGATCGCGATGCAGCCGTCGGCGCGACCGGGGTCCGAAGTCAGCGAGTAGGCACGCCAGTGGTGGATGCCGTCGACGACGACGCCGATCCGCAGGTACTGACCCGGCTGGTGGCCGCCCCACTCGTAGCCGGGCCTGATCAGGACCGTCGCCGCCTCGGCGGTCTCCGGCTCGATTCGCTCGATTCGGCCGCGCAGTTCGCGGGTCGAGAGCAGCGGGTCGATCAGTTCCAGGTAGTCGTCGGGGAGCAGCGGGCTGAACAGCGAGCGGACGGCCCGCAGCGCTCGCTGGCGCGCTTTCGGAACCTTCGGTATCGCTCCTCGCTCAGCCATCCCGAACAATCATGACATGGATCGATGTAACATCTGTGGGTGTAATCACAGAGGCTCCCTACCCGGATTCCGGCCGAACTCACGTCTAACGTCGTTGCCGATGCTGGACGCCACACAGCTCGACCAGGACCACATCTGGCACCCCTTCACGCAGCAGCAGGGCTGGAGCGAAGAAGAGCCGCTGATGATCGAGCGGGCCGAGGGGTCCTACGTGATCGACGGCGACGGTCGCCGCTACATCGACGGCACCTCATCGCTCTGGTGCAACGTCCACGGCCATCGCCACCCGGTCATCGACGCTGCCGTGCGCGACCAGCTCGACCGAGTCGCCCACTCGACCATGCTCGGCCTCTCCCATCCGGCCGCCGCCGAGCTGGCCAGCCGCCTGGTCGAGATCGCGCCGCCGGGCCTCTCGCGCGTCTTCTACTCGGACTCAGGTTCGACGGCCGCCGAGATCGCCCTGAAGATGGCCTTCCAGTTCCAGGCCCAGAGGGGTGCCGAGGGCGCCCGCCGCACCTCCTTCGTGAAGCTGCGCGAGGCATATCACGGCGACACGATTGGCTCTGTCTCCGTCGGCGGAATCGACCTCTTCCACGCCGCCTATGGCCCGCTGCTGTTCGAGACCCACGCCGCCGAGCCGGGCGACGCCGGCGATCTCGAGCGCGTCCTCGCCGCCCATGGCGAGGAGATCGCGGCGGTAATCGTCGAGCCGCTGGTCCAAGGTGCGGCCGGGATCCTCGTGCAGCCGCCCGGGTATCTGCGCGCCGTGCGCCGGCTCTGCGACGAGCACGGAGTGCTGCTGATCTGCGACGAGGTGGCGACCGGCTTCGGCCGCACCGGCACGATGTTCGCCTGCGAGCAGGAGGACGTGGCGCCGGATCTCCTCTGCCTCGCCAAGGGCATCACCGGCGGCTACCTGCCGCTGGCGGCGACCCTGACCACCGAGCGCATCTACGAGGGCTTCTTAGGCGCGCCGGAGGAGCAGCGGACCTTCTTCCACGGCCACACCTACACCGGCAACCCGCTCGCCTGCGCGGCGGCGCTGGCCAACCTCGACGTCTTCGAGTCCGAGCGGACGATCGAGCGCCTGCAGCCGAAGATCGCCCTGCTCGGCGAGCGCCTGCGGGAGATCGAAGCGATGCCGGAGGTCGCCGAGGTGCGCTGGCGCGGCTTCATGGTCGGGATCGATCTCGGCGCCCATGATCCGGCGCTGCGGATGGGCCACCGGGTGACCCTCGAGGCGCGCGGGCGCGGCGCCATCGTCCGCCCGCTCGGCGACACCGTCGTCCTCGTCCCCCCACTCTCGATCTCCCTCGAGGACCTGAACCGTCTGCTCGACATCGTCGCCGAGTCGATCGGCGCCGCGGTCGCTTTGCCCCAAGCCGCATAACGCATACGGTGGGCCGATGAGCGAGAGAGAACGGGGGCCGGCGGAGGCGCCGAACCTCGGGACGCCGTCTGAGCCAAGGCCTGCCGCATCGGTCGTGCTGCTGCGACGCGGTGGCAAGCACGGCGACCGCAAGCTCGAGGTGCTGCTGCTGAAGCGCAGCGGGGACGCCAAGTTCATGCCCAACGTCTGGGTCTTCCCCGGCGGCTCGGTCGATCCGGACGATGGAGTCGACGAGGCCGGCCATCGCGCCTGCGCGGTGCGCGAGCTGGCCGAGGAGGCCGGGATCGAGCTGCCGGCGGACGAGGAGCTGGTGCTGTTCTCGCGCTGGATCACCCCGGAGGTGATCTCCCGCCGCTTCGACGCCTGGTTCTTCCTCGCCCTCGCCCCCGCCCACACACCGCCGACGCCGGACGGGGTCGAGACCACCGAGGCCGCCTGGTTCCGCCCGGCCGCCGCCCTGGAGGCCCAGGCAGAGGGAGAGATCGTGCTCGCCTTCCCCACGCTCAGCCAGCTGCAGTCCCTGCTTCCCTACCGCACCTCGGACGAGGCGCTGGCCGCCCACCGCGACCGCGCAGTCGAGCCGATCCTGCCGAAGGTGATCGGCACCCGCGATGACCACCGCGTCGTCCTCCCAGGCGATCCCGACTACCCGGCCTGAAGCGAGCTCAGAACTGGCGTGCGTTGGCGCCGGGCACGGTCGACGTCGAACAGGCGTTGCCGGCCCTGTCGTAGACGGACGAAGAAGGCGACCAGACCGGCGCCCGGTTCCCGGAGTCGTCGTTGACATTGCTGGACGAGCTGGGGCTGCTGAGCGTGATCACGACCGAGTTGCCGCTGAGGACCATCGAAGAGCTGGAGAAGCTGACGGTTTTGCCGCTGTCGACGTAGTCACCTTTGAGCGCGACTGAGCCGAGGTCGGTGCTGCCGACGGTCAGCGTCTCGTTGCCGGAGGAATCAGAGATCGAGACTTTGACGCTCTCCGCTTCGCCGTCCCAGGAGGAGCGGAGCGATTCCGGTTCGGGCGCCTCGTTGTAGGTGAAGGTGACGGTGTCGCCCTGCTCGGGTTCGCCGGAGTTGTTGCCGCTCCCGTTGGCGGTCGCGAACGCGCTGCCGGCGAAGGGTCCGTTGTCGACGATCGCCGCGAAGTTCTGGACACGCGAGTTGCCGGCGCCGTCGGCGAGAGTCAGGGCGTAGGCCTTGGTCCCGGCGCTGACGCCGCTGTCCACCTTCAGCTGCGCGCTGCGGTAGTTGTAGGAGACGCCGTCGACCGTGTAGGAGCCGGAGCTGAGCGTCGCCGCGGTCTGGGCGGCGGTCAACGCGGAGAGATTGGCTTTGACCGACGAGGTTTTGCTGGAGGGATTGCCGGAGTCGGTGACGGCGGCGTAGACGCGGTAGTTGCCACCGGCGCGAACGTAGCCGGCCGCGCCGCCCTCGGACTTGGCGACGACGCTCGTCCCGGCGCTGGGCGCGAGGAAGTCGGCGACGGCGCTGATCGTCTGCGGGTTCTGGCTCGTGTCGGTGAAGCTCGCGACCGAGAAGCCAACCGCCAGCGCGCAGGCTGCCAAGGCCGCCAGCGAGAGCGCGATCATGCCGCGCCCCGTCACGGGCCGGTTCCTTTCGCGCTGCCGTTCCACTGGAAGGTGAGCGAGGTCGTCGCCCCCTGCAGCGAGGCCTCGTCCGAGACCGCTGGCCAGCTCAACGTCAGCCTGTAGCTACGGGTCGTGTCGACTGCGAAGGAGCCAAGGTCGACGCTGCTGAAAGCACCGAGCTTGCCGCTCCACTTCTGGACCGACCCTCCCCCGGTCGTGTCCTCGACCTTGAAGTCGAGGACAGCGGCGAGCGCGCTGCCGCTCAGCCCCGTCGCTTTCAGGACGACGTCCCCGGGAGCGGTCCCTTTGTTGCCGATCGTGATCGTCCCCCCGCGGCTGTCGCCGGGGCGCATCCCGCTGGCAGCGACAATCGCCTGGTTCGCGGCCGAGGAGCTGAGTTTGATGCTGGCGGCGACCAGCGAGGCGGAGTTGGCGCTCTTCGAGGTGAAGCTGGCGCCGCTGAAGATCGCCGAGCCGAGGCCAAGGGAGACGAGGGCCAGCGCCCCCAGCAACAGCCAGCGGCGCGAGTGGACCAGCAGGTTCAGCCGGTCCATTGCGGTCCGGTCCCGCTCGCCTCGGCTTCTTCGCGCCGCTGCGCCTCGCGGCCAGCGTCGCGCCAGATCCCGGCCAGGATCAGCAAGGCGACGAGGATCGCCGGGACGCCGATCGCCAGCATCCTCACTAGCGGGATCGAAAGCCCAGCCAGCAAGTAGCCGACATAGGGAACCGAGAACGCCACCCTCGCCTGCTCCGTCCCATCGAGGTTGAAGGTCCAGGGATCGGCGCTGGGGTTGGCGTCCCCCTTAGTGCGGAAGGTGCGTTCGCCCTCCCTGTCGGTGCCGATCCAAGCGATCCGGTGAGTGACCAGATCCTGGGAGAAGGTCCCGGCCGGCGGCTCGTAGGTGATCACGTCGCCGACCTTCAGCTCATCCACCGGCACTTCCTCATCGAAGACGATCGAGCCCTTGTCGTAGGTGCCGCTCATCGAGCCGCTGACGATCACGTAGCGCTGGAAGCCGAGCGCGGCGGGGATCAGCAGGACCGCCGCCAGCGCCAGGCAGAGAACCGTTAGGCCGGCGCCGAGCCAGCGAGCTACCGGGACCGACGTCATCCGCCGGCCCCGGCGCCTCGCCTTTGGGACGCCGCTAAGAAACGGCATCCCACTGATAGCCGACGCTCATCGCCGAACCCTTGTAGGCGTTGTCCCCGGTCGTCGCAGACGCCGGAGTGCCGCCGTCGGGGAACGTGACGGTGAATTTGTAGGTGCGGGCCTCGCCTGCGGCGAATTTGCCGAGCGACTGGGCACCCATCGCGCCGACCTTGCCCGAGTACACGCTGACCGGCGACGAGACGTTGGTCACGTCCTGAATCGAAAGGTCCAGCGCTCCCGACAGCTGGCCGCCATTGGCGCCCGGCGTATCGACGAGGTTGGTTTTCGACAGAGTGAACGTGCCAGCGACGTTGCCGCTGTTGGTAATCGTCACCGTGCCGTTGGTTGAGGTTCCCGGCACCAAGCCAGCTGAGGTCAGCACCGCCGCGCCTTCCTTGGAGTTGGACTGCGCGAGGTTGCCTGAGCTGAACGTGTTGCTGGGATTCGCGGACTTCGAGGTGAAGCTCGCGCCTGATCCAACGACCGCGCCGACTGCGAGCAGCGCAACGAGCAGCGCTCCCAGCAGATGGCGAGGACTCGAGAGGATCACGGAAATACGAGACATAGGTGCCTCCTTCGGGGCTCGGATATTGGGCTCCGAAAGCGGCAGCCGAGCCATCTCGGCCGAAGCCGAGACCTCTAGCTTTGCGTCCCCGCCTCGCGACGGGTTTGCCTTGAATCGCTTCCATGCTCGACTCGCATCGGCACGAAGAGGGCGGAAATTGAGAAGGGAACCGAAAAAAAGAGCCGCTCCAGGGCTGCTAGAGGCCGCGGCGACGCTCTAGAAGAACTGCGCGGGATCGACGCCGCCGTTCCAGGCGCCGCCACCGAAGGCGACGGGCAGAGCGAGGGCGAGGATCGCAACGGCGATGGCCAAGGCAAAGGTCGAACGCAGCCACCAGGCGGGGGAACGAGGAATCGCGGTCACCTACTCCCCATCGGCAACGCTTCTGCTCTCAGCACCCCAGTGGACCGATGTACGAAGCCGCTAGGCATCAGGGAACGGCTCCAGGCCTGCGTGCCAGGGGCCGGGCGGGTAGGTGTGGATCCCGCTCTCATCCATCTCCCCCTGCAGCCGCTTGAACAGTTCGCCGGCGTTCTTCAGCGCCGTTTTCAGCTCCGCCTCGCTGCGCTCGTGCAGGCGCCAGAGGAACCAGAGCTGGCGGTCGTTGACGCCGAAGTCGATCTCGCCGGTCATCGTCGTCACCCAGGAGAGGAAGCCCGGTCCGAACAGCTCGCGCAGGGCCACCGGGTCGTGGTCGGAGGGCACCGTCGCCCAGAAGCGCTTGTTGAAGTCGATCGACTCGAACTCGACCTTGCGCGAAAAGCGCTGCGTCACCACCTCGTGGCCCTCGATCGACTCGACGTTGAAGGCCGAGACCACCTGCGCCAGGTCGGGCATGTGGGCCTTGGCGAGGATCGCTGTCGGCAAGACCGCCTTGTTGAAGAGGCTCCCGATCTCCCTTTCGTCGGCGTCACAGCTGGATCCCCAGAACCCCTCGGCGAGCTGCCCGGTGAGGCGGTTGACGCCGCCGACGCAGAGCGCCACCGGGCCGTCTTTGGCGTTGATGCCGCCAATCTCCTCGTAGGCGAGGCCATTGCGCTCGCCGTAGCGGCTGACCGTCGCGGCCCAGTCCTGCGCTTCCTGCTTGGCGCCCATGGCGGCCGATCCTATGCCCCACCTCGCATGGGGACTAGGATGACCTTCTAGTCCCGGTCCGACCACAGGAGCCCCCATGACCATCGCCATCATCGTCGTCGTCGCGATCATCGTCATCGCGGCCCTCTACTTCGTCGTCAAGCGCAACTCGATCATCGCCGCGCGCAACCGGGTCGATGAGTCTTGGAGCGGGATCGACGTCCAGCTCAAACGGCGCCATGACCTCGTCCCCAACCTGGTCGAGACGGTCAAAGGCTACGCCGAGCACGAGAGCCAGACGTTCGAGAAAACGACCAAAGCACGGGCCGAGGCGATGGCCGCGCAGAGCGTCGGAGACACCGCCCAGGCTGAGCAGAAACTGACCCAGGCACTGGCCGACCTACGCGCCGTGGCCGAGAACTACCCGACCCTGCGGGCAACCGAGAACTTCCAGCAACTGAGCCGCAACCTCTCTGAGCTGGAGGACGAAATCCAGGCCTCGCGCCGGATCTACAACTCCAACGTCCAGTCCTTCAACACGGACATCGAACAGTTCCCGGGCTCGGTCGTCGCCAACGCCGGCAACTTCACCGCCCGCGAGTTCTTCGAGATCGACGACGCCGAGCGCGAGCCGGTCGCGGTCAGCTTCACCGACAAATAGCGCTCTTCTAGAATTCGGCTATGACCGCAACCAAGGAAGCGACGCTCTGGATCTGTGACAGCTGCGGGTTCATCTACGACCCCGAGATTGGCGATCCCGACGGCGGCATCCCACCCGGCACGGCCTTCGAGGACATTCCGAAGGACTGGTTCTGCCCGGTCTGCGGAGCCCGTACGTCTGATTTCCGGCCGCTAGAGCCGGGCGAAGCTTAGGCACCAGCAACTCCCAGCCACCGGCCCAGCGACTAGGGTTTGGCTGATGAGCCAGTTTGATTACGACTGGATAGTCGTGGGGTCCGGCTTCGGCGGGTCCGTCTCGGCGCTCCGCCTGGCCGAAAAGGGCTACTCGGTAGCGGTCCTCGAGTGCGGCAAACGCTTCGAGGACAAGGACTTTCCGAAGTCGACCTGGGATCTGCGGCGCTACTTCTGGGCGCCGCGCCTGGGCCTGCGGGGGATCTTCCGGATGACCCCGTTCAAAGACATCGCCGTGGTCAGCGGCTGCGGCGTTGGCGGCGGCAGCCTCGGCTACGCGAATACCCTCTACGTCCCTCCCACCGCCTTTTTCCAGGACCCGCAGTGGCGCGACCTCGAGGACTGGGAGTCGGCCCTGGCGCCCCACTACGCCGAGGCGCAGCGGATGCTCGGCGTCGTCGTCCACGAGCACGACGACCCCGCCGACGAGCTGCTGCGCGAGTTCGGCGAAGAGATTGGCGTCGGCGACACCTACCAGAAGACCCCGATCGGGGTCTTCCTCGGCGAGCCGGGGAAGACCGTGGCCGACCCCTACTTCGATGGCGAGGGCCCGGACCGCACCGGCTGCATGCAGTGCGGGCGCTGCATGGTCGGCTGTCCCCACGGAGCCAAGAACACGCTGGTCAAGAACTACCTCTGGCTGGCCGAGCAGCGCGGCGTCGAGGTAACTCCGAACCGGACCGTGACCGAGATCCGCCCGCTTGGCGCCGCCGACGGCAGCGAAGGCTACGCGGTGAGCAGCGAGCGCTCCGGGCTGCTTCCCGGCCGCGGCCGCCGCACGATCAGGGCCCGCGGCGTGATCGTCGCCGCCGGGGCGCTGGGGACGAACAAGTTGCTGCAGCGCTGCCGCCTCGGCGGCGCGCTCCCCCGGATCTCGCCGCGCCTCGGTGAGCTGGTGCGAACCAACAGCGAGGTGATCCTCGCGGTCACGGTCCCCGAGGACTACCCCGACGACCTGACCAAGCGGGTCGCGATCACCGGCAGCATCTACCCCGATCCCCACACCCACATTGAGACCGTCACCTACGGCAAGGACGGCGACTCGATGAACGCCCTCTACACGCTCCTGGTCGGCGACGGCACCAGGCTGACGCGGCCGCTGAAGCTGCTGGCGCAGATCGTCCGCCACCCGCTCAAATTCGCCCAGGTGATGTGGCCAAAGGGCTGGTCGCGCCGGACGATCATCGTCCTGGTCATGCAGACGCTGGACAACGCGATCGCGCTGCGGCCAAAGCTGAAGCGCTCAGGCGACGTGCGGCTACAGACCGAGCAGGACCCGGAGCGCCCGAACCCGACCTTCATCCCGGTTGCCAACGAGGCGGCGGAATGGCTGGCAGAGCGAACCGGCGGGATCGCCCAGAGCGCGGTCAACGAGGCGCTGTTCAACGTGCCGACCACGGCCCACATCCTCGGCGGCGCCGTCATCGGCCACAGCCCCGAGGACGGCGTCGTCGACAACCACCAGCGCGTCTTCGGCTACGAGAACCTGCTGGTCTGCGACGGCGCCGCGGTGCCGGCGAACGTCGGCGTCAATCCCAGCCTCACCATCACCGCGCTCGCCGAGCACGCGATGGCGGATATACCGCCGGCCGAGGCCCCCGAAGAGGCCGCGGCCGGCGTCCAAAGCGCTTAGGCGGAAGCCAGCCGCTCGCCGACGTAGTCCCAGTTGACTACGTTCCAGAAGGCGTCGATGTAGTCGGGCCGTTTGTTCTGGTACTTGAGGTAGTAGGCGTGCTCCCAGACGTCGCAGCCGAGCAGGGCGACGCTGCCGTCGGAGACGGGCGAGTCCTGATTCGGCGTCGAGACGACGGCGAGGCCGGAGGAGTCTTTGACCAACCAGGCCCAGCCGGAGCCGAAGCGGGCGATGCCGGCGTTTTTGAACTCGTCCTTGAAGGCGTCGAAGGAACCGAAGGTCTCGGTGATCCCCGTGCCGAGGTCGCCGCCGGGCTCGCCGCCGCCGTCGGGGCTGAGCATCTCCCAGAAGAGCGAGTGGTTGTAGTGGCCGCCGGCGTTGTTGCGGACCGGACCCTGCTTGTCACCGGGCAGACTGGAGAGGTTGCGGAGCACGTCCTCGACGTCGCGATCGGCCCACTCCGTACCCTCGAGCGCGGCGTTCGCTTTGTCGACGTAGGCCTGATGGTGTTTGTCGTGGTGCACGCGCATCGTCGCCTCGTCGATGTGCGGCTCGAGCGCGTCGTAGGCGTACGGAAGATCGGGAACGGAGAAAGGCATCGGAGACTCCTCGGTCGAGTTCAGAACTGGTCCAGGGAGCCTAGCGGCGGCGCATCGCCGGGGCCGGCGTGACCTGCTCGTCCGCGCCCTCGGGCTCCTCGGCCGGTTCCAGCTCTTCACCGGCCAAACCGAACAGGCCCTTTTCGACCGTGTCTGGATCGCCGCCGGTCCAACGGTTGAAGCGGTACCAGGCCGGCTTCGCGCGACGCTTCTCGGTCAGCAGGCCGGCCGAGCTGCAAAAGGTGCAGGTGCCGCCTTCGTCGGTCCAGGTGAACCACCAGACGCCGCCTATCCGCCAGTTCAGCCGATGGTTCGAGAGCATCGCGAAGGCTTGTGAGAGCTGGTTCGCCTGGCCGTAGAGCCCACGCTCCCAGCGGGTTGGCCCGCTGCGCGAGCCCCAGCCCAACTCGGTCACGTAGATCGGCGTGGCGGCGTCGCCGTGGAGGCGCATGATCCGGCGCAGGTTCTCGATCTGCGCCCCCATCGCGCGGGCGCGGGCGACGTAGGGGTGCAGCGCCACCCCCTCGAAGTAGCGCTTGATGTTCCCGGTCCGGTAGAAGCGGGAGAGGTAATCGCCGGAGGCAACGTTGGGTGGAATCTGCAGCGGTCGCCCGAAGAAGCCGCCGAGGATTACCTTGGCCTCCGGGTCACTGCGGTGAATGGCACGCCCGGAGATCCGGATCAGCTTCGCGAACGCGACCGGGTCGGGCTGATCGGCGAAGGTGACGATGTTCTGCTCGTTCCAGATCTCCCAGCGCCGAATCGGCAGGTACGGCAGCTCCGGGTTTTCTTCCCAGAAGTAGCCATCGGGTCCGTAGCGGTCGACCGCTTCGCGCAGCATCTTGCTCCAGCCCCAACGCTGCTGCGCCGTCCTCACCGGCAGGTCGATCACCTGCGGTGCGACCCATTCCGGCGAGCCCCAGACGAAGGGCATGATCCGGATGTCCGCTTCCGCGGCCAGTCCGACCTCGTGATCGAAACCGGCCCAGTCCGGTTCGGCAATGGCTGGCGACTTAGCCTGCACCACCGTCCAATAGAGCGGCAGCCGAACGCTGTCGACGCCGGATTCCCGCATCAGCTCGAAGTCCTTGCTGTTGGCCGGGCTCTGCGGCGAGACGCCGATGAAGCCAGGCGGCAGGTAGGCCTGAGCAGCCGAAGGCGCGATTGCCATCAGGGCCAGGGTGAGAATGAGGGTGATCCGCCGGGTCATCGATCTACTTCAACAGAGTTCCTACGCAAAGTAGCGGCCGCCCCGGCCGAGGCCGGAAGGGCCTTTGCTCCCCGCTCTGAGATAATCGCGCCTCTCGGGGCGTGGCGCAGCCTGGTAGCGCGCACCGTTCGGGTCGGTGAGGTCCCCGGTTCAAATCCGGGCGCCCCGATATAAGACAATAAGTTCCGGCCTGTTTGCAATCATCGGGACATGGCCGACGTGGCAGGAGAGAAATCAGAGCTGCAGAGGGTTGCGGCGCCGGCGATCGAGAGGCGGATCTTTGTCGTCCGCGAGCGCCAGGTCATGGTTGACGAGGATCTGGCTGATCTCTACGGCGTGGAAACGAAGCGACTAATTGAGCAGGTGAAGCGGAACGTCGAACGCTTTCCAGAAGACTTCATGTTTCAGCTCCGCAAGGATGAGGCTGCGGCTTTGAGGTCGCAGATTGCGACCTCAAACGTCGGCCGCGGTGGACGCCGCTATGCCCCCTATGTCTTCACTGAGCAGGGCGTGGCCATGCTCTCCTCCGTGCTGCGGAGCAAAACGGCCATCGCCGTGAATATCGAGGTTATGAGGGCGTTTGTCGAGTTACGCCGTGTCGCCAGTTCCTACGCGACGATCGAGAAGAGGCTGGAGCAGATCGAACGCGGGATGAGCGAGCACGATGGGCAACTGGAGCAGGTATTCGGCGCCATTCGCCAGTTGATCGCTCCGCCCACGCAGCCGAAGCGGCCAGTTGGCTTCAGGGTTCGAGAGGGCGACGAGGAGCCGAAGTCCCGATCAGCTGCGTGACGCGGTTCAAATACCAGCCGGCTAGGGCGATGCGATGTTCGGCGTTACGGTCAAGTGGTGCTTGATCATCTCGCCATTCGCGCTGCTGATCTCGGCGCATCAGAGCGCTTCTATCGCGCCACCTTGGGCGCGCTGGGGATCGAGCCGACGCGATCTGGCGCGGACAGGGTCGAGTGGGACGACTTCGTCGTCGAAGCCGCCAACGGCGAGCGCCCGCCGACGCGGCATCTGCACGTGGGCTTCGTGGCTCCCTCGCGAGAGCACGTGGACGAGTTCTGGCGAGTGGGAATCGCGGCGGGATACGAGGACGACGGTGCCCCGGGCAAGCGCCCCGAGTACACCGAGGGCTACTACGGCGCCTTCCTGCGCGATCCCGATGGCAACAGCGCCGAGGCGGTCCATCACGGCGACGTGCGTCGTGGAGGCAACATCGACCACCTCTGGATTCGGGTGACCGATCTCGACGCTGCGATCGCCTTCTACCGGTCAATCATGCGACACGTCGGGCTGCGAGAAGGCCGTGGCTGGGACCAGGGTCAGCAATTCCGCGGTGCCTGGGCAACGTTCTCCCTAATCGCTGACGGGACGCCACCCACCGAGCATCTCCACCTTGCCTTTCCTGCCCCCGACCGCAGGGCCGTTGAGGATTTTTACGCCGCAGCGGGGTCGACCGGCGGTCGTGCGCACCGCCCTCCAGGCGAGCTCCCAAGACTCGATTCGGACGGCTATGCCGCTTCCCTGGCCGGACCCGACGGGGCACAGGTCGAGTCCGTTTTTCGCCTCGACCAATAGCTGGGCGGGAGCGCCCAAGAAAAAGACTGGCCGAAATTCAGACCCGTATTTAGTCGACAGGACGACCGGTAACCGATATTTAACTCCCCGCTGATAAGAGTCGGCGCGGCCCAAGCGATCGCGTCCAAAAGGGGGATGACGAACGATGCGGAAGGTCCTGGGCTGTGCGATCGCGGCAACCGTCGCCGTGGGGGCAATGGCAACCGCCGTGCCGTTTGCGAGCGGGCATGGCAATGGTCACGGCCACCGGCACAACGGTCATAACGGTCGCGATCACGGCCACCACCACGGCGATCACGATCACGGCGATGGTCATGGGCACGAGCACCATGGGCATCACAGTGACCGGTCCTGCTTCGGATCGTCCAGCTCCGGTACCGCCTCATACTCATACGACTCGAAAACGCACCTGACGACGATCAAAGGGACGCCCGAGGACGACGTGATCATCGGAACCGACGGGCCGAGCCTGATCTACGGGCTCGGCGGCGACGACAGGATCTGCGGCGGCAACGAGGCCAGTCGCATCATCGGGGGCCGCGGCAACGACAGGATCAAGGGCGGCAACGGCGACGACAACCTCTGGGGCGGCCCGGCTGACGACTTGATCGGCGGCGACAACGGCCGCGACCACGTTGTCGGTGGCAACGGCGAGGACCTGCTGTTCGGCGAGAACGGAGACGACAAGGTTCTCGGCGGCTCCATGGACGACAGGCTCTTCGGCGGCTCGGGTGCGGACGAGCTCGACGGCGACAACTCCGCCCCCACCTTCGGCTTTGGGCCGGCGGACTTCTGTGACGGCGGCTCCGGGCCGGACACCTTCGTCAACTGCGAGCTGGACTGACCAGCAGCCGGCCGGTCACTGCACTTCCCTGATCGCCTGCTCGATCCGAGCCAGCTTCGGCCCGTCCTGCAGCGTCCGGGTCCCGTTCGGACCGGTGACGATCGCCGCCTGGCGGATGCGAATGCCAAGACCGGAGCCCAACTCCTCATAGCCCGCGAGGCGCCTGGCGAGCGGGCCTTTGGGGCCACCGTCTCGCTCCAGGTCGTCTTTCCATTTGGGGTAGTCGAGTTCCTCGATGCCGGCGGCGATCGCGTCGAGGAATTCCTGGTCGACGCCGAAGTGCCCGGCTTCCTCCTGGTTGTGGAAGAAGAGGTAGGTGTACTGCCAGCCATAGTTCTGCTCCGCCGCCGCCTCGGCGCCGAAGAAGCCGAGTTGCTCGACGTTCTCGCTGTTCGAGTAATGCCGGTAGAGCAATTGGGCGTCGCCCGGACGCGCATAATCTTCAGCCAGCGTCGGAATCGTGTCGAGGAAGTCCTCGCGGCAGTTGGCGCACTGGAGGTCGTTGAAGACCTGGATCGTCACCGGGGCGTCGCTGGATCCGAGCCGGTCGCCTTCCTGGGGCACACCGCCGAAGAGCCTCTGGGCGTCGTTGATGCCGGTCACCTCGACCGTCGGGTCGCCGGGCTTCAGGGTGGCGATCGCGACGACCAAATAGCCAAGGCCGCCGATGGCAATGGCGAGGGCGAGGATCACCCAGATCCGGCCCTTGCGGGGGATCTCTCTGACGGCGGCAGCTTCGGACACTCGCCCCATTATCGCGGGCGGGGATCTCGGGCAGCCCGCGCAGCAAATCGCGATTGACACGTCCGCGGCGAGCGATAACACTGACCTACCTACTTTCAACGACATGGGAGGTCTATATGGCCAATCACCTGACGCCCACCGAGCTCGCCGACCAGCTGCAGATGAAGCGGCAGGAGGTGATCGCGAAATCCGTTGAAATGGGGGTGCCGATCTTCCACGGCCGTATCGACCGCAGCCTCTTCGAGTCCTCGTTGCGCAGCCGGATGGGGTGCCACCAACCACGACGAACCGCCAGCAGTTGAAGCTGAACTAGACTTCCCCGCCATGGGAATGGGGCGGGGAACCGGATCCAAGACTCTCGCTGACCTGCTGCCGCGCTCGGCCCAGGTCTACGGCGACGCACCCGCGGTCCGCTACAAGGACGGCGAGGGGTGGGTCGACCGCAGCTTCAACGAGGTCGTGGAGATCGTGCGCCCACTGGCCCTGGGACTAGCCGAGCTGGGGGTTGCGAAAGGCGACCGGGTCTCGATCCTCGGCAATACCCGCCCGGAGTGGACCTACTTCGATTTCGCGGCGCTCTCGATCGGCGCCACGGTGGTCCCGATCTACCAGACCAACTCGCCGGAGGAGTGCCGCTACGTGCTGGAGAACTCCGACTCGAAGGTCGTCATCGTCGAGGACGACGAACAGATGGAGAAGATCCGCAAGGTCCGCGACCAGCTGCCGCAGCTCGAGCACGTGGTGCGGATGACCGGCTCCAGCGACGATGCGCTCTCGAGCGAGGACCTGGCGGCCAAAGGCGCCGGCGGCGACGCAGCCCGCTGGGAGTCGCTCTATTCGGCGGTGACCCCGGCTGACATCTGCACCTTCATCTACACCTCCGGCACGACCGGGCCGCCCAAGGGCTGCGTGATCAGCCACGCCAACTACCGGGCGATGCTCGACATGGTCAACGAGACCAGCGTCATCGAGGGCGAAGACGTCACCTACCTCTACCTCCCCCTCGCCCACTCCTTCGCACTGCTGATCCAGCTCGGCAGCTTCGACCTCGGCGCGACGATCGCCTACTGGGAGCGGGACCCGCTGAAGATCATGCCCAACCTGGCCGAACTGAAACCGACCTACTTCCCCTCGGTCCCCCGCATCTTCGAGAAGATCTACACGATGGCCACCAGCGCGATGGAGAAAGAGGGTGGCCTGAAAAAGAGGGTCTTCGACTGGTCGATCAAGGTCGGCGGCAAGATGCGCGAGGCGGAACGCAGCGGCCGCAAGCCCGGCTTCCTGCTGCAGCGCCAATATGCCTTCGCCGACGAGAAAGTGCTCTCGAAAATTCGCAACCTGTTCGGCGGCCAGCTTCGTCTCGCTGTCTCCGGCGCCGCCCCGATCAACCCCGAGATCCTGCGTTTCTTCGATGCAGCCGGAGTCCTGGTGCTCGAGGGCTGGGGCATGACCGAGACCTCGACCGCGGCGACGATCTCCAGCCCCGACGACTTCAAGATCGGCACGATCGGCAAACCCTTCCCCGGCTGCGAAGTGAAGATCGCTGGCGACGGCGAGATCCTCGTCAAGGGACCCAACGTCTTCCAGGGCTACCACAAGAACGAGGAGGCGACCCGGGAGACGATCGTCGACGGCTGGCTGCACACCGGCGACATCGGCGAGATCGACTCCGACGGCTTCATCAAGATCACCGGCCGCAAAAAGGACATCATCATCACCGCCGGCGGCAAGAACATCACCCCGGCCAACCTCGAGGCCGAAATCAAGCAGCACCCGCTGGTCTCCCAGTGCGTCGTGGTCGGCGACCGTCGTCCCTACCTGGTCGCCCTCGTCACGCTCGACCCCGAAGAAGCCGCGGCCTACGTGCAGGAGCACAACCTCGACGAAACGCCGGAGCAGCTCTCGGCCAACCCCGACGTCAAGGCCTCGATCATGGCCCACGTCGAACAGATCAACCAGAACTTCGCCCGGGTCGAGCAGGTCAAGAAGATCGCGATCCTGCCCGAGGACCTCTCGCAGGAGAACGGCGAGCTGACGCCGACTCTGAAGGTCAAGCGCGCGGTCGTGACGGCGAAGCGCGAGAACGAGATCGAGCACCTTTACGCTAGTTAGGGTGCGTGGGAGGGGTCCGGGTGACCCCCTCACTCGGTACCTCGTCGAAGAAGACTGAGCTGCTGTCGCCCGCAGCGCCGCTCTCCTCCTCCGCAAAACGTTCGGGGG
>DASSFS010000093.1:0-4291 GCA_035694165.1 Solirubrobacterales bacterium | reverse complement strand
ACCTCACGCACCTGGCGGGCGAGCTGCTCGCGCCGCCGCACGCGGTAGACGAGGTTCTTGCGGTCGCACGAGCCCACCAGCACCGCCGGCGAGCGCAGGCGCAGCTGGCGCACGATGTCCTCGCGCACCCGCGGCGTGGCGGTGGCGGTGTAGGCGTGGAAGGGGACGCCGGGCAGTGCCTCGCGCAGCTGCCCGAGCTGGCGGTACTCGGGCCGGAAGTCGTGGCCCCACTCGCTGATGCAATGCGCCTCGTCGACGGCGACCGCGCGCAGGCCGCCGCGGCGCAGCAGAGCGAGGAAGCCGCCGCCGCCCTCCATCATCAGCCGCTCGGGCGCGGCGTAGAGGAGGCGCAGCTCGCCGCGCGCCAGCCGCGCCTGGATCGCAGCCCGCTCGGCCGCGGACAGCGAGCTGTTGAAGACCGCGGCGGGGACGCCGAGCTCGACGAGACCGTCCACCTGGTCCTTCATCAACGCGATCAGCGGCGAGACGACCAGCGTCAGGCCGCCACCGACCACGGCCGGGGCCTGGTAGCACAGCGACTTGCCGCCACCGGTGGGCAGCACCACCAGGCTGTCGCGGCCGGCGAGCGCGACGGCGATCGCCTCCTCCTGCAGCGGCTTGAGGCGGTCGAACCCCCAGACGCGACGCAGCTCGGCGTAGAGGGGCGGCACGGACGCGGAGTCGAGGATGAGCGGCTGAGGCATCGCGGGTGTGTCGGCGCGCTCCGTCAGGCAGAGGGTGTCGCCCTCCTACAAACGGAAGCCGCGGGCAGATTGTCTCAGGCTGCCGACCTCACCGCGAGGACCGCTCGACGCCCCCTGGCTGGTCTGCACCCGCGCGCTAGCAGGTGCTAGCATGACGATGAGGAGGTCGCGGCATGGCGAGTCTTAGCATCCGCAGGATCGAGGACGAGCTCTACGAGCAGTTGCGACTGCGGGCCGCCCGACACGGGGTGTCGATGGAGGAAGAAGTGCGCGCCATCCTCCGTTCGTCGGTCGCTGCGCCGGAACGGCTGAGCGAGCTCGCACGGGAGTGCTTCGGACCAACTGGCGGCGTCGAGCTCGAGCTCCCAGCGCGCAAGGCGCACGAACCTCTCGACCTGCCAGGATGATGCTTCTGGATACGAATGTGGTCTCGGCCCTCATGGCTCCATCTCCGGAGCCATCCGTGACGGCCTGGGTGGACAACAGACAGACCGAGTCTCTGTTCCTTGCCGCAGTTACGATCGCCGAGATCTCTTTCGGTATTGCTTGCCTCCCCGACGGCAGGCGACGGGAGGATCTTCGAGCCCGCTTTGACCGCTTCATCGCCCGCGGGTTCGCGCTTCGCGTGCTCCCTTTCGACGAAGCGGCTGCTCACCAATACGGTGACCTGATGGCCCACCGCCGACGGCTGGGCCGCCCGATGAGTGTCCTGGACGGCCAGATCGCGGCGATCGCCCGAGTCCGTCAGCTCGGCGTCGCCACCCGCAACGTTCGAGATTTCGATGCCTGCGGGCTCGAGGTCGTGAATCCGTTCGACCCCGATGCCAGCTAGCTTGCGCCTAGGCGCCACCCTTGGCTGAGTACGATGGTCACGTTCTTCCGCACCGTGCTGACCACCTCGCGGGAGAATCGCACGGAGCGTTTCGTCGCCGAGCACCTTGCCCCGCTGTCGTTCGTTTCGAGAGCGTCGTAGAACGCCAGGTCACCGTCGCTGAGGGTGAGCTTCATTGGCTTCGCGCATCCCGGTCGCGAGCTGCATGAGCTGCTCGATCAGCTCGATCAGCCGTGCTCGCTTAAAGCCCTTCGAACCCTCGACGGATGATCGCAGCCATCAGGCGGCGCCGCGCGGCGAGGAACTCGGCATAACCGAGCGATTCCCAGCCGTCTGGAAGTGCATGAAGCTCGTGCATCCGCTGCCATTCACCGGCGGAGAACCGCGGCCGTAGATTTGGAACGTAGACGCTCGGCGGGTCGTCACTGAGGTCGATGTTCTCGGGCCATTCGAGAAGGGCGAAGTTGGCCATCTGGTTGATGACCTTGAGGTCGGTTTCCCCCTGCGACTCCTGCCACGCGCGCGGAAAGAGGTGGTGCCGCTCCAGCGGCTTTTTCTTGGTCTTCAGGGCCGGATCGATAAGATCTCCGACCTTCTTGTGCGAGAAGAGGACCGGCGCGCCGAGCCGGTTCTGCGCCGCGACGTAGGCGAACAGCTCCGGGTTGCGCGCTGACGAGCTCTCGAGCGCGGCCGGCAACGTGATCGCCCAGAAATCGTTCGTTAGAGCGCTGGCCATCAGGTCTTCGAGGACCGCGACGAACTGTGCTGGGTCCGAAAGTCCGCGCACGCGGTTGAGATCACCATCCATCACCGTTTCCGGCGAGCTGGTGTAGCGGCCGGTCAGGCTCGCGAAGAAAAACCACCTGCCGATCAACTTCTGCAGTTGGTACTCGGGGACGCGGCAGCGGATGCGCCCGATCAGGTAGAAAGCGTAGGCGTACAGCAGCGCATTCTGGGAGGAGATCATCTCGCCGCTGCGATAGCCGGCTCCGACCAGGGCGCTGAGGAACTGGTGCCAGTGCTTGAGGTCGAGCACCTGCGCCTGGGCCTCCTTTAGCACCCCGAACTGGTGGTCGCGCCGTTCGGGCGAGAAAAGGCCGGTATCGAGGTCCTTGCCTCGTAGTACCTGGTAGACGCTCTTGAGCCGCCCGCGCTCGAAGCCGAAGGCGACCGATACGCGCAGCAACTGGTCGGGGTCTGGTTGGATGAAGTGGTTGAAGGGCGAGGCTCCCGAGCCGGATGCGGGCGGTTGGCGCGATGAGCGGCAGAAGTCCTCCAGTGCGGCCCGACCCTCGTCCCAGAAGACGGACAGCAGCGTGAGGATGAAGTCGGCCTGGTTGAGCTTCACGCCTTCGCTGTTGATGCGGACGAAGATGTCCGCCACCTGCTCTTCGTCGACTGTCGAAGCGATCTCGAGCGCCGTAAACGGATACTTCTGCAGGTCGAAGAGCCGGTCCAGGTTGTGGCTGATCTGCTCCTCCTCCTCGTCGCTGACGATGACCTTGTCCTTCAGCGCGGTGAGGAACCCCTTGACCATCTGGTAGCTCGACCTGCCGGACGCCCACAGGTCCGAGATGTTGGCGATCCACTCGGGATCGCGGCGGACGGCGGCGTCGGCGACCTCGAAGCGGCCGTCGCGCGGGCGAAAAGCGATCTCGATATGACGCTCGCTGTAGTCCTCGTCGAGGACCTTCCTACCGCGGAACACCGCATAGAGCGAGGTCAGCCGTTGCTGGCCGTCGACGATCAGCCGCGAAGAGACGGAGTGCTGCTTGGCGCCGACGCCGATCTGCTTGGTGCCATTGGTTTGGGCGTTCTCCCAGAAGAGCAGGTAGCCGACAGGAAAGCCGCGGTACATCGAGTCGAAAAGATCGCGGACCTTGGCGTTCTTCCAAACGAAAGGCCGCTGGATGTCGGGAAGCCCAATGTCGCCAATGTCGAGGTAGTGCAGGAGTCCGGCGAGGTCGTAGTCGACACGCTTGAAGCAAGTCTTGAGATCGCTCATGCCCTGGCTTCCTTAAGGAGTCCGGTCGGCGGCCCCGACGCGCGGCTCGCCGGAGATGATCGATCGGGAGGCCGCGTAGTCTATCGCCACCCCCCTCGGGATCTCCTCTAACTCGGACTCCTCAAACGAATCCGGGAAGAGGTCGGCGACGCCGTGGGGCAGACCGGGGCCGCGACCTTCGGCCTTGCCGCGACCGGATCGAAGTCCACAGACCACGGCTTGAAGAGCGTCCGCGTCATCAGGCGGAAATAGCGGCTGGAACGTCTCAGCGCCACGCGGCGCCGGTCGGCGTCAGCGCACCGGGTGGCCGATCGCCCGCTCGAGGTCGGCGACGCGCGCTGCGTGGCTGCCCAGCCACGCTTCGGCGCCGTCGAGGCCGGCGCGTGCCGCCGCGACGAAGCCGAGCGCTTCGAGGCGGTCGCCAGCCTGCAGCTCGAGCACCGGCGCGACCACCGCGTCCCACATCGGCGACGCCTTGAAGTCGGCGTCTCCGGCGCCGAGCTCGTCGGTCATCTTGGCGAGGTTGAGCAAGGCGCCGACGCGCCGCGCGGCGAGGCTGCCGGCGTCGTCGGCGTCCTCGTCGTCCTCGACGCGCGAGGCGGCGGCGGCGATCGAGCGGCTGACCTCGAGCGTGCCCAGCGGGTCGTCGCCCAAGCCTGGCCCGAGGGTGATGGTGAGGTCCTTGCCGCCCTTGGCCTCGACGCCGGCGTAGAGGTGGGCGAAGAGGTCCCGCGCTGCGCCCGCCGAGCG